>JARKQF010000291.1 GCA_029973975.1 Paludibacter sp.
CATGATTGTTTGTATTGCTGAAAAACCCTCTGTTGCCCGTGATCTGGCTGATATTCTTGGCGCTAAAACCAGGAAGGATGGCTATTTTGAAGGAAATGGATATCAGGTAACCTGGACATTCGGACATTTGTGCGGACTGCTGGAGCCACATGAATATGCGCCGGAATGGAAATCGTGGGCGTTGAGTATGCTCCCCATGATTCCGCAGCGTTTCGGTATCAAGGTAATGGATAATAGTGGTGTGCAAAAGCAATTCAGTGTCATAAAGAGTTTGGTGACTGTTGCTGATGAAGTCGTTAATTGTGGGGATGCGGGACAGGAGGGGGAGCTGATTCAGCGGTGGGTGTTACAGAAAGCTTTATGTAAAGCGCCGGTGAAACGCCTCTGGATTTCATCCCTGACTGAAGATGCGATTCGCGAGGGCTTTAAAAGCCTAAAAGATGAAAAACAATACCAACGCCTGTACGAGGCTGGTTTGTCGAGGGCTATTGGTGACTGGCTTCTCGGGATGAATGCTACGCGGCTGTATACCCTGAAATATGGCAGAAACAAACAGGTGTTATCAATTGGTCGAGTGCAAACACCTACTTTAGCTCTGATTGTGAACCGTCACCTCGAAATTGAAAACTTCAAACCGGAAAAATACTTCGAACTCAAAACGGTATATCGTGATACGGTTTTTTCCTGCTCAAAAGGTAAATTTGCTTCGGAAGAGGAAGGAAAAGAATTGCTGCAAAAGATACAAGAATCCGATTTTCAGGTTATTGACATTGTGGTAAAGAAAGGCACCGAATCGGCTCCCCGTTTGTTCGATCTGACCTCATTGCAGGTGGAATGTAATAAGAAGTTTGCTTTCTCGGCAGATGAAACGCTGAAACTCATCCAATCGCTGTACGAGAAAAAAATCACCACCTATCCGCGTGTGGATACCACCTATCTGAGTGAGGATATCTACCCGAAAATTTCGGGAATCCTGAAAGGATTGAAAGATTATACCACGCTGACAGAGAGCTTGTTGACAAGTAAATTGCCCAAAACGAAAAAGGTGTTCGACAATAAGAAAGTAACCGATCACCATGCCATCATCCCGACTGGTGTGGCTCCGGTTAATCTTACTACTGACGAGCGAAAACTCTTCGACCTGGTTGCCAAACGCTTTATAGCCAATTTCTATCCGGAATGTAAAATTTCTACTACGACCGTGTTGGGAGAAGCTGCAGAACTGGAGTTTAAAGTCACCGGTAAACAAATTTTGGAACCCGGTTGGCGGGTGGTTTTTGAAGATCCGAATAAAGATGTTGCCAATAACAAGGACAATGCAGACGAACAGGAAAGCACTGAGGAATCAGGCATCCTGCCTTTGTTTGAAAAAGGGGAGAGGGGACCGCACACGCCAGGTTTGAATGAAAAATGGACTTCGCCACCACGTCCTTATACCGAGGCTACTTTACTTCGTGCTATGGAAACTGCGGGAAAATTTGTTGATAATGAAGAGTTGAGAGATGCCATGAAAGAAAACGGCATTGGACGGCCTTCTACACGTGCGGCTATTATTGAAACGCTGTTTAAAAGAGATTATATCCGCAAGGAAAAGAAAAACCTGATTCCGACCCCTACCGGCATTGAATTGATTCAGATCATTCAGGAAGATTTATTGAAATCGGCTGAGTTGACTGGTATTTGGGAAAAAAAGCTGCGGGAAATAGAAAAAGGAGCTTTCGAGGCCGGACAGTTTCTGGAAGAATTGAAAGAAATGCTTGTGCGAATCGTCAAAAATGTAAAAACGGATAACCGTACGCAGGAGCAGTTAATA
>JARKQF010000302.1 GCA_029973975.1 Paludibacter sp.
AATGATTATCGGATATATTGCCTAAAATGCTTATCTTTGTATATTCATAATTTTCAAGGGTATATCTATGAACCTGTTAAATTTTGTTTCTCAATTTCCAAATGAAGAAAGCTGTAAAATCAAATGGAAAGAGTTTCGTGACGAACAAGGCGTTGTTTGTCCAAAATGTGGTCATACACATCATTACTGGAAGTCGGATAAAGAATGTTACGAATGCAAAAAATGCAAATACCGTCAAAGCTTGCGTAGTAATACGGTCATGCACGGCAGCCAGTTGCCATTCCGCTACTGGTTTGTGGCAATGCACTTGTTGACTTCCACCAGGAAAAGTTTTTCGGCATCCGAGCTTCAACGCCAGTTGGGACATAAATATTACGAACCCATCTGGGCTTTACTGCATAAGCTACGCTTAGCTATGGGCAAAAGGGATGAGCAGTATGAATTGTCTGGAATAATTGAGTTGGACGAAGGCTTTTTCTCTACAGAAATTCCTGATGATGAGAAAACAAACCCGTTAAACGCGGAAGGGGCAGCCAAAAGAAAAGCAAAGTGCTTGTGATGGCTGAAAGCATTCCTCAGGATGGAGAAAGTAAGAAACACAGTAAGCCCCGCAGTATCAATCACATCAAAATGATTGTAATTGAAGACCTGCTGGCAGACACTATCACGCCTATTGTAGAACAGAATGTTTGTCTTTCATCTACGGTGGATAGTGACGCTTCTACTTCCTACGCCGAACTCAAAAATATTGTCAAAGAGCACCGTCCAAAAGTAATTCCCAAAAAAGAAGTAGGGAAAATGTTACCATGGGTTCATATTGCCATCAGTAATGCAAAAAGGCTTTTGCTCAACACGTATCACGATATAAAACCGGAATATCTGCAAAGTTACCTCAATGAGTTTTGTTACAAATTTAACCGCCGTTATTTTGGACAAAACCTTTTTGATAGACTTTTGATAGCTACGGTAAGTTATAAAAACCAGTTTAGGTATAAAATACGATAATCATTT
>JARKQF010000003.1 GCA_029973975.1 Paludibacter sp.
ACATTTCTTTGGTCTACAGAAAGATCAGGAACTGCAAAACCCGAAACAGAGAAAAGTTTATGATATGCAATTTCTGCAGCATATGTATTTGCATCATTTACATATGCAGGCCAATACTTTCCACTCGTATTAAGATTGTCAAAATAAGACTTATTAGGAGCAATAGTCATAGTACTACCACCATTGTCTTTTAGTTCTGCAGCTCCAAATACAGCAACCCAATTATTTTCAGCATTTTGAAAATTATAATTATCAACATCAAGTGATGGAAGTTGCCCATCAATGAGTGCATACATACTTCCAATTACATTAAAAGATAACTTGAAGCTTTTGTTTTCTGATCCTCTGAGACTATCCTTGATTACAATTGGAGCTTTCGCTATAGTACCATCTTCTTCCTTACCCACGATGATAGAGTTCCATATTTCGCAACTAGGATCGTTAGCCAAACGAATCTCACTACCAACCCAGGAACCCGGATTTGTCACAGTCCCTGTCAAAGGATCTGTAGTATAGAGCTCTGAAGGGTTCGCAGTACAGTTATTACCTGCAATAGTACAGTTAATAATATGTAAACGCCGGTCAGCAGTAGAACTACCGTTTGAAACAATACCTGCGCCTTCATAATAAGCTGTGTTACCTGAAATTGTTGAGTTAACCAAATACATTTCACCTGCAGTCAGTGCAATAGCACCGCCAAATCGGTCAGAAAGTGTGTTGTTATAGAAAGAACAACGTTCAACAACACCACGTGTATAACGGGAAGCTGCATTTACATTAATACGTAAAGCGGAACCAGTCTGTACAGCTACATTGTTATAGAACTGGCAATCAGTAACTCTATACATTGAACCGTAGATATTTAAACCTGAAGCTTTTTCTGCATAAGTATCATGAATATTACAGTTGTAGAGTTCAATCCACGCCTGAACTGAACAAACTGCACCCCAGCCACTATGTGAATCTGCACTCTCTGATGCTGGGAAAGAATTGCCATTATAAGTACACTTAAATTCAAAACCATAAATTCTCAATGGAGCAAGTTCTCCATTGCTCCCAGTTGCCTTTGAAAGATCATATTGATCAGTTGCATCCAGATTCAGGTTAGAACCACGACGCATAAAAATAAGGTTTTGAGCATCTTCAGGGTCAGCTACACCATTGCCATTGAGATCTCCGGAGAAAACAGTAGGTATCGTTGATGGCCGATAATCAGGTCTGTAATCAGGATCAGTGATTTCACCTTTGGCAGGATCACAACCTCCAACAAACTTAAAACCACGATAAATACGTCCGGCAGTACCACCTGCTGTTAATGAAGGATAGTAAGTACCACCTGCAAAGAAAAAAACGTCACCATTCTTCCAGATTGCATTCGCATCTTTCTTAGCATATAAGGTTTCATGGTTATAGATATCCCAGATGGTAACTGCATTTTCCCATGACTTACCATCCTTACCTGTCATTTCATTCCCTGGAACTACATAGTAGATCGCAGGTTCCGCACTAACATTAGCAAAGATAACCAGCGCAGCCAAAATAAGTAAATTTTTTGCTTTCATAAAATTATTATTTTAAAGTTATAATAAGTAAACACATCAGATAAAACAAAGTATGAGTCTATTTATAAGAAAATAAAACCTGCTGATCAAAGCCCACCACAGACAGCTTGTAATCAACAGGTTACAAAAAAAAATCCAAAAAATTAACTTATCTCAACGTGGTTACCTTAAAACTATTATTGCCGTTTTTTGCAAATCTGATTTTTGAAACCTTCTCCAGCTCCTCAAATATTTCGATTGCATTTACCCTGCTGGTTGAAAAACTAAATTTATAATTCAACAGGGATGAATCATTCACTAAGAATTGTACATCATATTGTCGCTCAAGAGTTTTTAAAATTTCTTTAAGTGGTGTCCTGTAAAAATTCAGGCTTTTTGTTCGCCACGCTGTATGCAAGGTCATATCTTCAATCTCATTTACGGTACAAATTCCGGTATTTCGATCATAATTGGCAATCTCGCCTACATTTAACGGATATTCATTGTCGTTCTTATCCATTACAATAACGTTGCCCTCTTCAAGTGAAACTATAATATTATTATCGGTGAAGTATGCTTTTGCATTAAATCTGGTACCAGTCACTTTTACATCAATTTCATTCAGGTTCACAATAAATGTCCTCCCTCTTTCTTTTGCTACAGAGAAATAAGCTTCACCTGTTAGCTTCACTTTACGGGTAAAAAGACCAAATGATTTCGGATACTGCAACTGAGATCCAGAATTAAGTTGAACAGTCGTTCCATCCTGTAAAACTATCTGAACCTGCTCACCGTAGGGAACTGTCACTTTGGCCAATTCTTCACTTGAAAACACACCTGTGCGATTAACTACAAATGTAAATGCACCAGCTAAAAAAACAAAGGGAATAAAAACTGCAGCTGCTACCCTAAAACGGAAAGTACGTATTCGCATTTTTAGATGCGAAATAAACAAGGTCTTCATTTTCTCCGTTGGAATATCATGATCGGACCACTCATTTATAATCTTTTCATTCAGCATGTATGATTCTCTATCATATCGTTGAGAAAAATATTCCTGCCCTTCATTAGTAGCAAACCATGCGGCGACCTGACGAGCCTCTTCAGGCGAAGCTGTTTTAGAAAGAACCTTATCAATAATTTTCGGATCTATCATATTGAAAATATATTATTAAATACCTGTTAACACACTAATAAACAGTTATTAGGATAAATGGTATGAGTCTTATGCCGTAATTTATATAAAATACTTCATTGCCAGAACAACAATAATAATTTTATCCATTTGTGAACGTAACAGCTTGATTACTTGCGTATAATGAGATTTTACCGTTGGTACCGAAATATTCATGGCATCTGCCACTTCCTGGTTAGACATTCCCTGTTGTATCTTCAACAAGCAAACTTCTCTTTTCTGAGGCGCCAACTGATTTATTAACCGATATAAATGTGTTTTAAAATCATCATTTTCTAACTTATTCAAAAAGTCTACTTCCATCTCTTCTGATAACTGTGCCAATTCATAATTTTTTTGAATCACCAGATTATTATGCCTGATTTCATTCAGAATATAATTTTTCAGAATGGTAAATAGTAAATTTTTTATCCCTGACCTATAATCAAAAGTTTCCTTTCCTTCCCACAAACGCATAAAGGTATATTGCACAGCATCCTCCGCATAACTATCCGACATTAAATACCGGCAAGCTAACACATACAAGTACCTGTGATAAGTATCGAAAATAACAGAAAATGATTTTTCGTTACCATCCTTCAACTGCATTAGCAATTCGTAATCTATAGGAATATGATTTTTTTGCATATTTCTTTAGGAAGATATTTTTTCCAAAAGTATTATTAAGACTTGCAAACATACAAATATTTTTTTAATATGTGTTATCAAACTTTTTAAATAAGTTTTACCTGATTTATATCCTACAACCTCAATTCTTCCCTTTTCATCAGCACATGCTTGCCGTAGCGGTACTGATTCAACGACACCTGCAGTTTCTTTTTATCAGACTGGATTGGCGAGATGATTACGAAATGCATTTTAAGTCTGTCCTGATCTATCGGGGCGTTCTTATCACGGGTTTTCTGATCTTCCCATGTGCCGGAATTGACATACAGACAGGGTTCCTTATCGAGGTTGACGTACGATTTAATCATCGGTTCGTGCGTATGTCCGAAAACAACAAGACGGGCACTGGAATTGGAATTACTGAAATACTGTACATTCGACTGCTCGTCGATGAATGTTGTATGCAGACTACCAACTATTGCAGTGTCAATAACGGTCAGGACGTCTACATTGTTGTATTTTAAACGCTCATTCCAATTATCTTGCGTGAATATTCCATTGTAAAGATTCATTTGTATGCTGCCGTCAACAGCACTGTTTTTAGGCAAAATATCGTTAATGGAGTAAGTTTTTGTATAATTCCCCACATTTGTTTTGATAATCGGTTCACTGAAATCGTCTTTCACATAAATAACCTCTTCCATAACAGTTTTCCACAAGTTATAATAAATGTATTTACTACGCTGTTCGGCATTTGCCTGATCATTGAGCATTACCAAAGGAACTTTGGTAGCTTCTTCCATCGTGGTGGGGTCTGTAAACGAATTGGCTGCAATGCGGGCAAAGAAATATCCGGGAGGCAATGTAGCACCCGGAGCATCTTCTTCGTTGGCATTCGGAGTCATCGCACAAAAGAAATCGTAGCGGTGACCATGCTCAATGGCAATCTGCGGATAACCTTCGGGGTTATAAGTCCCGATACCATATTTAACTTCCGAATCACGTGCCTGATTCACGCCCGGTAAAGCGACATCTACACTTTCCGCCGTAAATCCCATGTCGTGATTGCCGGGAATATAGGTTAGTCTGATTTTTCCATCCTTGATGATTCCGTTCAGCACATTGAAAACACCCTGATTGGCAGCAACTGTCTTGCGGATAAAATCGGCCTGTGAACCATCACCATAAGCATCTATCCTTGTCGGAACATACCAGTCATCAAAAATATCGCCTCCGAGAACCAGTTCCCTGATGGTAGCCGATGACCGAACCTCATTCAGAAATTCTTCAAGTCTTTGCAAATGCTTCACGTTTTCTGAGTACGACAAATCGTTCCCCAGATGCAAATCGCTGATTACAACAATTTTATCCCTTGCATCGTTACTACTTACACTGATGGTATCAAACGGATTTACAACAACAGGCTCTTCGTTTGCCTCATTACACGATACAAAACCAAGTATCAATGCAACTCCCAAAGGCAGAAAATAGCTTTTTTTCATCTTACAAATAATTTTTAAAGTTTATATTAATTATTTTTAAACGGTTAAGAAAAAACTGAGGAAGCACAAAGACTTAGCCACAAAGGAGGAACAATAAATTGTAATTCATTGTCGTACAAAAGTATCGAAAACCGGAATTTGTCATGTTGCATATTTACAAAACTGTTGTTCCATATTTACAGCTTTTTTACTGGGGAGTTCCGATAAAAAACACAGCAATACCCACAAAAACTTCCGTGAAACAAGCTATAAATTTGTCTGAATTATGTATATTTGCAACTGCTTTCCTATTTACGAGGTGACCCTCAGGACTTAGCAAGCCGGCATATTGATATGTCTGATACCGATTGAATTACTCCTTTTTCTCATTTTATTAACGATTTGCTTCATGCAATATTTATATATCGCTACAATTTTTGCCGGTGCGTTGGTATGCCTGCTCGCCTCAATATTATTATTTGCCCGTCGTAAAGGCGGAGAACGTTCCCGCGTTATTCTGGCTGTTATAGTCCTTTTCTCCGTGTTTAACTACATTCCCCGCTTTATTGCTGTATGCAACGGAGAAGAACCTGAACTTGTAGTTTCAGCAAACCTGCTGTTGGTAGCCAACTTTATGATTATTGCATATATCCTTTATCCAATAGAGGTTATTGCTCCCGGTTGGTTAAATTTCCGGCGGATTGTTAAGCTGAATACCATCCTGCTGTTGTTGATATGTGTCTATCTTGTCAGTTTATGGGCAGGTGTGGAATATACTCCCTATAGCTCGCTTTCGGAGATGTTTATACATGCCAATGGATTTGAAGTCTGGTTCCGGATCGTACTCTCTCTGCTCATATTCAGCCCTTTATTGTTTGTGTTTTTCATTCATCGCACCAGACTTTATCACAACTCGGATCGTATATGGATGAAAAAATATGTTTTCACATTATCGATCAATATCATCGCCTATATTTTGGTATTGATCTTCAATCGTCCGCTTATCCACACGTTTTACTACTATATTAGCGTCGGATGCAGTCTTTATATTGTCTACATGGAACTGTTCGATCGTTTGATCGCGAAACCGACTGTTGTTACAATGAATATTGAAGAACGGGAGGTACAATCCGGAGACGTGGAAACAGGTGTTGCAGCTGTCGTTTTACCGACTGAAAAATGCGTTGTTGACACCAAAAATGCCGCTCTGATTAAGCGGCTGGACACCTATATGAAAAAAAACAATGCCTGGCGTGACCCGGACTTATCGCTTAACACCCTGGCTTCTGAACTATTTACCAACCGGACTACGCTTGCGCAGGCTATGCGCGAAAATGGATACGAGAATTACACGAATTACATTAACCACCTGCGCATCGACGATTTCTTACAACAGATTGAAACCGGAGAGTCAGAGAATTTCCAGGAAGCCTTTTATTTTGCCGGTTTTCGATCACGCGGCACGGCCCTGCGTAACTTCCGGCAATTTACGGGGATGATTCCCTCCGACTATTTTCAAAAGAAGAATATAACAAACTATTAATCAGTCATTAAATTTACCGACCCAATATCTGTATGCCTCAGACAAGACATCAGCATATTCACTAACAGCTGTATAGCAACTCAGGTCATCGGGAACCATCACTCCTGTTTGCTGTAATCGGACTATTTCGTTCTGAATGTCTGTTAGTTTTCTGTAATCAGGTAAAAGGGCTTTCAGCGTAGTCTGGTATTGTGAAATGGCATCCGCCAGCAATGGAGACATTTTTTCACAAAACTTAATTTTCAGAGCATATATTTGTTTTTCTGCTGCCCGCGATCTTGCAGCTTCAGCGGGCGTGCATATCCCGGAGCAAAGTTGTTCTTCAAGCGGACGGGTTTTTTCTTCCAGTTTACGTGTTTCAATGGAATCCTGAATTTCGACATTATGAAGTATCCCGGCAACTCTGGTCATTCTTTCTGTGATATATTCCCCAAGCTTTTTCTGTTCGCTGGCAAGGTCAAATAGCCGTTTTGCCTTATCTCCTTTTTTTACGGCTGCTTCAGGATCCTTCTTAGCCTGATTCATCATTTTATCAGCATAATCCTGAGCCCATTTTTCCTGCTCTGCATCACTCATCTCTCCAACTTTTTCCAGGTCCTGTAACGAAAGATTATACTGCTCCATAACAACTTTTTCTGCAGCCTTACGCCCTTGCTCTTTACTGCCGCCTGATTGTTGTAGCTTTTTCAAATCATTTCCGCTTAATCCCGATTGCCGAACAGCATCCGACATAATTTTATTTTTTGATGCTTCCATATCTGATTGCGCATTGGAGTGGATGCGGTCAATTTCCTGATCTATTATTTCTTTTACTTTGTAAATTCTGTCGGAAAAGCGGTTTATTTCCGATGTATCAGCAGCGCAATTGACATTGGGAATACCTGGTAACTGAGCAAGAAGAGCTTCAGGAGCTGACTGTGCCTGAACATGATAATACGAAATAAGTAATATTGATAATAAAACGGAGTATTTTCTTGTCTTCATATTATTTCTATTTATAAGTTATTGGTTATTATAAGTTATCGGTTATATTGTTCAGTTTCATATACCGGTATATCGTTGTAAACGTATAATAATTCTCCCACGTAACCGATAAGGATATCTAACCAGAAACCATACTGCCTGCGAACAGTATAGTCCGCATACATCATTCGCAACATTTCATCGGATAATTGATTCCCTTTTATACCAAGTTCAATCAGTCCTTCAAGACGTTCAGAATAATTTTTCAGGTAGTTTTTTCGGACTGCAGACATTTCCATACATTTATTCCTCTGTGCTTCACGTATCTCCTTATCAATAAGTGCCGTACTCTTTCCTTGTGACTGAGTATCTTTTTTTTGTTGGTAAAGTGGATCCAAAATAGCTAAATACTTTACATCCACGTCACCTCCTTTTTCAATAAGCAATAAAGTAATTTCAGTAAGTACTTTATTAATATGGTCTTCTACAACGGATATTTTTTCCCCTAATTGTTGTATTTTTTCTGCATTAGCTGGCTCAAACATATCCATTCTTATTGGGGCATTGGCTTTGGCCAGTTCCATTTGTTCTCTCTCTTTTTCCTGCAATTCGATCATTTCATTTTTCAATACCAACAAGCTGTTGTTCCATTCCATTATTACATCAGCGCTTGCTTCACAAATATTTTCGGGCAGAGCCGGCAATTGTTGCAGGTACGTTTTTGCTGATTGCCAGGCAAACACGTTTATAGAAAATAATAACATTGTAAGAAAAACAACAGCAAATACAGTTCTATTCATTGTTTTGTGATTTATTATTCAAATTTCAGCGTATAAGGCGGAACAAATAGTGACAGATAGGCTTTATATGATAACAACAAATTTATGACTGTCAATTTTTTCATTGTTTCAATTTTTCAAATGATTATATCATAGTTTGACTACTTAATCCTTACAAACTCTACTCTTCGGTTTTTAGCTCTTCCTTCCGCAGTGTTATTATTATCAATCGGGTTACTCATTCCATGTCCTTTAGCCGCAAGCCGACTTGCATCAATACCCATTTCCTGTAATTTATTGCAT
>JARKQF010000078.1 GCA_029973975.1 Paludibacter sp.
CCTGAAAGAAGTGCGTCATTATGAACATGCCAGAGCAGAGGTAAAACTTGCAAGTGCCGATTATATTGACCTCAAGGCTTATGAACCTGCCATGCGCCATCTGATTGACACGTACATCAGTGCAGAAGAGAGCAAAGTAATCAGTGCGTTCGATGATATGTCGCTGGTTGAACTGATTGTAGAAAGAGGAAAAAATGCGATTGAAAAACTGCCTTACGGCATTCGAAGGAACAGACATGCAGTGGCAGAGACCATCGAAAACAACCTACGCAAGGTCATTCATGATGAGCGACCCATCAATCCGAAGTACTACGAAAACATGTCACAACTGCTGGATGAACTGATTGCGCAAAGACGGCAGGAAGCATTGGAATATGAAGAATATCTGGCGATGATTGTGGAATTGACCCGGCAGATAAAACGACCCAACGAGACTAAATACCCAAAAACCCTCGATACAAGAGCCAAAAGGGCACTGTATGACAATCTTGACCAAGATGAAGAACTGGCAATAGTCTTGGATTATGAAGTAATTTACAACAAGAAAGATGACTGGCGAGGCAACAGGATAAAAGAGAAAGAGGTTCTATTCGCCATTAAGAAACATATCAAAGACGAGGAAAAACTGAAGCAAATTTTTGAAATCATCAAGGACCAACCTGATTATTAAGATGCATCAAATCGTTGTCAACGGGATACCAATTGATGTGGTGCGAAAAGCCATCAAGAACCTTCATCTGGCTGTTTACCCGCCCGAAGGCAGGGTCAGGATTGCCACACCTTTGAATGTTGACGATGAAGCGGTCAGGTTGTTCGCCATTTCAAAAATGGCGTGGATTAAGAAAAATCAGGCAAAATACATTAATCAGCAGCGGCAGCCGAAAAGAAAGTATATATCAGGGGAGAGTCATTACTTCAATGGTCAGCGTTATATTCTGAATGTTGTTCATCACACGGGAAATCCGAAAGTTTCAATAAAAAATAAAAAATACATCGAACTTCTCGTAAAACCAGACTATACGCAGGAACAGCGTGAAAATGTCCTGACGAACTGGTATAGGAAAACCCTGAAAGAACAAATTCCGGCATTAATTGAAAAATGGCAGAGGGTTATCGGAGTGGATGGTGTTCAATGGGAAGTTAAAAAGATGAAAACGAAGTGGGGTACATGTAACCGGGAAGCAAAACGAATATGGCTGAATCTGGAACTGGCGAAGAAACCTGAAAGGTGTCTTGAATACATCATTGTGCACGAAATTATTCATATCCTTGAAAGAAACCATACAGAACGGTTTGTAGCTATTATGGATAAAACCATGCCACAGTGGAGAGAGCATAAGAAGGAACTTAATCAGTTTCCTCTGGCACATGAAGTGTGGTCATATTAATGGGGAATTGTTTTATTATTCCTGTTCACAATTCTTCGAGAATTAGCTAAGTAATTGGTTTACAGAGATTGAGATTGAATCAAATTAAAAAAAAGAGCCTGTGAAAATTTTTGTGTAAACGAGTAGCCGCCGGGTTTAAAGAACACCACATCTGTCACCAAATTTAATGATTAATTGATTAATAATAGACCCGCAGTCTCTTACAGGGAAAGTCCATTCCTTTTCAACATTAGCAATAGCCAGATACAGCCTTTAAGGCAGCCTGATCATCAGGGAAGACCGTTTTTGCTTTAGTATATTTGCGGATAGTGCTGTTCAAGCTCTCGATGGCGTTGGTAGTGTAGATGATTCTTCGGATCTCCTGTCTTGTGCGAATGACACCCAAA
>JARKQF010000097.1 GCA_029973975.1 Paludibacter sp.
TTCTTTTTTTGCTAACCTATTGCTACCCGCAAAGAATATTTTCAGTGCAGCTCTTTGTTAGAGCATTTCTACCAACTCTGTAAGGCTTTTTACAAACTGTCCATGACCTTCGTGAATATAGATTCCGATCTGCGCGATGAGTGAGTATGCAGCTGCGAATTGAGCAAGCGCAAGACCAGCAATCGTGAACTGACTGATACTTACAACACCAACTCCAAATTGGGATAGAGTGAAGATGCCGCAAGCAAACTGCCCTATAGCAATAATGCCTTTAGCCGGAACTGGTCTTCTAGCTGGTGTGTACTTGAATGAAATGTGAAGCAATGGCAGTCCAAATAATGTTGCTTTGGATTTGTACTCGAAACCCCATCCATCCCATTTGGCTCTGGCTGGGAATGGAGCCCCGCACTGAGGACAAGCCATAGCTTGTTCAGAAATTTGGTGTTGGCATTCCCGACAAAGTTTCATATTTCTCCTGCCCAAACGTTAAAGTTAACCGGACACGTCACCTGACCTTTAACCTTTACCGTGTCAGCCCCGCCGATGTCATTGCGGTCAGGTTAAGCGACTGATTTGCTGTTTACTCTTCAGTAAAATAGTCTGAGTCAATTTTTTTGATTTCGTACGTAACAGCCCTAGACGTACCAAGATTAAAATCAATCATGTATTCCGCTAAATCCCTACCATCTATTAGAATGATTTTGGGATCAATCATGCGCACATATTCATGAGCTTCGTCTGAAAACTTACTTGTAGTGATAAAGACACCTTTCTTGGCTCTTTTCCCGTGAAGAGCACCAACAAATTTCTGGATTTCCGGCCTCCCAACAGTGCCTTCCCATCGTTTTGCTTGAAGGTAGATTACGTCAAGGCCAAGCCGGTCTTCTTTTATAATGCCGTCAATTCCTTCATCTCCGCTTTGTCCAATTGATTTGCCTGCATCGGCTCTTGAACCGCCGTAACCCATGGCAACCATAAGATCTACAACAAGGTTTTCAAAAAATGAGGGTGAATTTGATTTGATACGCTCTAGGAGCTCTCCCGCCAGATCAATACGGATACTCTGATATGCTTTTTGTAAAATCTCCTCCGGGGTTTCAGATATGCGTTCTTCTGGAGGTGTTGGAAAAGTGGTTTTATTTGGTTTCGATGGCGTGTGAAACTCTACAAATTCAGGATACTGGCTCAAAATTTTTACATCAATACGCTCATGCCCTTGCGCAAGTAGTTGGCGACCACGATCAGTAATTTTGAAGTACGCTCGTTTGGGACTCTCAAGCACTTTGGCTTGAACAAAAAAGCTTTTGGCCCACGCAACTCTATTGCCAAATTTTGTTTGGGTGCCACTTGGAAGTAGTTCCGAGAGATCCTCTTCGCTTAAATTGAAATCAGCAGAAATCTTTTCTCTTGCTTCCTTCAAAGAATGCTCTTCTCCATCAGCTGCCACTTCAAGCAGCGGTCTAAAAAATGATTGAAAATCAGGAACACCCATTAACTACTCCCTGTTTGCATTCTTACGGCCAATGTTTATTTATATGGTCTGTATAAGATAGAATAATAATTACAACTATTGATAAAATAAATCAATGCCTTAAACCTTTATTGTTTCATTAATAAGTAAGCAGCCAAAAACTATCTTTCGCTCAGATCAAATTTTCCGCGCAATATTTTAGCATTGGAACGCAGAATAAACACACCGTAAACCTTGTTCAACGCCGGGTCGTATTTTTCCTCGACGGTGTCTGCCGGGATGGACCACTCTTCGGCC
>JARKQF010000099.1 GCA_029973975.1 Paludibacter sp.
ATTTTCCGGTTTTAATCCGTAAACCGATTACCTCGCCAAGCGTAGCCAGGATGGCAAACTTAACGAAACTCATGATCATTCCGTGCGCTGAGTTGAAGCTGGTGTATGCATCATAAACAGCCGGGAACACAAAAAACGGCAAGAAAAACAGGATCAGTGCCGAAATAAACAACAGGTCGTTGCGCTTCATATTGATTGATGGTGACAGATTTCCGGCAAAGGTATGGAAATTGGATTGCTGTGAAAATTTGGCTTATAAATCCCTGCAGGTTGCATTTTTCTATGATTCCTCCTTAAAGTACAGCCTGTAGTAATCCATTCCGCGTTCTTCATCATAGCCCTTCTCAATGTTGTTGCGGTTCCCGTGGATGTAAATATGGAAGTTTTTGTCAAGTTTAATGACGCTTTTGTATACTTTGGCCTGCTTCCGGACCGCCTGTCCGGAAATATCGAAATCATCATTGATTTTCATATCCCTTTCCGCTTCAAAATCACGGCGGTATTCATTGAAAGTGTTTATCACCTCGGGCTGCTCAAATACCTCACTCACAAATTCTTCCATCACAAAATTGTCATTTTCCCTGAAGAACTTCATCGACTTATTCAGCAGCTCCGCTTGTCCCGGCCGGTCTATTTCAAAAGTTTCAGGTAATTTTTCAGTTACAAAATTCCTGCAAAGGGTAAGTGTCTGGCTGGTCTGAAAAAACTGATCATTCCGCTGCCTGACTTTCAGAAAATCGTCCATCCAGTAAAGGGCGTCACTGCCCTTGCTCAGGTTGTCGACGGATGCCACCACAAAACCGTTTTCACGTTCGCTGTTAAAGATCAGGCAACCTTTATCCAGCTTGTTGATATTTATACCATCCTCATGTTCAATGGTAAAATTGTCGCCATCAGGGTATACTTTCAGAAAGGTTTCTTTCGATTCTGACTTGAATATTCCGATGGCGTCAAGCGCTTGCCCGTCGAGTTCAAGATTCTGAAAATATGATATATAGAGCTCCCCCGGTTTAACTTTCGGATGAGACGAACACTCATATAAATGATTGGCCAGATTCACCGAGTTCAGGTAAAAACTGCCCGGATCATCGAAAATGGCAGCCGAAAAATGGAAGACTTCATTGAGGCTTAGATCCGCATCATGATAGAAATTGAAATACTCCTGCTGTTTAAAAGGGGACAGAAAATACCTGATAAGCAGATCCCTGATTGTCTCATTGAGCTGAACGGGTGATTTTGAAAATTTTATTCCTTCTTCCTTTCCTTTGTTTCCGGTTTTATGAATGACCAGACGGTGGAGATTGGCACTTTCACTTATAATCATTGCGCTGATATTTAGTAAGATAAAGATAATTAAATCAACTTGCAATGATAAGATAATTCTATCAAAGAAGACTCTGCAGTTTTTATGATAACCCCGATAATTGATGTGTTTATAATTCAATTACTGCTAATTAGTTTTTAAATAATTGAACACCAATACTTTATTTGCCATT
>JARKQF010000107.1 GCA_029973975.1 Paludibacter sp.
TCTCGCCAAGTCTACCGTCCGTGCTTCACGAATCGTGTTGATTACTGAATCAATGTGATCCAGGGCTATCCGCAGACCTTCCAAAATATGCGCCTTGTCGCGCGCTTTTTTCAGATCGAACTGCGTGCGCCGCACAACGATCTCTTTTTGGTGATTCAGATAATGACTTAAAATGTCCCGCAATCCTAGCGTACGCGGTCGCCCATCGACAAGCGCCAGCATATTGACGCCAAAAGTGTCTTGCAGTTGCGTATGCTTGTATAGCTGGTTCAACAGCACTTCCGGGTTGGTGTCTTTGCGCAGCTCCATCACGATTCGCATCCCGTTGCGGTCGCTTTCGTCGCGCAAGTCGGTGATTCCTTCAATCACTTTATCACGGACCAATTCGGCAATCGTTTCAATCAGACGGGCTTTATTAACCTGATAGGGAATTTCGTTCACCAGAATCCGTTGTTTGCCATTACTCATCCGTTCAATCCGAGTGCAGGCGCGCATTCTTACCGATCCCCGACCGGTTGCATACGCCGAGCGTATTCCTTCACTGCCCATGATCATCGCGCCGGTAGGAAAATCAGGACCGGGGATGACTTGAATCAATTCTTCCAATGTTACATCCGGACAGTCGATCATTTTTACCAGGCCATCTACTACTTCGCCAAGATTATGTGGAGGTATGTTTGTCGCCATGCCGACCGCGATTCCTGTCGCCCCGTTGATTAACAGGTTAGGAACTTTTGATGGCAACACAGATGGTTCTTTAAGTGATTCGTCATAGTTAGGAACGAAATCAACGGTTTCTTTTTCGATGTCATCGAGCATCTCTTCAGCGATTTTTGACATCCTGACTTCGGTATAACGCATCGCCGCTGCGGAATCTCCGTCAACTGAACCAAAGTTGCCATGCCCGTCAACCATCATGTAACGAATCGAAAAATCCTGCGCCATACGGACAGTCGCATCGTATACCGATGAGTCGCCATGCGGATGATATTTACCGAGCACTTCACCGACGATACGGGCGGATTTCTTATGCGGTTTATTCGACGCCATGCCTGCTTCGTGCATCGCATATAGAATCCGACGATGCACCGGTTTTAATCCGTCGCGCACATCCGGCAACGCCCGGCTGACGATAACGCTCATCGCATAATCGATATAAGATTTTTGCATTTCATCTTCAATGCGAATCGGTAACATTTTTCCGTGACTAATATCCATGATTCATCTCCTCGAAGACACTCTGTTTATATGTCAAGATTTCTTACCAGGTGGGCATTGTCTTCGATAAATTTGCGCCGAGGCTCAACTTTATCGCCCATGAGCACCGAAAACATATCATCAGCAGCCATCGCGTCCTCGAGTGCAACCCGCATCAACGTGCGTTCCGCAGGATTCATCGTTGTTTGCCACAACTGTTCAGGGTTCATCTCACCCAGACCTTTGTAGCGTTGCAAGGTAAAATCTTGTCGCCCGATTTGTTGCGCCAGTTGCTCCAACGCGGCATCGTTATATAAATACCAGTGTTCTTTGCCTTTTTTGGCAAGATATAGCGGTGGTTGCGCTATATAAACCCGACCATTTTCCACCAGTGGTTTCATATAACGATAGAAGAATGTCAATAACAAGGTTCTGATATGCGCGCCATCAACGTCGGCGTCAGTCATGATGATGATTTTTCCATAGCGTGATTTCTCAATGTCAAAATCAGCGCCAATCCCGCTGCCAAAAGCTGTGACCATCGATCTGATTTCTTCATTATTCAAGATCTTGTCCATGCGGGCTTTTTCCACGTTGAGAATTTTTCCTCTGAGCGGTAAAATCGCCTGGAACCTTCGATCTCTGCCTTGCTTGGCAGAGCCGCCGGCCGAATCTCCTTCGACCAGATAAATCTCCGTTTGCATTGGATCACGAATCGAACAATCAGCCAATTTTCCTGGTAAAGAACTGATTTCCAGCGCGCTTTTACGGCGAGTAAGTTCGCGGGCTTTTCGGGCGGCATCTCGCGCCCTGGCGGCAAGAATTGTCTTTTCAATGATCTTTCGAGCAACTCCGGGGTTCTCTTCAAAAAACTCGCTTAGTTTCTCGAATACCATGGTATCAACGATACCACGGACTTCACTATTTCCCAGCTTCGATTTTGTTTGGCCTTCAAATTGCGGTTCCTGAATTTTCAGGCTGATAACCGCAGTCAGTCCTTCTCGTGTATCTTCGCCACTGAGATTATCATCGGCATCTTTTAGGATATTCATCTTGCGCGAGTAATCGTTGATTGTCCGGGTCAAGGCCGATTTGAACCCGCTGAGGTGTGTGCCGCCTTCCTGCGTGTTGATGTTATTGACAAAGGTCAACATATTTTCTATATAACTATCGTTATACTGGATCGAAACTTCGACCATCGTCGTATCTTTTGTTCCGGCAATAAAAATCGGCTTCGGATGCAATACATCCTTATTGCGATTCAAATGTTCCACAAAGGAAATTATTCCGCCTTCAAAATGATACTCTTTTTTATCCCCGGTTCGTTCATCACTTAACGTGATCATCAGGCCTTTATTCAAATAGGCCAATTCACGCAACCGCTGTTTGAGAGTATCAAAACTATAGTCCAGTTCTTCAAAAACTTCCGCATCTGGCTTAAACCAGACCTTTGTCCCGGTGGCATCAGTGTCTCCAATAACTGTAAGTGGTGCAAAGGTTTTGCCCCGCTCAAAGACAATTTCATGAATTTTTCCATCACGCTTAACCTGCACCAACATCCGTTCACTCAAAGCATTGACTACAGAAACGCCAACACCATGCAATCCGCCGGACACTTTATAACCGGAACCACCAAATTTACCCCCGGCATGTAATACGGTCAAAACAACTTCAACTGCAGGCTTGCCTGTTTCATGCATATCTACCGGAATGCCTCGCCCGTTGTCCAGCACTGAAATCGAATTATCATGGTGAATCGTAACATCGACCCTGGTGCAATATCCGGCCAGCGCCTCATCAATACTATTGTCGACGACTTCATAAACTAAATGATGCAATCCACGGGCAGAGGTGCTGCCGATATACATACCCGGTCGTTTTCGTACGGCTTCCAGGCCTTCGAGCACTTGAATCTGCTCGGCGCTATAATTTCCATTCACGATAATCTCGTTCAGTTCTTTTTCCTCGTTCAATTTATTTTAGCCCTCCCGAAAATCCGGATTTTTGCTGCGTTTTTTTAACGTATGCGGCGAAATAGGTGAGACGAAAACCTTATCATCTTCAGTCAGGATAAAGCTTTTTTCATTGTTGGAAGAAATATTGATTAATTGACCGGCCGCGTCTTTTTTCTGCAAAAATGCCCGGTTAATTTTACTTTTATCAGCATCTCCTCTTCTGCCAATAATCGCTATAGTCTCTTTTTCGCGTACGACTACGTCGCTCCCGATATGAAGATACATAATTACTCCTTGATCTTCTGATCTACTTTTTTTCGATGCAAAGCAGTTAGAATATTCCTTTCCAGATTACTCTTTCTGTTTTCCATCATAACAGCAAATCCATCAACTTTAACTTTTTCTTCACTACCCGAAAAATCACCATCATTTCCCAACTGAAGCTTTAAATCATGAATAATTTTCGTTATAAAACATTGGTTGACATTTTGAACCAAACGTCGCTTATCAATGAATAAAGCCTGATTCCAAGTTGAACTGTCCACATTGATATAAAGAATCTGATTTCGAACCATTCGGGGCATGGAATGTCTTGATGCTGGTTTTCCAACAACTTCTTCCCAATGCTTTTCCAACCATGCGCGTTGATAGCCTTCCTGTCGACTCAACTTTTCACAGATTATTTTTATGATTTCACTCATTGCTGTCACGATTTGTTTTCTCCTACATTCGCTCAACAACGCCGGATGAAACCGAATAATAAGTGGCAGTGAATTTTTCCAAACCAATTGCTATTTCAGTTCCAGTCATAAATGTTTGAATCTTTCCATCAATCTCCTGAATCAACCGTTCTCGCCTTTGACCGTCCAATTCACTCATTACATCATCCAACAACAATATCGGATATTCTCCGGTTATATTTTTCATCATTTCAATTTCTGCAAGTTTTAAGGATAAAACCGCCGTGCGTTGTTGACCCTGTGAACCAAATAGCTTAGCTTCGTAGTCATCAATCACAAAATTAATATCATCTTTATGCGGGCCAAATTCCGTGTTTCCCCGACGAATATCATTGTTTCGCCCCTCAAATAATCTTTGTTGATACCACTTTCGATAAAAATCGATTTCAGTATTATCTTGGTCGAAAACACAATAATGGGCCGAAAACGTCTCCATTCCACTAGTTATTTTTGCATAAATTTGTCCAGCTAACTCTGAAATTTCCCTTAACACTTCATTTCTGCGATGATGGATTTTTACGGCCAACTCAATCAATTGATCATCCCAAATATCCAATAACTTTGGCTTAGCCGACTGTTGTTGAATTTTTTTCAATAAATGATTGCGCTGCAATAAAATGCGATTAAATTTAATAAAATCCTGATAATAATTCCTGTCAACTTGTGAAATCATCAAGTCGATAAATCGCCGCCGTCCCGAAGGACTGCCCTTTATTAACCAAAGGTCCTCGGGACAGAATAATACGGCATTTAAATACCCCACTATTTCCCGTTTTTTTATTGCTTGTCCATCCAACACATTTTTTCGCGTTCCATCTCGATACAAATCTAATTTTAACGAATGTGAAGCTATTAAATTATAAAACTCCACCTCTATCTTAGCCGACTGCTTGCCCCACTCAATAAGTTCATCATCTTTTCCGGCACGGAACGACTTGCCTAAAACGGCTAAAAACAAAGCTTCCAGTAAATTAGTCTTTCCTTGCGCATTATTGCCGGTAAAAACATGAACTCCTTGTGAAAAAGAAAAATCGAGTTCTTGATAATTTCGGAAATTATGAAGTTTGATCCGTTCAACATTCATCGTTCACACTATCATCTTGAACAATAATAAATTCGTTTCCGTTTATTGTAACGATATCGCCAGGATAAATCTTTTTTCTTTTTTCATGAACTGGAACCCCGTTGAGCAAGATCTTTTCTTCATCCAGCAAGAATACCGTCTGACCACCGGTTTCAATGATCCCGCTCCATTTTAACAACTGATTCAACTGAATCATTGATGAAGATATATTTATATTCTTTCTCATTTTTTAATTTGTTCTTATTGGCGTCAAAATATAGGTATATGAATTATCATCATTCATTTCAACCATTACTGGACTCAATGATGATTTCAAGTGGAATTTAATCAGGTTTGTTCCGGCTACTCGTAAAAAATCCATTAAATATTTTGCATTGAAGGCAATTTCCAATGGCTCTCCGATAAAGACGGCATCGAGGTTTTCCATTGCACTTCCTGCGTCCGGATTATTCCCCGACAACTCAATGACCGATTGATTGAACCTAATTTTGATAATACTGTATTCACCATCTTTAGCAAGAAGAGAAACACGTTCGACGGCTTCATATAAAACATCGGCAGCGAGCGAGCATTCGGCGAGAAAGTCATGAGGAATAACCTTTTTGTAGTCTGGAAACTGACCCTCAATAATCCTCGACATTATGTAAATATTTTCAAATGAAAATGCAACTTGATTTTTCAGCCAATAAACGCATACATCAATTGGATGCTCATAATTTAGAACCTTCGCGACTTCAGATAATAGTTTACCGGGAATAATCATTTTAAGGGCTCCCCCAGGAATCTGAAGGGCTATTTTTTTTACTGCTAATCTATGCGTATTAGTCGCGACCATCGCTAATTCCTGATCGATCATTTCCAGCAATGCACCTGTGAACAAAGGTCTGCTCTCATCTGTAGAACACGCAAATACAGTTTTTCTTATCATTTCTTTTAAAACATCGTCTTTGAGAACCATTTGGTTAGTGCTTTCAAATTTCTTAATGGTCGGAAACTCTTCTGCAGGAAAAGACAAGACTTTAAATTCCGCTTTTTCTGCAGCAATATTAATCATGCTATTATTGGATGATGAAGAAATTTCTATTAATTTGCCGGGAATCTTACGGATTATATCTGGAAAAATTTTTCCGGATAAAACTGCTTTGCCCGACTCAACTACATCAACAGGAATAATAATACTGATTCCCATTTCATAATCGGTCGCTTGCAGCTCAAGTTTTCCTGCTTCAGCAGACAAATATATTCCTGTTAGAATAGGCAAAGTTGTTTTGGTCGCGGTTGCTTTTTGAACAACTTGCAAGGCAGAGAGCAGTTGGTCTTTTTCGCAGCGTATCCTCATTTTGTCCTCCTTAAAGAGTTAATAATCATAGTAAGGCTTGTTATTAGTGTGGATAAGTGAGCTGAATAGAGATAAAACAACGATTGATGGCTGTGAGATATTTGTTGATAACTTGCTTTGGCTTGGGGGTATTTACAATTTTAAAAAGTTCAGTTTAGGATAGAACTAATTTATCAACATATTGTCCATGAATTAACTGTTACTGATTTTCAGACTTATCTCAGTGATCAATGCGGATAGACGACTGTCTTCTTGCCTTTCGCGATTTACTTTTTCATAGGCATGAATTACCGTTGTATGGTCTCTACCACCGAAAAGTTCGCCAATTTTTGGTAAAGATAGATCGGTCATTTCTCGGCATAGATACATGGCAAGTTGCCTAGGGACGGTTACATTTCGTGTTCGTCTTTTAGAATTCAGGTCTTCAATTTTTATCTTAAAATGATTTGCAACAGCTTCCTGAATTTTTATCGGTGTAACTTGACTGGCTTTTTCTTTAGGAAACAAGTCTTTTAATGCGTCCATTGCCAAATCAATGTTAATCTGACTGCGATTTAAAAAAGCATATGCATTGACACGGTTGAAAGCACCTTCGAGTTCTCGGATATTGTTGTCAATACGTGATGAAATATAGACGATAACATCATTAGGCATGTTGATATTTTCAAGCAAGGCTTTTTTTCGAAGTATAGCAATGCGTGTTTCTAAATCTGGTGATTGGATATCTGTAGTAAGGCCCCATTCAAATCGAGAACGAAGACGGTCTTCTAGTGTAGGGATGTCCTTTGGAGGACGGTCGCTAGAAATGATGATTTGTTTGTTTGCTTCGTGTAGTGCATTAAAGGTATGAAAGAATTCTTCTTGAGTTTGTTCTTTTTTCGCTAAAAATTGAATGTCATCTATTAATAGCACGTCGATATTTCTATAACGATTGCGAAAACTGTCGGGATGACCGCTCATAATTGCATTGATGAAATCGTTGGTAAATTTTTCGCTGGAAATATATAAGACTTTACTTTCCGGATGAATTTGCAAAATGCGATGTCCAATTGCGTGCATCAAATGGGTCTTTCCCAGGCCAACACCGCCGTAAATAAAAAATGGATTATAAACTTTCGCTGGCACTTCAGCGACGGCTAATGCAGCAGCGTGGGCAAACCGGTTTGAGTTTCCGATGACAAAAGAGTCAAACGTATACTTTGGATTGAGCGGGGATAAATTTTCTTCTAAATTACGGTGCGATGAATATGTTGTAGAAAAAGCAGGTTTGGTATCGGCAATCACGGGATCTTTCATTGCCTTAGAAAGAATGGAGTCATTGTTTGTTGTATTGATTGGGTCGGATGCGAGTAGGATCAATGAAACCAAGACAGGTTGATCAATTATCGCTTCTAAGGATTTGCGGATAAGCGAAAGATAACGTGTTTCCACCCATTCTTTTACTATTTGCCTGGTTGTTCCCAAAACAAAACAGCCGTTTTCAAAAGAAACTGGCTGAAGAACCTTGATCCAGGTTTCAAAACTGGGACGGATCATATCTTGCTCAAGTAATGAAAGGGTGTTTTGCCAGAGTATATCCATATTTTGCGAAGACAAAAATCTCAACCCTTTCTTTTATAATGATTATCCACAGGTTTATCAACAGGTGTGCATAAACAAACTTATAATAATAATTGCCTCACATGGTAAAATACTTACCATAAACCCGCAATAAAAGAGGTTACTACGGGCTATCGATAGCAGAAAATATTCAGCTTTGCACCGCCTATAATCATAGCAAAATGTGCTAAAGTTATCAACAGGTTATCGTTTGCGGTTTTTATTGACACTCGACCAACCGTGAACTATAATCTTTAATAGTCAGTGTATCCACAGGGGCATTTTCTGGCATCGAGGAGGTGTGGAAAGAATGAAACGGACATATCAACCGAATGTATTGTGGAAAAAGAAGACGCATGGTTTTCGCGAGCGGATGAAAACTATCGGTGGACGGCTCGTCCTTAAGAGACGGCGTGCAAAGGGAAGAAAAGTTTTGTCCGCATAATTGGCCGCTACAGATAGTGGCCTTTTTTCCTTTTGTGAGGTTGTGTAA
>JARKQF010000110.1 GCA_029973975.1 Paludibacter sp.
TTAACATCCAAATAAAATATGCGGTTTTATTGCAAAACATGTTGTAGAACATAGAATTGGTAAACCAAAACAACAACCTCACTTCCATCTTACTTCTTAATCATCATTTTTGCTGTCGATTGCCCCTGATCAGTGAGCAGATTTACAATATAAATTCCGTCAGGCAAAGTCTGATTGTCTATTTTCAACCTGTAATCCCCGGATTGTTGCATCTGGTTATTGAGTAAGGTTTTGAGGTGCTTTCCCACCACATTGAGAATCTGTATGCTCACCCGGCTTTGCTTTTCCAGCGAATAATTCAGCATTTGATTATTGAGATTAGAATCCTGTGTAACCGTAATTCTGGGTTTTATATCTTTGACAACACGCACCAAAGTAGAGGTATCCTCTTCAATTGAGAAGGAAGCAAAACGAACAACTTCATCTCTTAAATCCTGAGGATTATTCAAACTACGGTAAATGCCCCATTTAGGACGGATAAAAGCATTGTCTGCTCTGATGGTTAATAGCTGATTATTACTGTAAGAAAGAAGGGTAGCTCCCGTACTTACATTCTTGATTACAATTGAATAGGTCCCGTTTACATTATCGATTTTGATTCTTTCGGTAACTTCCACCCAGGTGTTTTCGAAAAGTGACAAGTTTTCAGAAGTAAGTTTCACCGCATTTAAATCGGAATCAACATAGTAATTCAGTTCCAGTTTATTAGGATTTCCTTTACGTGCGGTCAAACAAAAGATCGGATCTGCCTCGTCACCGCCCACCGCTTTAATCTGATGCAGGTGTGTGAAATTAGAGGAAACCTGAAAACCGGTCGGCAATTTGAACTTCCACTTGTAAGTCACAGTTTCGCCTGCCACACCAATCAAATGAGCAGGTGATTTATCATAGGTCTTTATTTCATTGCGCTGCCGGTCGAAATTAATACAGCGATCATTATCAGGTGTAACATGAATATGAAATTCAAACACATAACGATTTAACTGGGAATCCCAGGCTTCGGTAATATGACGACCAAAAGCAGGATGTGCACAATCGGGTGTTTCCACTACATCAAAACCAGGAGCCAGTACGCTGTTTATTAATTCGTAAGTATTGCCCGGCCCATCAGCATCAAGTACGGTTTGTGAGTTAATTGGGAAAACAAATATGGCAAAACAAGCCACAAGTACTACTTTTATTATTGATTTTTTCATTGTTATTATTCAATTTTCAGCATTCATTCTTCTCAAATCATTTGAGTGGTTCTACTCAAACCGCTTGAGACGTTCCTCTCAAGTCATTTGAGTCGTCCTACTCAAGTCGTTCGCATCGTTCAGTTCGATTCATTCGAGTCGTTCCATTCGACTGGTTCGAATCGCCCCATTCGACCTATTCGAGTCATTCGGTTCGATTCATTCGAATTATTCTCGTCAACGCTTCCACGTAATAATAATCCGCATACGAGAGTGGCGCATCAATTTCAGAGTTTTTGGGCCAGTTCCCGGTTGAATGTTTCAGGATGAACAAGCCGTTTTCACCGGGTTTAGCCAGATATTTCTCGCTCGAAAGATTTTTAAGGATGACAATCGCTTCATTAGAATAGAATTTATCTTCTGAAACATAACCATTTAGCTCTAACAATGCTGATGCAATGATAGCCGCGGCTGAAGCATCTCTGGGCTCATCGGGTATCCCCGGGGCATCAAAGTCCCAGTATGGCACTTTGTCCTCGGGCAACCGGGGATGTTGCAGGATAAAATCAGCGACTTTTTGAGCTTGCTCCAGATAGGCTTGTTTTCGAGTCAACCGGTACATCATGGTGTATCCATACAAAGCCCAGGCCTGACCACGCGCCCAGGAAGATTCATGTTTATATCCCTGATGGGTTTCCCTGCTGATTACCTCACCTGTAATACTATCATATTCAACTACATGCACACAACTGTTATCGGGTCGGAAATGATTGGCAAGTGTTTTATCTGCATGTGATACCGCAGCATTCATCATTCCCTGATTACCAGTCAGCTTACCCACCTCATACAGAAACTCCAGATTCATCATGTTATCGATAATCACGGGAAACTGCCAGGGTCCGACATGTGGATCCCATGATTTAATAAGCCCGATACGACTGTTGTATCTTTTCATCAGTGAAAGCGCTCCCTGTTCCATCACATCGCGATAATGCTCATTGCCAGTAATCCGGTAACCGTTTCCAAAACTGCAATAGATGATAAAACCCAGATCATGCGTATTGGTGCGGTATTGTGCCTTTTCTATAAATCCGGTTGCACGTTCGGCAGCTTCTTTTAACTTATCATTGCCCGTCAATTCGTACATATACCACAAACTGCCGGGAAAAAATCCGCTCGTCCAGTCGTTGTACGTGACTAATTCAACCGCTCCATGTTCGTAGGTGCGTGGGTTTTTTGCTGAATCGGCAAAAGCTTCAGCAGCCAGCAAAAGTTGCTCTTCCGAAGCCAGGATGGCATGTTCGAGCCAGGGTTCAATATTTTTGTTTTTGGATGAACATGCCGCAACCAATAACACAGCGGAAAAATAGATAAAAAATCTTTTTATTATGATCATATTACTTTTTTATAAATTTTACGGATGCTGATATTTCATTGTTTTTGCATTCGAGCAGGTAAATTCCGGAAGACAAATGGGCTGTTTGCACCCAATTATCAACCCCGTTTATGTTTGTTTCGGAAACCTTTTTCCCGCTGATGTCCCTAATCGTAACAAGGGTATCGGCAGTTATGCCTTCCATGCGAACGCTGATTTGATTTCCATCCGGGGCAGGTAGTACCTGAATAATGGCTGGTTGATATTTATTCTGCACAACAGAAGACAAGGTTTTCCTGGCCTGTAACTGTGCTTCATATATCGATTCCGGAAATAATCCGGATGTATTCTGCCCTTCAACATATCCTCTTGTGAAATTAGATGCATTCACCGGATTACCCGTAATGGTTTTCGCGAAACAGCCGATGGCATAATTTTGTGCCGTAGGTGGTTTCTGTAATCCTATCTTGCCATACGATGCCGTAACATCACAATTCCACAACACCGAATGTACTGCCGCCCACCCGTGCCCAGTTCCCATGGCCACGCGGTTATACAACCCAAGCACAAAGTCTCTTTTCAGATTAATTTCCTTATGGTTGTCATACAACATACCCTGTGTCCATTGCCGGTGGCCTTCGGCTACACTGTTGGTCGCATCGGAAATACAACGCAAAAACACATTCCCCGAAGTGCTTGAGGTTCCATTGGATACATAATGATGCCGCCCCTTGCTGGCATAACAATGGCTGAATAAATTCAGTTGGGAATACACATAGGTATTGAAATTATACATGCGTTCACCAGTGATAATGGCCACCGGATCAATTGCATTACAATGGGTAAAAGTACTTCTGTAACAGGCTTCTGTGATAATGCCTGATTGTCCGAAATGAATGAACGTGCAGTTTTTTGCCCAGGCGTTCTCGCAACTCTTGAACCGGGCTGCCTGCCATGCATGGTTTTCATCGGCACCTCCGGCAGTTTCTATGTCAATTCGCAGATTTTCCAATCCTACCTGCTGAATCAAACCCGACATGTTGGGTTTGTATACATAGCTTTGTGACAATGATTTATTCAAGGTATAAAACACGGGAGCATCAACCGTAATGCGGTTTCCCTCGATTGCTTCGATATAGCGATGAAACAGGATGGGTAACTGACCGGTTTTCCACCTTTCGTCAGGATCGCCGGGCGCAGATGGGTCGGGATAAGGAACGCCACCCTTGTCGACAGCATCCACCCAGGCTTGTGTTGCCGGATGATAAATCACAATGCGGTCACCAACATCATATAAATCCGGATTTTCTACTGAAAAGGTAAAACATCCCACTTCAACCACATCATCAGTGATATTGCTGACTGTATTGCTGATTTGCCTGGTCCCGTTAACCTGGGAAGTATTACCCAGAGTGATGACCGTGCGTTGTGCAGGTGTATTGCCACGCGCATAAATGATGGTTGA
>JARKQF010000119.1 GCA_029973975.1 Paludibacter sp.
ACATCGAGTACCACACCTAAATAAACTGTTTATAATAAATTGATTTAATAAACAGGATTAATAAATTGTATTAATAAGGCTAAAAACACACAAAAAATGATTTTTGGTTTAAAAAGCTTTAATAAATGATAAAAAACACCCTTCTGCCGGAATAATCCAATCTATTTATTACGGTAGCTAAGTAACTGATATTCAACACTTGTTTGTTTTGAAAAGTTGCGGAAAATTTATTAAAAAAATTGCCGGTTGAAAATTGAATAAAAAATTATTTAAAATGCTGTCAATCAATAAGAAAGAAAATTTATCAAAAAAAAAGACCGGGGGGAGGGTTGATCCTTCCAGCCCTGCCGGGATTAATCGACTCCCCAGCAAAAACTTTATACATGCAAAATTGGGAGAAATTGAACCAGGTATATTGGAGAAAGATTTTCAGGATATTCTTGAAGGCACAGATTATCCAAATATTCATTTACTTAGATATCTGACAAGAAATAACGATTTTGGCGGTTATGAAGATTGGATAAACTATTTTATAAAAAATTATGACCTTACAACAAAGGAAGCATATGAGAAGGTTGAAGGTATTGCTTTAGAATACTTTGGAGTTGAACGTTATTCAAGTTATGATTCCTATGATAAAACACACCGTGAATATTTAAAAGGTAAAAAATGGAAGTCACTTCCATGAATTCGCCCCTGGCAGGTTGTATGTTTGCGTAAATTAACGCAACAAATCATGTTCAACACACGCATTTTATACGGTGAATCCCTTCCAAAAACGGTAACAATCCCGAATCCCGGCAGAACCAGCAGATCATTCATGTTTCATTTGGATGAAGATTTTGATGTTGATGTTGTCGCAACATTCAACTGGAGCCATGACGGAACAAACATGATTCCGCTGACTGACAGCACAGACACAGCCGTAACAGTTACCATACCATCGACCACAAAGCAGGCCGGTATAATGTTGACGGATCTTGTTGCGCCTTACATTCATATCGTTTTTACCCATGAATCAGGAACCGCTAAACCGGTAATTTCTTCAGAATCTGAAGATAATATTACAGACACCAGCGCAACAGTATCAGGAACGGTTAACCCTGGGGGATCAGCAACCAGCGTAATCATTGAATATGGTGAAACCACCGCTTATGGTGATTCAGTGGATGCCACTGAAAGCCCACTGACGGCAGGAACCAGCGGAGCAAGTGTAAGTTTTGCCCTGGCTGAACTTTCACCCTCAACAACGTATCATTACCGCATTGTGGCCGCCAATGCACTTGGCACCACAAACGGCACAGATCAGACATTTGAAACCCTCGCAGAATAAAAACAGCCCGACATGAAAATCTTCGAACTTTTAAAATCGCCCCTTTTTGACAACCACGGAGACCGCCCCCGCATTATTGCAGGCTGGATGCTGGACAATGAATTGCTGTCAGATCAGAAAAACCTGAAATTTGAGCAGGCCGCAGCCTTTTTCTATCTGCTGGCCACTGCAAAACAGGCTGAAGATATCAGCACGCCGGATGAATCAATCTGCCGGTTCCTTGAAATGCGGATTATGTACCACAAATTGAGCGGTTACGACATTTTAGACCTGAAAGAGGTCAGGATATCAAAAACCCGCCTTGAATTCGTGTACAAAAACGGTGATGTGAATTGGATTGGTACCGAACAGCACAGCGAAGAACCGCAAAGGATTTCGGGAAGCTGGTTCCTTGAATTCAGGAGATTAACGACTTTATAAACCCTAATTTTTAAACAAATGAAGAATTCAATAAAAATTCTTAAATGTTTGGTAGTGCTTTTAATCGCTGCCATTGCCATTCCTGCCGTAGCTCATTTTATTGATGCCGGAAGTATTGAGAGTATATTCACCATCGGTGCCGCTGGCCTTGCTACATTGCCGGTTTTGGGAAACTTGCAAACAAGCCTTGAAATTAAAGAAAAGCGGGGCGACCTTTACAGGCAGATGCAGGAAATGAATGAAACAGCGAAAAACCAAAGACGGGATTTTACCGAACAGGAGCAACGGACTTATGATGAACTTTCCAACAAGTTTGATAAACTTGGTGAACAGCTGAAAAAAGTTGAAGGAGATGAACGCCGAGCCGCCGAGATGGCAGGCCGGGCAAACAGCTCTATTCCGGATATTGTATTACCTAAAGAAACATGGGTTAATGTTCGCAGCGGTAAACCTGTAAAAGTATATTCCTTTGGGGAACGCATGAGCAATGATCTTGCACCTGAAGAACGTAATTTATCACTTGGAAAACTTATTGTTTCAATGGTAACAGGTGATTACAGGATAGCCGAAGCAGAACAGCGGGCATTGTCCACCGGTGCCGGATCGGGTTCCGTGCTGGTACCTGAGCCGCTTTATGCTTCCGTAATTGATGCCGCAAGAGCTAAAGCCGTGACAGCACAAGCCGGGGCAAAAATGGTTATTATGGATTCCAAAACTATGAGCATTGCAAGAGTGCTGACAGATCCCACATTTGAAGTAAAAGCGGAAAACGATCCCTTTACTGATAATGCTGATATGACATTTGATACAGTGAATTTAGATGCTTATACCATCGGAACCACTGTAACCATGTCCCGGGAACTTGCCGCAGACAGCCCTAACGCTGCAACAGCAATTGAAAACGCCATTGTTAATGCACTTGCCGTGAAACTGGATCAGCTTGCATTATTGGGAACCGGGACAAATGAACCCACTGGCATAAACGCTGTTATTGGAGTGCAGGAAGTTGATCTTCTCGGAACCTCAAGCATTGATTATACCACCTTGGTCGATCTGTGGGTAAAACTGGCGCTGGCGAACCATGATACAACTGCATTCCTTCTGAACCCCCGGGATATCGGGAACCTTGCAAAAATGCGGAATGATTTAGGGGTTAATTATGTTGCCCCAGATCTGATTTCAGCAATTAAGAGATTGCACAGCACCAGCATTCCGGCCAATCTTGGAACCGGAACGGATGAAAGTATTGCTTTTGCCGGTGAT
>JARKQF010000120.1 GCA_029973975.1 Paludibacter sp.
TGAGACTATCGTTCCATTTTACGCGATACCCGAACGGGATAAAACCAATATCGTAAGCCCCGGCATGCTCAAATCGCATTACAGTCCGGAGAAACCAATTTATCTGATCGACGAGAATTTGCCTGCCGGTATCGACAAAACTAAAGCAGGTCTCCTCTCCTTCTCCGGTGAAGATACGGCAAACTATCAATTTGTGGAATTACTGGCTCCCGATAAAGAACTGAAAACCTGTGCCGTAAATCTTTTTGCAGCCATTCATCGACTGGAAGAATCAAATGTGGAATATATCCTGGCAGAAACTGTTCCGGAAACCGGCATCGGCATCGCGATTATGGATAAATTACGAAAGGCTGCGTACCGGTATCAAAAGCATTGAATCCACTGTCATGAATTTCATGCTGTATGATAATTAAATGGTAAAAATACATTAAATTGCACATCCATATTTTACCAGGTACATCATGAAAATAATCGAAAGCAAGAACAAACTGAGTAATGACCTGTCATTTAAAATATCTCCTTTTAAGGAGCAAATTAAAAAGACTAAACCTCACAAACACGAAGAATATTACGAATTAATTTTTTTACATCAGGGAGAAGGCTTTCACAGCATTGAAGAAAAGAAGTATCTGGTCAATCCCCCTGAGTTTTATTTTCTGAAACCTGGTCAGTTGCATTTCTGGCAGTTTACATCTATCCCCAAAGGTTTTGTAATCTTAATCAGGAGTGATGAGTTCGATATTGTAAATGAAAATCAACTCATTCAGTTGTTGAATAAATTAAATGATATTCAGCAATTACGATTCCCTGCAGAAAAGTATCCTCAATTAATACTCGAAGAGATACACCGGGAATATACCCAACAAAAAGCTTATTCAAAAGACATCATACACGGATTACTGAGTGTACTGTTTGGAAGATTACTTCAATCAAAGGACACTAACCCGCATAAAACAACACCAAACTCTCATTTTGAAAAATTCAATTATTTGCTGATTAACAAAACACCTCATTTGCACAAAGTCAGTGAGTTTGCGGAATTATTACACATTACTCCTCAGAATCTGAACACCATCTGTCGCAAAGCAACCGGTAAAAGCGCCAGCCAAATCATCAATGAACATATATTATTAGAAGCAAAACGGTATATTTTACATACCGATAACAGCATCAATGAAATTGCTGCATTATTGTCTTTTAGTGACACGTCCAACTTTGTCAAGTTCTTTAAAAAGATATCCGGTCTTACACCATTAAATTTCAGAAAACAATATTTTCAATAATACCATTTTATCCGGCAATAACACCACACGCAACTGATTATCAAGAATTATCTTTGTACAACTAAACATAAAATCATGTTGTATGGAAATTGTAATTATTAGTTTCGCGGCTTTTCTAACCGCCATTTTGACTTTCTTCTCGGGTTTCGGACTGGGTACTATCTTAGCTCCGGTATTTGCCATTTTCTTTCCGATTGATGTAGCCATCGCGCTTACAGGCGTAGTGCATTTCTCTAATAACATCTTTAAAATGGCATTAGTAGGTAAGAATACGGATAAAACAGTACTGCTTCGTTTTGGCATTCCTGCTATCATCGCTTCTTTTGTCGGGGCGTGGACACTGATACGCATTACCAATTTGCCGGTACTGTATACATACGAATTATGGGGAAAAAGCTTTGATATTACCCCCGTCAAACTGATTATCGCCATTTTGCTGATTATCTTCTCTCTGTTGGAGATTGCACCTGCTTTTCAAAAACTTCAGTTTGATAAAAAGAAATTGATTGCCGGTGGATTACTCAGTGGATTTTTCGGAGGATTGGCTGGTATACAAGGAGCCATCCGCAGCGCTTTCCTCATCAAAAGCGGACTTTCGAAAGAAGCCTATATTGCTACCGGCGTAATGATTGCCAGTCTGGTCGACTTCACCCGTATCACGGTCTATGCCAGTCGATTTGCTGATGCCGGACTACATGAGAATGTACCTTTGTTGCTGGCAGCCAGTCTCTCTGCTTTCGCCGGGGCATTAATAGGGAAGAAACTGCTGAAAAAGACAACACTGAAAAGCATTCAGTTGATTGTAGCTGTTTTTCTGGTTTTGATTTCAATTGCGCTGGGAAGTGGCTTAATTTGATTATATATTGTTTTGTAAAATATAGTTTTATAAAGACCGAAGACATTACTCAGCATAAACATGCACACTATTCTGTGCTGCAGGAAGATAATTCACTCCCTTCCAGGTAATCATCAGCAGTACAAAAGAAAAAACAACTAACCAGAGTGTAAATCGTTTAGGCATGGATTCCCGCAGGCGAATATGCATATAGATCAGATATGACGCAGCAGTGATGAATGCCCAGGTTTCTTTAGGATCCCAACTCCAGTAATGTCCCCAGGCTTCTTTAGCCCAAACGGCGCCAATGAGCAAACCAATCATCAGCAAACCAAAACCCACGTAAACCAGGTTGTCGGTAAAAGCAGCCAATTGCGGATTCGGTCCCTGCTTCCGGTACTGACTCAATAAAATGATGGCAGCAATTGTCGCCGCACTTAAAAATGAGTAGGACAGGATGTACACCGTTACATGCGGTACAAACCAGATACTTTGCAGAGCAGGCATTAGATTTTTGGAATGAATTTCAGGTTTCAACAGGTTAATCAGGATAAATACAGAGGCTACCACCAGACTGAATGACAGAATCCAGTTATATTTCCATTTTATATACATCACAAAACCGATGGACGAAAGGAAAAAGGTGTACCACAACCGGGTTTCCCCCATTGTACGCATAGGCGGACGTTCCATGCCTATCCACATCAGCACGACGAAAGCTGCAAAAATCAGGATACCGGTCAGCGACAATACAATAGCCAAGGTTTTGCGCTTCATCAAGTGAACCGACAAAATAGCCAGTAACCAGCAAAGCATTACCGGCAAAGCAAAAAAGATAAAATGTGTCCAGGTAATCATGAATTACTTTTTAATTCTTTTACATCATCATTCATAATTTGCAGGGTATCCCGATTGCCCTTTTTCTTCTTTCCTTCCCACATCAGCAACACCGAGCCGGCAATAAAGGTCCACAACCCGATATACACCCACAATAACCATGGGTCGTACACCAGTTCGAAACTGCTCCAGGTAGATGCCCTTCCCCGGTCGACATCATACCCGTGCTGATAAATCATCCAATTATCTATACTGAGGGGTTTGTTTACCTCCAATTGATGCGAAACTTTTTTTTCGTTCTCGGTATAGACTACGATATCAGAGCGAAAAAGCTTCGGTTCGGGACGAGTCATAACCAAACTGAGTTGCTCGTTTAGTTCAAGGGCCATATAGAGTTGCGCAAAATTACCGCAACAAACCCAGCCTGTTTTTTCTTCTACTTCTTCTTTCGGATTAGTCACAGTAACCAACACAGCCGGACAAGAACCCGGCATGGGCAGATAACGATAAGTGCTATCACTATTACGGATAGCTTCATGCTGGTATTCTTTTACTTCAATTTTCCATCCGGCAATTTCGAAAACTGGTTGCAAAGTGTCAATTTGTATCATTTGCGGTTTAGCTTTCGGGATGGCATTGCCCGAACTTTTATCCAGAATAGCCAGTTTCGGGATATATTCTTCCATATAGAAATCGGTCAGTTTGATGGCCACTGGTAACTCCAGAACTTCTTTGTCTTCATTATATACCCGCCATTCGGTGTTACCTTCTTCCACATACATTACATAGCGACGTAAATCGGCAGCTCCCATGCCTGCCGACATCAACAATAACAACAAGCCGACATGATTCAGGTAAAAGGCATAGTCTCTCCAGGTGAAATGTAACAGGCGACGGGCAACCACGCAACTCAGATTGACAAGCGTTAAAAAATACACCAACACAAATGCCCACGAACACGTAACGGCATCAAAACCCAGCAAATCATGACTGTACCCCGTTGGAGACGCCTGTGGTATCAATCCCATGATGAGCCCCATCAGCAACAAGCCGGCAATGGTTGAAATACTCAGCGGAATACCCGAAAGCCAATTGAAAAAAGCTGATTTATGCTTCAGTGTAATCAGCAATACAAAAAAAAAGATGAATCCCAATAGTGTCGCATTCACCGGAAAACGGATGATTTCGTAATTGAAATCGCCGATAGTAAGTTGCAACAACCACCCTACCAATATAAAACCGGCGACAACCGCCAGGCTTTCTCTAAAGCTCCAGGGCGTCTGCCACCAGCTTTTAGGTGCTGATCCTGTACACGGATTTTCTTTCTGCATCGTCAGTATCAGACTGGATTATAGTTTTTGTGATGTTAACTTTCCTCTTTCTTCTGCATTTTTAATCCAGGCAGGAATAACTTCTTTTTTGAAAATATTTTTCTTTTCAATGATTTGTTTCATATCCAAACCAATGTATTCCTGCGCTTTGGCTTTGGTCGAAATGTCCGGCATTTTCACATCACCTTTCACATTCAAAGCAAAAAGCACCTTTTGAAGGGCAAGTTGTGCTTGCAGTGTTCTATCCAGACTGTGAGCCAGAATGCGTTGTGACTCAACCGGGGCATGGAAGGTGGCGCCATGACTTGCCACCACAAAATCCCAACGCCACTGTGCCTGACGAATCAGTTGCAACGCTTCCTTCATTTGCGATTCGGTAGCTCCGTTTTCCCAGGCATATTGGGCGGTAACGTGCGCCTTGGCTAATTCAACTTCTACCCTATCTCTGATTTCTAATGCTTTATCCTGATATTGGTACACATAATTGCGGAGGTTCTCTTCACTGTCACGGTGACAGGTCTGGCAGGTACTCGAAATATTTTTCAGCGGACTCATAATCCGGTGGTCGCTGTACTTGATGCCGCCATCCACTTTATAAGGCATGTGACAATCGGCACAGGACAAACCGCGCTGCGCATGCGGGCCCATCTGGAACAATTCAAAGTCAGGGTGCTGAGCTTTCAGCATGGGCGCTTTACTTAACTTGTGTACCCAGTCGACATGCCCCACTTCGTCATAGTATTTTTCCATTGCTTCCACCGTCAACCCTTCGTGCCAGGGGAAAGTCAGGTATTTTTCATCTCCTTTGAAATAATACTCTACATGGCACTGCGCACAAGCAAGTGAACGCATTTCCTGAGCAGTCGCTTGTGTCACATCTTTTCCCAGCCGTTGATACCCCTCTATCAATCCCGGGCGGGAAATACTGAGCTGCATGGTTTTGTAATCATGACAATCGGCACACCCGATAGGATTCACGATTTCGTGTCCCAACTCCGACCACTTACCGGAATAAAACTCCGTAATGCCTTTTTCGTGCATCATGCGAGGCACATCGGGACTCTTACACGACCAGCAAGTTCCGGGCTGCAGATTACCCTCATGGGTATTCGGATCCGGAGAGCCAGTGCGTAAAGTATTCCGCACATCATCCACAGCGTGCATGTGGCCGCGTGGCGCCATATAGTCCATCGCGAAAGCATAACCCGCCCACAACACCACCATTTCTGGTCGCGACTCCAGCACATCTTCCGGCATATTGCCCATGTGTTTACTTTTGAAATCCATGTCGGCAGTCTGCTTCCAGGTTTCATACTCACGCGGATAATTGATTCCCCAGACATCACTCCGGCTTTCAAACTCCTTGATTTCGACTCTGCGGTTGTTGAACACGCTGGCAATTTCCGCCCTGCGTTCCGTGATGGAAGCCGCCAGCAATCCAATCAGGAATACAACCAGCATAATCGAGAAAAACAATACCCATCCCCAGACAGGCTTGCGGTTGATAAAATCGGATAATCGGTGTAGCATATTTTTTTATTTTATGGTCTAAAGTCTAGCGTTAGACATCGGACATTAGATATTAGACTTTAGTCGTTAAACATTTATCTCATCGCATTCTTCAACCAGGCCGGAATCGGTGATTCTGGCAATGGTGTTACAATAGCATTAGGTGTGGAAGCGATATTACTTTCCTTGCCGTGAGCAACAGATGTGTGGCAATCCCAACAAGCTTTTCCTTTCCCTTCCCTCGCTTCATCAAACGAAATCATGCCCGTACCGGCGAATTCATTATTCAGCTGCTCATGACAACGGATGCAGTTT
>JARKQF010000127.1 GCA_029973975.1 Paludibacter sp.
ACAATTTCTTTGTTCACCACCGAAGCGATAATCAAATCCAACTCTTCCGGCATAGCCCCTATAATTCCCAGTCTCATGTCGATTTAATTTTAGTAATGCGTTGATATAACGTTGGGTGAGAATAATTGAAAAACACATACAAAGGATGTGGCATCAGATTACTTAAGGATTTGGCAGAAAGTTTCTTTAAACCGGAAATCAACTGTTCTCCTAATCCATGTTTATTAGCATAGTCATCTGCCTGATATTCATATTTTCTTGACAAAATATTACCCGATAAATCTAACAAGGTGGAAACAGGTGTATACAGCGTGAAAAAGGCGATGGCATTCAGGTGAAATACCGCTTTTTCACCTCCCAGAACCTGAGCAAGTAAATCGCTGTTCAACATCCAGCCAAGTAAGTAAAAAAGCAACAGGCTGAAAGGCAGCGAGAAAGCGTAATTCTTCAATACATGCTTGTGTTTGTAATGTCCTATTTCATGCGCCAGCACCGCCACAATTTCATCTGTAGTCATTTGTTCCATCAGGGTATCATACAACACAATGCGCTTTTTGGGTCCCAGACCGGCAAAATAGGCATTAGCCTTGGTGGAACGTTTGGAACCGTCGATAACAAAGATATTCTTCAGTTTAAAATCCACTGAAGTCGCGAATTTTTCAATGGCAGTACGTAACTCCCCTTCAGGTAAAGGTGTTTGTTTATTGAATAAAGGAACAATTAATTCGGAATAAAACATGCCCATCACGAGACTGAAGATCGTGGTAACAGCAAAAGCCAGCAGCCAGAAATATTGAGGCGTAAGGGTGTAAATCCAGATGATAGCTGATAAAATTAACCCTCCGATAAGCATACCTATTCCCCAGGATTTGAGTTTGTCGGTGATGAAAATGCCTGGTGTGACTTTATTAAATTCAAATCTTTCCTCTATGACAAAAGTATGATACCAATCGAATGGAATATTGATCAGGTCATTGATAATAAAAAGTATTCCGAAAAAAAACAAAGACTGAAGTAGCGTATGATCTGTCCACGACTGCACCATGCGATCGAGCCACCCGAAGCCGCCTAACAGATACATCAACAGAATGACGACAAAGCTGAATGTGCCTGTTAGCATACCAAAACGTGCATTGGTGCGAAAGTAATCCTGCTGCCGGTTGTATTTATCCTCATCATAAATACCGGTTAAGATTTCGGGAAGTTGCTTACGGGAGTGCCGGATATTGAGAATGGTCAGGTACCGGTCGAAGCCGAACTCCAGTACCAGTATCGCGATGATGACAAGGAATAATATCTCAACCATTCAGTCCGTTTTTAATGTTGATTTTTCAAAATTTTAGATTTTGCGACACAAAAGTAAAAAAAATGTGCATATTGATAAAACTTTTTGAAGATTTATCATTAAAAAGTATCTTTGCACGAATTAAATACGAATATTTATGAGGTTATATACATTTGCATTCATTATTTTGTTGCTTTCGGTTGTGCTACCCGACTTGTTTTTTTATTTCAAATTAAAAAAACACCGTGCTAAACTGATTCTTCATCTGCTCAACTTCTTACCGACTGCCTTTTTTATCACGATTTTCGCGATCATGAAATTTGCCGATAGCCACTCCTATCAGCCTTCGTCTTTTCAGTTTTTTATGTGGATGAATTTTGTTTTTATGGTGATTTATCTTCCTAAATTAGTATATATTATATTTCATTTCCTAAATTTTCTGATTAACCTCTTGCTGAAAGAAAAAATCTACCTGATACGCTATGCCGGTGTTCTGACCGGGATGTTTCTGGTTATCTTGTTTGCACATGGCGCATTTGTAAATCCAAAGAATATCGATGTCAGACAAACTGAAATAAAAGTCAGCGGACTTCCTCCGACTTTCGATGGCTATAAAATTGTACAGATATCGGATATCCACCTGGGTAGCTGGGGACGGAACTACAGTTATATGGAACCTGCTATCAAAAAAATCAACGAACAGCAAGCTGATCTTCTCTTGTTTACAGGTGATATTGTCAATAATTACAGCCAGGAAATGGACGGATGGGACAAATACTTCCAGCAACTCGAGGCCAAAGACGGTAAATATGCTGTGCTCGGCAACCACGATTACGGTGATTACTCCGAATGGGAAAAGGAAGAAGACAAAGCAGCCAACCTGACTGCCATTCAACAGCATATCCGTAATTTTGGATTTAAATTACTCTCCAATGAGTTTGTTCAGCTCCAAAAAGATTCAGGTATTATCGAATTACTGGGCGTCGGCAATTGGGGAAAACCACCTTTTCCGCAATATGGCGACTTAAACCAGGCATTAGCTGAAACGGATTCAACAACCCTGAAAATACTCATGTCGCATGACCCGTCGCATTGGAAAGGGGAAATACTGGGACATAAAAATATTTTCCTGACTTTGTCGGGGCATACTCATGCTGCACAAATGGCTTTTAACATGTATGGCAAACTCATATCGCCCTCTTCCCTTATTTATGATGAGTGGGACGGATTGTATCAGGAAGGGGAACAATATCTGTACGTCAACAGAGGCCTTGGATTTATCGGTATTCCGGTACGACTGGGGGTAGCAAGACCTGAAGTTACGGTCATCACCCTGCGAACTAAAAAATAATCACATGTCAATCAGAGCAATAACAGCGATCATAGTAACTTTGATTCTGGTATTTTCATGTACGGTAAAAGAAGATACCATCAAAATCGGTCTGCTGGAAGGCCCCTCAGCTGTGAGTTTTATGGCATTGATTGACAAACCTCCGGTTATTGAAGGCAAGGAAGTCGAGTTTATTATTCACTCCGAACCACTTCAGATTCAGGCCCTGATGATGCAGGAAAAACTTGACTTCGCGGTTTTACCTACCGTTATGGCCGCGAATCTATACAACAAAGGAATCGATTACAAGCTGCTTGCCGTGCCGGTTTGGGGTAGCTTGTATTTGCTTACTAACAACCCGGCTATTCAGCACCTGAATCAGGTGCAACAGGAAAAAGTATATTTATTCGGACAAGGTGCTACGGCCGATGTGTTATTCCGGAACTATCTAGAAAAAAACGTGCTGAATCACATCCAGCCCGATTACTCCTACTCTTCCAATGTGGAATTGGGTAATGCTTTTTTACAACAAAAAATCAGTTTGGCCGTGATATCTGAACCGATGGTCAGCATCCTGATGGCTAAGGATACTAATATCAGAATTATACAAAAAATTGAACCCGAAGACATACATTTAAAATTCAGTAAAAGCATATTCGCACAAACGTCATTTCTTGTAAAAGCTAATTTGACAAAGCATTACAGCAAATTAGTACAGACAGTATCCGAACAATATAAAGAGAGTTGCAATATTACTTATCAACAACCCCGAAAAACAGCCGGATTATTAGTCAAACACGGCTTTTATCCCGATACAACAATTGCTTTGCAGTCTATTCCCCGCTGTAATATCAGGTTCAGTTATGCTGCTGATGTAAAAGAAACAGTGATGGATTATCTGAGAATTTTTTATACATTTGAACCTGCAAGTACAGGTGGGAAAATGCCTGCTGATGATTTTATTTATAAGCTGCCATCAGAATAAAACTTATTTTTCATGAAGTTCAAGCCAACACCTGCCTTTTATAGCATCCTGCTATTGCTGATTCTCTGGCAGGCACTGGCTATGCTGATTGGTTATCCTGATTTATTTCCATCCGTGACAGGCCTGTTGAAAACCATTGTGACTATGCTGGCGGATCCGGCCTTTTATGTTTCTCTGGTCATCACGATACTGCGCGGATTAACAGGATTTGCGCTCGCATTGGTTTTAGCCGGCGTTTTGGCTGCTATCGCTTTGCATCATCCTTTCTGGAAATCCTTTTTTCATCCCTGGGTGGTGGTCATGCGCTCTGTTCCGGTTATTTCCATTGTTTTAATCGCTCTGCTCTGGCTTTCTCCCCCGGGATTGCCGGTTTTTATTGCTTTTTTTACCATGTTCCCTATACTGTATCAGAACATGCTGAGCGGACTGGAACACACTGACGGCAAACTGGTTGAAATGGCCAAAGTATTTAATAAAAACAGTCTGCAAAGGCTGCGATATATCTACTTTCCTTCGGCACGTACTCTTATGTTGGCCGGAGTGGCAACGGCTATGGGTTTTGGCTGGAGGGCTGTGATCATCGGCGAGGTGCTTGCGGGGCCGGTACATGGCATCGGTACGAGTATGAAAAAAGCACAGGCTTTTATCGATATGAAAACTTTACTCGCGTGGACTGTTATAGCCATCGTAGTGAGCTTTATCTTCGATTTTTTGGTGAAATTGCTTGCTCAACGAAGCAGAAAATTACGTTTATCGGTTACAAAAAAACTAGCAAAAACCGTCATTTTAAATATTGATAGAAAAGAGATTAGCATTAATTCATTAAATAAATCATTCAATGATGTTCCGGTACTCCAGAACCTGAATCTGAGTTTGTCGAACGACCATATCCACCTGCTTAAAACGGCATCGGGTTCGGGAAAAACTACTCTGATGAACATCATCGCCGGCATCCTGCAAAAAGACAGCGGCACGCTTGTTTTCAGTCAATCCGAACCAGTCATCTCTTACGCTTTTCAGGACAAACGATTGATTCCCTGGCTGACCGTGGAACAGAATATTGCCTTTGCCCTACCCCATTTTCCTCAAGTAAATCAGGAAGAAAAAAACAGAATAGGCGAATTGATTCATGCCATGGAACTCGATAATCAACAAGATAAACTTCCTGATGCTCTCAGTGGCGGAGAACAACAACGTACGACACTAGCCAGGGCATTGGCGCTTCCCTGTCACGTATTGTTACTGGATGAACCGTTAACAGGTCTGGGACAAGACCTGAAAATCAAGATTATCGGGGAAATTGATCGATTTACAAGAGATAACAAGCCCGTGATTGTTTGGGCAACGCATGAAGAGGTGGAAGGGTTAAATGCAATGAAGTACCAACAAACAAAACAATAAACCACAAAATCTATTTTCTCATTTCCCAGCAATGATTATTTTCAAAGTCCCATAATTCTTATTATTCACAAGTAGTCGCAGAGTATATACTCCTTTTGTTGTATTAGCCGGTAAATTTATCTTTCCGATATTTTCTGTTATTGGAAATTGCATAATTCTCTGTCCGCTCAAACTTATCATTTCAATGTAACTATCTGATGATTTAACGGGAATAGAAACTTCGTACTTAAATGATAAGTCTGTTATCGGATTAGGAGATACCTGAAGCATAGTTACCAGATCACTTTTTATTTCATCCACAGCAGTTATTTTCTGTATATGAACATCAACAAAAATGACCGAATACGGCATCATATTGAATTCAATCGGCAAAATATCTACAATAAAATTATTATAACCCTCGCTATAATACATTTTACTTATTCTGTTTTTAAATGAAAATGCTTTTACAGAATAAGAACCATCAGGAGATGGCTTGAAATTGAATAATCCATAGGTACTAAAATCATGAGTTGAGTTAATTAGAAGCTGGTTATTCTGATCATAAATTTTCCCCTTTAAAGTGCCACACATTCCTGTTGTATCATTCTCTACGCCTAAAGTAGGCGATTTGTCAATGCTGTAAACATTTGCGAATATTGGAGTAAAATTATGGCTCGTATTATTGAAAACAAAATAAGATGCAATTGATTTTCCTGTTTGTGGACACGCCAATGTGGCATTCTTAAAATCACCAAAAACAAGAGGTGTATATAATCCTTTTGTTGTTGAAGAATATTGGCGATAGTGATATTCAATTTGAATACTGTCACCTGTAGGATTAATAATCAGATTGGACAACAAACTATCATTACGAACCAACATTACTCCCGCATAACCTTCAAATCTCAGGTTTTTCAATCTGGCTCTACCTGTTGATGAGCATATAAAGATGCTGTCAACTGGCATGTATGTATTCTCATTATAAATATTCTGGTATCCCAGTTCAATTACCCACTTGCCGTCAGAATCGAAGCCTATCTCAGACAATCCAATAATCGGAGGAGGTGATGGTAGAGGATTTGCATTTATAGTCGTAAAACATGCAAAAGAGAAAATAATTAACAGGAATTTTTTCATACGTTTAAATTTTATTTTTTAGTTGTCTTATGGAACTCTCGATGAACTAATTTAATCATTTAATAAATTAGTTCATGTTCGTTTCATAATAGTATAATTTTAAGATGAGTTTTTATTTTTTTTATTTTGACTAAATACCACACAAGTTATTGATTTTTAATATCTACCTGTTTGGTCGTTGCATGCGATACTCAATTGTGCCTAACGGGTGGCGATATGAAAAATTGCCAATTGCGGGTGATTTCCTGTCTGTTACATAAAAGTTGAAGCGGACTACAACCATTGAATAACCTACTATCCCGGCAATTTTTTATACTGCATGTTAGTGTGCGTACTTTCTTTTTTGGTTCTCGTCAAATATTAATAATATACATCTACTAACAATGGTGTCTCGTTGATAGGTCACATCCCAATCTGGCACTAATTTAGCAATACGTATTGCCTCTTTAATGAAAATGTTATTTCTATCCGTAATTAATTTAGTGGAATCTAAAAGATATGTGTAATTACTTAATAAACTATCTATTTGACCATCATGATTTGGCTGAACACCAATAGATACCTGAATGTGCTTATTATTTAAGTCAGGAAGTTTTTCCCAATTAACCTGACCATACACAAACTCTAAATAATTGTTAGGATTTGGATCGGTTGTGAATTTAGATTTCTTTGCTATATAATTGTTATAAGTTTTTGATGCAACCATAACGCCGTCATTAAATTCAATAACAGTTTCAGCTTCATAAATTGATTTATAATCTAGGTGAATATATTCGATGCATTCACCTTTTGGAATAGATAGTTTACCTGTTATCCAATTTGCAAAAAGCAAGTTTTCTGTTAATTCATTCCCGAATATTTTTTTTAAGTCAACTTTTTCCTTACTATCGTAACAAGCATAAATATTGCTTAAATATATTTTATCACTAATTATAGTCCATTCGGCAATATAATCTCTCCAACACGCACTTGAACTCATTGATTCTACTTCTTCTGCTTCATATTTTTTCGGGTACAATCTTCTGTCTTCGTTCTCTAATTCAGAGACAATTATTTTTGAGAGTTCCTTCCAATTAGAACGTAATTCTAACGGATTCGAAAAAAGTGTCAGTGTATCTCCTTTCCAAATTAGAATATCACCTAATTGACTAGTTGCATTTGCCGTTAGAGAAATCAATAGGAATACTAATATGTTCAATTTTCGAGTCATAATATGCACACTAACACCAAACTATACGCCCCCTTTCTATATGCGAACCATTGATTCGTATATATCCGCCTTATATTTGATGATATAAACATCAATACATTATATATGAATGAAATAGGAATTGACAAGAAAACAGAGGTATTTCGCATACAGTATCTCAATTTAAGGATTTAAACAACTGCAGTGTGATAAAATTTTTCAAATATAATAACAAATTTTAGAAAAACAACACAACAATTTAATAAAATCTCAAACTATATCAATGCAGTATATTTTACTACATCCCAACAAACCCGGTTATTCTTTATCTCCACAAATCAATAGATAATAAACTATGTTTCTCCCCTATTTCTTACCTCAAAAACTCAATTTTTTGTCAAATTTTGAGGCTTAAAGAAGGATTGGATTTATGCTAAGCACAATTTTAACTGATAAACAGCCTGAATCTGGTTTGTGTAGAGCATAAACCAAATTTACGCTAAGCACAAGATGAATTTGTTTTGCATAAAAATAATGCGCATTAATTGCTTAATACGCATTATCTACAAACTGGCTATAAGGCTATCCAGTCGACCATCTCAGGTAATATTTACAGTGAAATATTTCCTGATTGTATGTTTTGAGAAATTTAGTCGCTAAATACTACTATGTGGGTGAATCGTAGTTGAATTGGTTCAGTTTTACACCCATTCTTCCTGCAACACTTCTCCTTTAATGCCTACAACCGAAAGTTTAACCGGGATTTTCTTTCCTGTTTCTTTCATAGCCTGCATAGCTAAACTCAGCAGACCGCCACAACAGGGGACTTCCATAATCACCACTTGCAGCGTATTGATTTGTGAATCCACGATCATGGATTTTATCTTTTGCAGGTACGATTCCTTGTTGCTGTCGAGTTTGGGACAGGCTATGGCTAATGTCTTGCCTTTTAAAAACCGGTTGTGAAAGTCGGGGAAACTAAAGGGCACGCAATCAGCCGCTAAAACTACATCAGCTCCTTTGAAATAACCAGCCTGCGGATTCAGCAGGTGTAATTGTACCGGCCACTGACGCAACTGAGAAGCGGATTCGTCGGTATGTACCGGATGCACCATTTTAAAGCCGGTAGCCACCGGTTTGGGTGCTGTAAAGCTAATTTCCTTGCTTCCCGGACATCCACCGCCCTGATGTTGTGGAACGGGCATGTTGTGAACAACTGAGAAATCAACCGGTATTTCGTTGGCTTTTAGATAACTTACCGCCTCTTTTAAATATCCGAACTCACCATGTTCTTTCAGATGTTTGAGATGTGCGAGAATGGTCTTCTCCCCTTTCGGGATCATCCGTTGTATGGTGGCAATCTCATCATAGGGCACTGCTTCACGCTCTTCTAAGGTAATGGCGCCTACCGGACAATCACCCACGCAAGCTCCCAGTCCGTCGCAATACAACTCGCTGACCAATCGGGCTTTGCCGTCAATCATCTGTAGCGCTCCTTCATGACAACCCTGTACGCACAGCTCGCAACCGTTGCACAACTCTTCATCGATTTTTATGATGGTTCTTTTCATTTCTCTTTATGCGGTACTGAATGATTACCCTTTGATCATGATTAATATCATTTTAAACTTTTCTACCGCGGTCAAAGCATGCGGTATGTTAGCCGGCATGATGATGCTTTCGCCTGCCACTAATTCGTGTGGTTTACCATCGATAATCACTTCGGATTTACCGTCAAGCACCTGTACAATAGCATCATAAGGAGCAGTGTGTTCACTCAGCACTTCTCCTTTATCGAAGGCAAAAAGTGTTACATTTCCTTTTTCATTTCTGAGTAAGATTTTACTTACAATTGAACCATCTGCATACGATACACTTTCAGCAAAACTGAATTTTTCAGCTTTTGGAAAACCTTTACTTTGTACTCCCGGAGCAAATTTATAATCAGCCATCTTGAATGAATTTTAATTGTTGTTTAAATTTGAACACAAATATAGTGATGTTAAAACAAACAATCTGTAACAGTTGTTACAAGTACGTGGTAATTTTGGCGAAATAATAATTTTAAAGTATTTTTACATCCATAAAATTCAGATATGAAGCATGGTAATTTTCAAAGTTGTCCCGTTTGTGGCAATTTAAACATATTAGACGAAGAGGCTTTTCTCGATGATTTAAAGTGTACCATCAGAGCCTACCCGAAGAATCAGCTGATCATCAGACAGGGAGAAGTATGCGATGCCTTGTACATCCTGACGGTAGGTTCCGTTAAAACTGAAATCATCACTGAAAACGGCAATTTAGTCAGCATAGAAACCATCGGA
>JARKQF010000141.1 GCA_029973975.1 Paludibacter sp.
AAATCGTAAATAGCTAAATTGTACATAAATATCAGGCTTTCGCCCGATCAATCTTCCTGGTCACATACCCATAAACCAATAAAGCCACAGCTGAAATCAAACCGATACCCACAAAAACAAACCAAATATAATGTGCATGCTCGGTAGCCACGGAATATGCTTCCGGAGAATCAAAACCTCTTGGATCAGGACAATACTTATCTAACAGAAAGCCTGAAAGTCCGAAAGCAAAAAGATATGAAAAGAAAGAGTGCAAGTGACTAAATCCCAAATAGAGTCCCTCCTCTCCTTTGGGTGACTGAAAAGAGAAGTATTCAAGAAATCTTGGGGAAATAAAACATTCTGCAATAGCTTGCATAGCTATACCCACAATCATCATAAAAGCGACTGGATGTAACCCCAACACATAATCCGTTCCGATTAGCGTTCCTCCTGCCATTACCAATGCCGACAAAGGAATAATCAACATGCCTATGGTCATGGAAGTAAGCGCCGTACGTTTCTTCATAAAAGAAGTAACAAAGTTTACCAATACAAACACCACCAACGGATTCACGTTTGCATACCAACCTGGCGAAGCCTGCTCTCCAATCATCCGGATTACATACTTGGGCATCGTGGCATACATCTGTCCTTGTATCATCCAGAATCCACTGATAATAAGAATAAGTACAATCAAGCGAACATTTCCCAACACCTTAAGCAAGCCTCTTCCAATCTCAGCAAAACTCTTACCCTGGCCTTCTGTTTTTACTGATTTATAAAAGAAAAACACAGCTATCAAAGCCAACAAAGTCATCAGTGCCGAGAAGAAATTGAGATACACCAAGCCCTGATCACCCATGCTTTTACGCAACGGATCCACCACTGTTTTTCCGGTAAAAGCTCCGATATTTACCATCATGTAAAAAACGGCATAACCTCTGGCGCGTGTTTCCGATGTCGTTTCACGTGCCACCGTTCCCGATATTACCGCTTTGATAAATGAACCTCCGATTACAATCAATATAAGTACCGGCACAATCGACCAGCGCAACCAGCTTGTATCCAATCCTGAGAAAGTGGTAGTCATATCGTACGACACCAAACCTGCGCTTTCAAGTAAAGTAGGTAACAAGCCTAATCCGCCATATCCCAGCGTCAGCAATAAGAATGCGAGAATGATGGCAGAACGGAAACCTATTCTGTCGGCATAAGCTCCGGCAAAAGTCGGCAAAAAATATAACGAAGCTGAAAAAGTTCCGGAAATAATCCCGGCTTCAATATCTGAGAATCCCCAGACATTTGACAAATATAATGTGATTACAATAAATACGGCATAATATGCAAGACGTTCGAGAAGTTCTACAGAGTTGGCAACCCAAAATGCTTTTGAGAATTTAGTCATAAGATCTGTTTAAAAGTTGTATTTTTATTAATTCGCGTACAAAATTAACAAAAGAACCTAAACTTCAATTAAACTGTTTCACAAATATTTTATTGTTGTTCGATCGCTTGTCTGATGTCTAATGTCAAAAATCTGATGTCAGAAGTATCTGTCTCGAAAGCATTTTACAAGCAACACGGCAGTTGGGCACTTATGAAACACCGTCCAATTACAGTTTCAAATTCAATCCCCCATGAAAATTAATTCCCGGCATCGGATAACCGTCGTTAATCTGATACTGCTGGTTAAGCAGGTTATGTCCTGCTAAAAAAACATCCAGTTGTTTTGTTATTTTTGTTGAAATACGGGTATTAAATAAAGTGAATTGCTGGATACTTTCGGGGGTCAACGAAGCATATAAGGTATTCACATGCTGAGCGGCCACATTGAAATTCACCATTTTATACTGATAATTCAGGTTGATATTGAACTGGTGTTTCGGTGCTGCCACAATTTTCTTTTCCATATCGAGAAAAGTATAATTAGCCTGCACGTTAAACTGGTTAGTTATGCGGTATTTAGCCGCAAACTCAATTCCCCGGTTACTGAATGTTCCTGTATTCTGACGTTTCGGAGGCGTGCCTCCTACAACCTGAATCATGTTTTCTCCTTCAACCCAAAAGGCCGTCAGTTCGGTACTTAAACGATTCGCCATATAGGATTGCAACCAACTCAATTCGTAATTCATCATCCGTTCCGGTTTCAGCGCTGCATTGGGGGCATACAGGTAGAGTTCCATTACAGTCGGACTACGGAAACCTTTCGAAACTGAGGCCTTGAAATTGGTTGTTTCACCTGCCCGGGCAGCTGCACCGACCATCGGGACCCATTCATTACCAAATACTGAGTTGTGCTCAAAACGTAAACCGGCATTCAAATCCACAAATTCAAACAGTTTTTGATGAATTAAGGCATAACCCGCCAGTTCGTAAACAATTTCAGTTGTATCAACCGGAATCATCGGTTTTGGGTCAATAGCATGACCTCCGTACTGTTTTGCATCCAAACCGGCAGTCACATGGGTTTGATCGAATAGTCGGTAATTCTGATAAATCATCAATCCTGAATTCCGGTCGGTCGACTTAAATCCGTCGGACAAATCATGTTCTCCGAAGTTATGATATAGCTTTATTGCGCCATCCAGTTTATCATATTTATTTTCCACCGAGAGAGCTGCTTTTCCACGCAAAACATCAATGTGAAAAGGAATCGGTGACGGGGCAGGAGGAGAAACTTTTCCGTTGTCGTTTGCCTCATATTGCGCCATACTCAGATCAGCTGTTATTTTCCAGTGCCGGCTCAATTCATAGGCTGCCTTTAAATACCCGTTACTAATTTTAAAATCAGTATTCTCCCGGGTACCATCAGTGCTGGCATGGTTAGCTGATACAAACAAGCTTAGCTTGTCTTTTTTAAAGCCGAAAGTTCCGGCATATTTTTGTGTGTTGTATGAACCGTAAACCGCGTTTATTGTCGCTGATAATCCTTCTGTCTGTTGCTTTTTAGTAATGATATTAACAGCTCCGGCCATAGCATTCGAGCCATAAAGCACAGATGCCGGTCCACGTATTACCTCCACTTTCTCCACATCCGAAGCAACATAGGCATCGGGCAATGGATGACCGAAAATCCCCTGATATTGAGGATGACCGTCAATTAAAACCAAAACCTGGGTATTCGGGTAATTACCGACTCCATTGTTAATGCTGACTCCACGAATATTAATAGAGCCCGAACCACCGGTGGCAACACCAAAACCCAGAATATTGCGTTCAGTAATAAAAACACCCGGCACATAAGCGCTCAGGGTGGAAAGCACATTGTAATGTCCACTTTGTTTTATATTATCAGCACTGATCTGAGATACCGACAAAGGGATCAATTTACGGGAAATCTCAAACTTCGACCCGGTTACAACCACATCCTCCAATTGCACGGAGTCTTTAACAGTTTCTCTGGCATAGCTATACAAGCCTATGCATAACAGCATAATCACAAATTTGATTTTTTTCATTCTTTCAGTATTATCGTGTTACTTTATATTTATTTCGTGTTACTATCAACATAAAAAAAATTAATCTACCTTACTCATGATTAATTTACCATGTTCAATCCCTTTCACGCTTATCAGCACATCCGACAAAGCGGTTAATTTATAAGAAGGTCCCTTCACAGCAATAATTTCAAGAATTTTATCCGCAGAAATATAGAAGCTCTGGGTAGAAAGAATCTCATCAACAGCATTTTTTTTAATCTCAGTTAATTTTGTCAGGATATCATTCTTATGAAAATTATAGGTCAGGACAATAGCTCCCGCCACGATATTATTGCATTTCCATTTTTTCTCAACCAGATTTTTTTCAATCAGGTGACGGATAGCCTGCGATCGGTTCGGGAATTTATTCTCCTGAACATACGCATCTAAAGCTTCAAGCAATTCATTTTCAAGCGAAACGCCAAAACGGGAAACAGGCATCGTGTTACTTTAATGAAAATTAATGACACAAAGGTAAAAGAAAATCTGTATTTTGCAACATTCAACATAAAATCAGAACGGCGTTTCATAAGCGCCCAACTGCCGCGTTGCTTTCGATATTCGGACCGGAAACGGAGAGCGTAGAAACGCACGGCTGTGCGTTTCTACTATTTTTACCCTCAATATCAGCATCTTGCATTTGACATCTTCTGAAACACCATGAAAACTGTCCCGGAAATTTGCATTTTGAGACAGTTCCTTGCAAAACAATGATTACTTCACAACTTTGAAGACCTCACTACCCCGATTCAGAATGTAAGTTCCTTTCGGTAGCGATGAAACATCAACCCGGTTTACTCCTTCATGAACCTGGACATTCAGCAGAACCTGACCTGAGATACTTGTAATTTTAAGAATCTGATCACGATTGGATTTTATATACAGGTAATCCGTAAACGGATTCGGGTAAACTGTAAATTCAGGTTTAACATTACCTGCACCTGTTGTAGCATCCGGAGTAAATTGAAGATACAGCTCTGCATCTGCCGAAACCTCGTTTATCTCGCCTCCGGATATCTCTGCCAACCATTTGGCGGTATATCCTGCTCTCTTCATTACCGGAAGATTTCCATTGGTATACAGCTCTCCATTTTCAGCATCAAGATTGTTTGTATAAGTAACTTTGTACACAGCCGCATCATTCAAAACAGGCAGATTATCCATATCGATGGTTTGACCGAAAGCATTGCCCAGCAACCACGCAACCTCACCGGAGGCAAATTCAGCAGTCGTTTTAACCGTCGCACCGTCGGTATAATTATCATGAAGACTATAAACATTTGTAATAATTCCTGCGGTTACACCTTTTATACTACCTGCAAAACCAGAACTTGCAGATATGACACCCACATTATAACTGTTTTCAATCACCGCAGACGCATGCATCGAACCGGAAATACCACCTATCATACCAGCACCCTGAATATCGGCCGTATTGTAACAATTTCTAACAACAATTTGATTTGTTGAGGTTAAATTCTGATTTCCAACGATACCGCCAGTATAACCACTTGCAGCTGTGCTTGTAATACTTCCTGAATTAAAACACTTATTAATCAGGACATCTCCTGATTGCGCATATGAGTAGGAAGAAACCCCTGTCACATAGTTAGTTCCAGAGATAGCTCCCGTGTTATTGCAATTTTCGATTAATTTAGCAGTTCCGGCACTTGCCAGAAGACCACTTGTATAAGATGTACCGGTAATTGTTCCGCTATTCGTCAGATTGATAAATGTCGAATTATAAGCCGCAGCACCTGAGGTGAGCATTCCTAAAACACCTGCACAGTACGAACCGGTAGCAGATACAGAACCGCTATTACTACAATCAGCTATTGTTAATGTAGCAGCATTCGAATGAGCCAAAATACCTGCCACATACGTTTTACCTGATATAACAGCCTGATTATGGCAGTTCTGGATTATTGAAGCACCTGTTGAACGCCCTACAACACCTGCCACATAATCAGCTGTACTTGTTATATTACCGGCAACAGTAAGATTTTTAACAGTGGCGGCATTGATATATCCAAGCAAGGCCTGATTGGCTAATGCATTATCAATATAGATTCCTCTAACAGTTTTGTTTGCTCCGTTAAATGTGCCTTTGAATTGTTTTGAAGTTACACTGGCTCCAATTGGCGTCCATGCAAAATTACATAAATCTATATCGTTTATCAAAACGGCACTGCTTGTATTTGACACATTATTTATTCTGTCTGAAAACCATGCTAATTCATAACCGGAGCTAATTTTATAGTAACCTTCCATGCCTTCGAATGTACCACCAGCCGTATTTGATTCTTCTATCGTAACAATTGCGGGCTGAGTCGTTGTAGTTCCATCCCATCCATTGGTTCCAATTGGCTCCATTTGCATTTGAACATCTTGACTTAAAGGGCTTTGAGATGATATTGAAAACGATCCGCGCAGCATTTTGTATCCTGTACAGGCAACTTCGTAAGTATATGTACCAAAAGATAGCGTGTAACTATTTTCAGACATCTGGGTCAAGACCGTCTTTTTATTATTATATAGCGTTACTAATGCACCTTCAGGTAAATTTGTAAAATTTACAGTGTAATAAACAGTTTCATGTACATCTACAGAAACTCCTGGCAGGGAACCGAAATAGGTTTTATGTGCAACAGCTGTAAAATTAGGACTACGACCAAAATCAAGCGACGTATTTCTATGATTCCCTATCGGATCGCCAAATCCATTTACCTGAATTACCCCTTCCTGCAATTCTAAATTAACATCAGGGTTCCAATCTGAAGGGACTGTGAGTTTTACTGTTTGTGCGCTTTCGCTTGAGCCAAAGGTATATTGGTTAGCCGAAAGAATAAGCGATGTCCCATTAGGAATTCCATTAAACTGCACATAAGCTGACATGTTGTAAATGCCCGCTAATTTATTTGCAGGGTGAAAAAGCCCACTGAAAACGATTGCTATCTCATCACCCGGCTGAATCTGTTCGTTGGGATTTGATAGATTCTTAACAAGATAATTCGTTGGCTTTGCAGTAAAAACCTGATATTCAGATAAGCCTCCCGCAGAAGTCATTTTCACAATGTTTCGGCCATGTTTCAGGCGCACCGTATAACTTCCGTCTTCATTTGCAGTTACTCCTTCAGAAGAAAATCCATTATACGTTGCTGTTTGAACTCCAATGACAGGATAAGCAATTGTAACCGACTCCACACCTGTTGGAGTAAAGGTATAATCATATCCTTCGGTACTTGATAAATAATAAAAGACATCATGTTCAGCATCCACAGCATCACCCGCCATTTTTTTTGTCGTTGCATTCAGATTTTCGTTAATCTTAACATTTGAAACTATTCCTGAGGTTGCGTCTCCAACAGTTACCACAAAAGCGCCGGTATTTTCGGGCCATATAGCTCCCCACTCCCGTCCCATAGTATAACTTGCATTTAACGAAATGGCATCATAAGTTACCAAAACAATAGCAGTACCATTGCCGACAGCTGTAATCACACCTTTTTCATCCACAGTTACTACTGAATTATCGGGACTTCCACTTTCATTGATAACTGTATAGTGAAAATCGGGTTCTATAAAATAATTGTTTACTGAATTATCGGTTAACTGCCAACTGCGCATACTTAACATGCGGTGTTTATCGTTGACATTCATTTTCAAATGACCTTTTTCATTTACATTCAGCAGAATATCGCCAACATTAAGACCTTGGTTCGATTTTACATCATAGTCGATTCGCTTGGGGTCACCTGAATTTAACATAGCTTCGGTTATTTCAAGTGGTGCCAGCGATTGGCTCATAGAAAAATAACCGGCATTGGTTAATTTGCCGGGCTGCGATACCCGGTAGTTGTAAATCTGGCCATTAGCTAAAAAGTATTGATAGACCTTCTTACCCGCATTATATGTGAAGCTTTTAGGCTCAATTTCTTTGAATTGTACAAAATGGGCAAATTTTCGCCCCACAAAAAGAGTTGCTTCTTCGGGGACGGTAATTTCATAATCGTATCCAACCGGAATAAATCCGGTTGCATTGACTGCTGCAGAAGTAACCGTTGCCATCAGATGGTTGGCTAAAAAACCCTCAGCTTGACGCGCTTCACTTGGAATCAGGTCGACGTAATACGAATCGCCGATGAGCATTAAGAAAGTTACTCTGTTAGCTGTTACGGATGTTCCTTGTGTGTTTACTCTTACAACTCCTTCCCGGCTTGAAGATATGTGGTTAACCGTATAATCGGTTCCTAAAACCCAACCGGAATTTGTTGCCCCGGCAGTTATGGTTGTAAACGCAAATGTTTGTTCATCTGCATCAACAATTTCAATCTCAATTGTACCGTTCGAAACATTGTTTGTATTGAATCCTGTCAGTACATAAGTCCCTGGGGCAACGTTGAAATTATATACATAACCCGCTGGTTCGCCGGTATCAACTGACAAACCGGAAGTCTTTTCGGCCAACGTCATTGTCCGGCTGATGCTATTCATAGTTATTGTAACGTTGGTACTAAAGGCGTTCCATGCAAATAAACATAAGAATAGCAATGATAAGTAACTTGTTTTCATTGTTCTCATTTTTTTGAATTGTTAGATTATTTATTGTTTGATGATTTTATAGGTATCTGAACCCGTTTTCAGCAAATACACTCCCTGAGGTAATCCGGAAATATCAATCACGGATTTCCCTTCCGGAGGAAGTAGATAAGATAATTGTATCTGACCTTTCAGATTGAAAATCTGTAAAATACGGTCCTGAGCGTTTTCAATCTCGATAAACTTACCATAAACCTTGATAGCAAGTCTCCGGGAAGCCTCAGGAAGATCAGTCGGTAGGCCCATTGTCCGAAGGTAAACGCTTGCCTTTACCGATCGATTTCCTGCCGCATCGCGCGCTTCTACCTCAACAAGGTATTCCGTACCGGCATCCAGTCCGGTAAGCATGTAATTAGTAGTATAAATCCGTTTTTGACGTTCACCATTCAGGTAAATATGATATTCGGTTACAGCAACATTATCGGTAGAGGCATCCCACGATAATGTCATCGTATATTGCGTTGTAGTTCCGTTTAGGTTCGCTGGCATTGAAGGAGGAGTGACATCTGTGGTTTGTACCGACATTCCCGCTTTTTCCGATGGAGTATAATCATTGGCGATTGCCTCTACCTGAATTTGATACTGAGTATAGGGCTGCAATCCGGTGAAAACATAATTAGTTGTTTCTTCAAAAGCAACGAAAGTTTCATTCAGATAAAGATTATATCCCCGTACTCCGGCGGAACTATCTGAAGCAGTCCACGAAAAGTCAATGGTATTTTCAGTTGGAATACCCCTTAGCCCTGTTGGTCGTGACGGAGCTGTAGTCGCTTCGGGACTCATCACCTGCAATTTATCCAGGCAAAAATAAACAGCGGTATTAGGGCCATATACCGGATCTGCATCAGAGGTTTCCATTGTAAAATACAGTCCGCTCACTGTTCCTAACGATGACAAATCAACGTAATTCCAATCCGGACTTTGTATCAAAACACCATTTTTAAATTCGGCCAGTATATGTTCCACTTGCGTGCCTATGGGCTCTCCGGCATCATTCATTCCATGAATAAGCAGTTTAAAGATGTCGCCTTCCTGATCGAAGGCACGTGCAAACCCATCGCCATGAATATTCCCGTAATATGGCCACGGATGATTGGCAATGTAAACTCCCACCGGCTTATATTCTTTTCCATCTGCGAACTTCATCTGCAGACACGGTGCACCTCCTTCCATTAGTTCAATCCAATAGCCCCAATAAGCCACTAAATAAGGATTTCCTTTTTCAACGAGCACTTTTCCCGATTCATCTTTTATTACATTCCCGTTGCTATCGGTTTTTATACCACCACCGGGCATGCAACCCCACTGTTCTTCTACCCAAGCAGATGAACTGCCGGACTCTCCATAGTTGGTATTATCGCCACTTGTACTGTAAGTAAAACCATCCCAGTACGACATCCCTCCTCCGACATCATTGCCCCCAAAAGCATTGAGGACATGTGAAAATTTGAAGTTTCCAAACTCTAACCAGCGATAATCCCCGGATGTATTGTAGGTTTGATTCCAATAGCCCTTTTCATTAAGAACAATTTGTGACGGATTGGTGGGGCTCCCGAGATTTAATGTGATAAATCTGCTTTGAGATTCGTACGTTTTGCTTTGCAGAAAGACCAAATTAAAGCCCACAAATAAAACAGTAATGATTAATTTCTTTTGTAAAAATACTTTCATGTGTTTATAATTGTTTTTTTATAGTCACATGGAACTCACAAAACAAAATTTAAACATTTCCCTGTAGGTCAAAATTGTTTAAATTTTGTCATGTTCGTTTCATGTGTTTATAATTTATTTTTCAGGACATTAACTTTTATGCTGTGATTATGTATTTGATTCTTAATTTTCAATATAAAAACCCCTTGGGATAAATTTATGCGGAATTCTTCGTGGTCAGAAAAGCATTGAAAATCGGCCAATTTGTACCCGTTAATAGAATAGAGCTCGCAGGTCATATTTTCAAAGCCCGTTAAATACAATGAGTTGCCTTCGTATGCTACCTTACGAAAAGGTTTATAAACAGATTCCACTCCACTGACATTTTCTACGGTTACATTACATTTAGCAATGTAATAGCCATCGTTTGTAATTGCACTTATAACAGTAGTTCCTTCGGCTATTGCCGTTACATAACCATTGTTTACGGTAGCGATGCCAATATCCTTGCTTTTCCACGTAATTTGCGTGTTTGTTGCATTTACCGGAACAACAGTGGCTGTAAGAAGAGCTGTTTCATCCGGCTTTAAATTTATATCGGTATAATCCAAACCAATACGCTGGGTAAAAACCGGAACAAAGATATCCTGTCCACGAACGTGTAAATCAACAGCTCCCATAATCTCGGTAGATGTCTCGCCCAACCAACCGCAATACTGATTAACAGCGGTATATACTTTTATAAAATGTATGCCGGGAAGCTGAACCGGATTTCCATTTTGATCCACTGCCCATTCAATATTAAAATTGGAACGATCATCAGCATTGGGATGATTATCCACATACCCCCAATGATAAGCGTACTGCACATAATAAGTACCTGTTCCGCTCTCATCCACATAATTATTTGCAAGCTTGGTACCTTCAAATACCAAACTGTCGGCATCCACCCATAAAGGGAAATAAGATTGATTATGGAAAGTATTTCTATAAAGATATCCCTGCGTTTCTTGATTGCTTTTCCAGTGAATATAGGTAGTATCGTTCAGGTAGGGATAATTATTGTCGGGTGTACGCACTTTGTTTTCGTCAGGTTTATAATAGGTCAACCGATACTTCTTTATTGTTTCTGATTTAAAATATTCGCTTCCTGCCAACTCGTACCACTCGTCATCGGGTTTACCGTTTCCATTGGCATCATACGAAACCATAACAATACCCGGTTCACAACTACCTCCCTCTCTGGAAGCTTCGCCGTTAGGATTGGCAGCCGCATAAAAGGCATTTGCCATAATTTTAAAATCATATTTGCCGGGTTTATTTTCCACCATGTGGTCAAATCCGAAGACAATATATCCGCCATAGCCACCCAACGAAACAAGTATCTGTTCGTTATCAGCTATACATTCTTCGGCTTTCAGGCGCATGTCGTTTTTCGTATCGCCTTCTTCGTATTCGGGTAGTTCATTGACAAACTGACCTGGAGCCGGCATGTACTCGTACACTTTGTGAATGTACGGCGACTGTCCCCAAGCCCTCAGCGTTAATAAGCAAATGATGTAAATTAGTTGTTTTTTCATTTTTTGAGGATTGATGATGTTAGAGAAGTTAGAAGTTTCTTTTAGTTTTCATTTTTATTCTTCCCCAGAAGGACAAAATGGGCAGGAATATCTCCCGTCCGGACATTCCACTTTTGCTTTCCGTATTTATCGAAACAATAAAGTGTTCCGGGCGACACATAATTTTTTGCATCCGTTACGTAAATATCTTTCGTGATAGGATTTACCATGATTCCATACGGAATCTTTATTCTTGACGCTGTACCGTCGGTAATAAAATTTCTTGTAACAATTTCTTTTTTATCCACATCTACAATACCATACGTTATCACATTGCCCATGTTAACATAGCTCCATTCTGTACTGTATATATACAGCGAATCGCCATCCAAATGAAAATTGGAAACAGCAATATCAAGTGAATCCGTCAGTGTGTCGGTATTGGTGTTAATCCAGTATAAACGCGATGGAGTGTAATAGTAGTCGCCCCTTGAGCTAACCCACAAATTGCCGTATTTATCAGCACGAAGCCGATGCAGGTTAATCGCTACCTTTATGCGTTTTATTTCTGTAAAACTCTCAACATCAATAACAGAAACCGTATTTTCGTAATTCGGGAACATATATCCCCCCGAATTGGCCACATAGATTTTTTTGTTCACAATCTCCAGCTCATCAGGCTGAAAGCCTACCAGACAGCGATCCACCACTTCGAAAGTCGCGGTGTCTACTTTGGCTACATAGCCTGTTTGCTTATAATCGGGATTCAATTCCACCGGGCCTGCATACGAAGTTACATAAGCGTACCCCTTATAAAAACGGATATAACGACAATTGGGAATGTCAATTTGTCCCACTTTCTTTGCCGAATATTTATCCATTACATCAATTTTGTTGGAACAATTGATGACCGCATAGAGCTTGCTTCCGTATATCCTGATATCGTTACCCACATCGCCCATCTCTTTAGGAACGGCAGGATTAGCCGCCCCGAAAATATTCCGGATATACTCCCCGGTTTCATAATTGTAATAATCAAGTGTCGATTTGTTACTGCCCATATTTCCCTCGTTCAGCAGGTAGAATCCCTGAATATCTGTGTATTCAGGAATAGATGTTTGAATTACTTCGGGCTTGAATATTTCCACTTCTTCACGGCAGGAAGAAAACAACAAAAACAAGAAGAACACCCCGGAAAATTTCCCGAAGAAGATACTTTTAGTCGGTTTCATTTTAATATCGTTATAATCAATCATTTTACTATTTATCTACATATCGACATATTGACAAATCATTAAATCTCCATCTTTAAAATCACTTTATAATTTCTTCCCGGCATAGGATAATTTAAAACTACATCATAATACTGATTCAGCACATTATTCACTTCAGTCGACAGTTTCAATTTCATTTTTTTAAAATCGAAGGACTTCCCCAAGGTTAAATCATGCGTGTACCACGGCTGTTCATGGTTTGCTCTTATATTGGATGAATTATGATAGCGTTCGCCTACATATATAAAGCTGTAGTTAAAGTCCCAGGTTTTATAATTAGCCCGTATTACCGCCGAACCACTATGCCATGGGATATAAGCAATCTGTCCGCTATAAGTCCCGGCATAAGGATCATCATCTTCGGGATCGGAAAAATCCTGCGCCTTCTGAAAAGTATAATTCAAATTAGCACTAAACTGCATGTCTTGCGATAAGCGCATCGTCATCTGGCCGGAAAAATCAACACCGCGAATTTCTACATACCCGAGATTCATCATCATCCAGCGATACTGCCCGTTGCCTTTAGGTACGGCGATAATCTTATCAGTCACTTCATTGTAATAGGCATCAGTTTTAATCAGAAATGAACTGAACAATCCTTTTTCAATTTGTTTTTCATACTGGAAGCCTATATTATACTGACTGGTGTATTCAGGTTTCAGAGAGATATTTCCCACATCGGTATAGTACAAATCGTTGAAGGTAGGCATGCGGAAAATACGTTTATAGAATGCTCTGAGATTTAAAGGCAGGTTTTCAAACGGCTTATAAGAAAAGAAAGCAGCCGGAGTATATTCCATTTTATCCTTCGGGGTACCGGTTTGTGTTCCGGGCAGTAATTCTTCATCTCCATGGCTGATGCGGGTTACATTTTCAAAAACAAAAGTCCCGAGCAAGCTAACCTGTCCTTTCAGTCGCCGCCACTCAAAAGCCGTTGCAAGCGCTGCTAAAACCGTATTCCTTTTCGGATAAACAAAATCCCGCAAAGTCGCATCGAGTAAGTTATACTGATAATCTAACGACAGCGCAATATCCCATACCGGCAAAATTTTATACCGGTTGGCGGCAGAAATGTATAATTCCTGTTGAATAAACGAGTTATCAATATACATCAACGTGGTATCCGGATTCAGGTAGCGCATGTAATCATTGGCATATTTGGCATTGACAAGCAGCTCGTAATGGTTGGTTATTTGTTGCTGAAAACTTCCCTGCGCGAAAAAGTTTCTGTCCCACTGGCGTTGTGAGCGTTTCCATATATTATTGACGATTGCCCCCGGAATTCCGCGTTCTGAATCATAGAAATACGCTTTGGCATGCCATTTACCATCATCGTTATAACCATTCAATCCACCTTCGAGCCGCACTGCTTCCACGTCGCCATTCCGGCGGACAGCAGTAGTATCCCAGGCCACAGTTCCGTCCTGATATACTTTCCGGTAACGAAACTTGTATTTTCCGGTAGCATAAGTATATTCGGCATTAAATGAAGAACTGATATTCCTGGTAAGTTGTTGTTCCCAAAGGACAGAAGGATTGATCAGTCCGAATGAACCTGTGCGCAGGAACGAGATTATATTCGTTTTTTTTCCTTCCTGAAACAGTGGACGACGTGTACGCAGATAAATTGTTCCGGCTGATCCAAAGTCTTTGGCCGACTGAAAAACATCGCTCTTCTGACCATTATAAAGTGATATTTCTTCTATATTATCCAGTGAAAATTTACCGAGATCAATTTGTCCGTTTTGCGCGTTACCAAGTTGAATGCCATCATAGAATACACCCATGTGGTTAGTTCCCATGCTCCGGATATCCACGGTTTTTAGTCCGCCGATGCCACCATAATCCTTTATCTGAACTCCCGAGAAATATCGTATGGCATCAGCCACCGAGAAACTATTGAGACTCTTTAATTCTTCTCCCGATAATTTCTGCGACGGAATAGTTTCCTTATAACGATTGGCAATAACTTCGACAGTTTTTAAGTACTGAATACTATCTAGTTTACCTTGTGAAAATACGGGAACAGGAAACACGAGAAGCAGCAGGAACAATCCTTCGTAAAATATTGAAAAAGAATAATTCATCACTTCAGTTTTTCTGCGTAAACCAATTCGTAATCGGGCAAAATTTCAGGATGCAAAACAGCAATTACATCCGAGAGGAGTAAATCGGGACGGGCAACAGCACTTTCCCAGAAATCATTAGCACCGGATGGCAACATCCGCTTATTGAAATTATAGACTTGCCTGGTCTGCACGGGTTTGAAAAGTGCATGTTTTGAATCTGACTTAATCAATTCATCCAGCGTGGCAAAATTACAATTCAGCCAAATGTCTGCATCTGAAAAATCACGAAGCACTTTTTCCACATTCAGGGGCAAACTGCCGGTAGTCGTATCGTTCGAGTAAAAATAACGGCTACCCGCATCTGCAAAGAGTTGCCCCATAAAACTACGGCCGGCCGGCATATACCAGGTTCCCCTGAAATTAGAGCCAGCCATAATGCCGGGCTTATCTTTTATATTAGTAACCTTTTGCTTTATGTCGTTATAACGATTTTCGATATTACTGAAAATACTGTCAGCCAACTGACTCTTATCATAAAAAGCAGCCACGAATTTGATCCATTCCGCACGACCCAACAATGAGGTTTCCATCCACTCATTATTATAAATTACCGGAATCCCTGCCTGTGAAATCCGCTGTAAATTAGCATCTTTCTGATTATAACCGCTCATCATGAGTGCAGACGGACTAAGTTGCAGAACCTTTTCCACATTGATATGAAAAGCATCTCCCAAATCCGTAATCCGCCCTTCTTCTATGCCCTTTTTAATTTTTTTGTTATAAACAATATCAGCCTGACAGATACCGGTTACTGTATTTAACTCTCCCAGTAAATGTAAAAACTCATAATGAGTCACCGACGCCGGCGCTATGGTCTTCAAAGGAACAAGTATCTTCACACCACCTTCCGGAACCTCAGTCTGCGTATCTTTTACAAGAAAATAAGTTGCATATATTGATCCGGATTTCCATGGGTTGTTTACAATCACTTGTGTGTAATCCGAAAAGTAGCGGATTGAGAATCCTTTCGCATAAACAATTACTGACGAATCTGCAGAATCTGAAATTACATCAGTTTTATTCGAACCCGTTGAACACGCTGTAACAGAAAGCACAGCAAGACAAAGAAAAATGTAATTAAACGAACGAAGCCATTTCATGAACTTATGTATTAATCATTCAAAAAATGCTTTCGACTCAAAGAAAATAAAGAAGATAAAACAGGATAAAATGCACGAACACTCCCTGCAATGTACAATCAATACTAATAAGTTCAAATGTAATTACCCATTTTGGTTCTTCAGCTCTTTCCTCGAAAGCTAAAAACTAAAATCAAGCATGGCAGGTCTTCTGACTTACTCCATCGTTGAACATCCTTCCCATTCCGTTACCGGAACAGTGGATTGAGTGTTGTTCAAGAATTCTGCTTCTTTCGTATCCTTTAAAAAAAGAAACTAGAAGCTAAGAGCTTACAGCAGCGGGACTGTTCAGGATTTTCACCTGATTCCCTATTAATCTCGTGCCGCGAATACGACAAGAGAACCAATGCTGGTGCAAAGGTAAGAAAAATTTAGTTATTTCAAAAAACGGCAAGGTGTTTGTATGTACTTTCAAGCATTAACATTTAGCAAGTATTTATCAAGATACTTGCTTTTTTAAAACTTATACAATAATAATTTAACAAAAATCATTATGCGACGCATCTATTTACTATTTGCTATTTCAGTATTGCTTTTTAGCGCATGCGAAACAGTCTCGTACCCTGAGGATCTCACCACAAAACAGGTATTTACTTTTCAGGTCAGGGCGGCCGACTGGACACCCATAACCGATCCGGACGGTTTAAATCTCTACTACCGGTGCCGGTTTAATCTGGATGGGATATCAAGCTATATGATAAACAACGGGGCGGTAATGGGATACATTGAACTCAACGGAGCTCAGCAAGCGTTACCTTACACCCGGCACCTTGAAAATCGCAACGGAAATTTATGGACACGGACAGTGGACTTTGATTATTCTCAGAACGACATCCATTTTTATGTGACAAACAGTGATTTTGTTGCAGATCCACCCGAAACCATGTATTTCAGGGTTGTATTTATATGGTAAATGAACATGTAACAAACAGTTTTTACCGCAACATTTTTTTCATCAAATTAAATTTTGCCGCACTGTGAGGAAAGTATTTCAAACCCGCCTCGAACCAGGTCGGTTTATCGAGTATGCTTTTGTAATGTGAGAATGTTCTGAAACCAAACTCACCGTGGTAAGAGCCAATACCGCTTTCCCCCACACCGCCGAATGGCAATTTATTATTACTGATATGCATGATGGCGTCGTTCACACATCCTCCGCCGAACGACACTTCATGCATTATTTTATTCCGGAGTTTCTTATCATGCGTAAAGACATAGCATGACAAAGGTTTCTCCCGGCGCTTTACTTCAGCAATCATCTCATCGAGAGAGTCAAAAGGTATAACCGGCAATATCGGACCAAAAATCTCTTCCTGCATCACCGCATCATCGAAGCTAACCTCATCCATCACCGTTGGTTCAATGACGCGGGTTTGCATATCATAATTACCTCCGAAAACAACTTTATCCTGATTGATATAGCCAATCAGTCTTTTCATATTTTTCTCGTTGATTATCTGAACATAATTCTGATTTCCAATGGAAAACTGTTCTTTTTTGATTTCAGCAATAAGCTGTTGAATAAACTTATCCTTCAGGGAACGTTTCACCAGGATATAATCCGGCGCAATGCAAGTCTGACCAGCATTCACAAACTTCGCCCAGACTAACCGTTTCACATACATGTTCAGGTTTTTATCATCGAGGATGAAAGCCGGACTTTTACCGCCCAGTTCGAGTGTGACAGGCGTAAGATGCTTAGCTGCTGCCTGATAGACAATACGTCCGACCGGAACACTGCCGGTAAAAAAAATCTTATCGAAACGTTGTTTGAGTAGCTGCTGTGTCTCCACAACGCCGCCTTCTACCACCCTGAAAAATTCAGGTTCGAAATTTTGATTTACAATTTCAGCCATCAACCGGCTTGTATTGGCGGGTAATTCGCTCGGTTTCAATATGACCGTATTTCCAGCCGCGATGGCGGCAATGGCTGGCGCAAACGACAACTGATATGGATAATTCCAGGCTCCGATGATGAGCGAAACTCCCAGCGGTTCCGGCAGAATGTAACTCCTACCCGGGAGATTAACCAAATCAGTCGGCACTCGTTTCCGCAACGCCCATTTCTTTATTTTTTTGACCGCATCATTGATTTCAAGATACAACAAGGCAATTTCAGTGGAATAATTATCGAAAGCAGATTTACTGAAATCTGCATAAATAGCTTCCTCCATCCGTTGCTCATTCTCCTGCAATAAAAGCTTTAACTTTTTCAGCTGTTTAATTCTGAAATTGATATCTTTGGTTTCATTGGAATTGAAAAACCGACGTTGTTTATTTACGAGCTCCTGCATAAGGCACGTCATATTTAATGCTTGTAAAGGTAATTATTTTGCATCAAATCCATGCACATCGTATTTTTTTGTATTTTTCCTGAAACATGTCGTCAAATCCTTCATCACTCCATCCTCTACCCGATAAAACCGCTGATTGGTATCCGCAGAATCTAAACCACCGAACTTCTCAACATAAGGACCGAGTTTAATATAGTCGAAACTACCGGCAGAACAATGCTCCGGCAGTTTCGGTTTTCCGGAATACCAAGCCGTTTTCAAACGATTACGGGATATTGTGCGGATATAAAGTGAAAGTTTCTCTACCGCCTGCGGATCCGCATCACCACCCATGAAACAAACACAGGTAACGGCATTGCCATATCTGGTAAGAAGTTTACCAATCTCTTTTTGATCCAGTTCTTCTCCTGCATCCTCCTGCAAATAGGGACTATGACATCCCTTGCAGCGATTGGGACAGTTCGACAGATTGACGGCCAGTGTTACTTCTCCCGGAACTTCCTGAAAAACAATATTATAGCTGAGATATCGTAGCATAATGTCTTTTTGCAGCTTCTACCTGCCTGCTTTCCGAGAAATTACTTACACGTTTCATATACCCGATGATACGGGTCAGATAATCGAGATTCCGGCTTTTGCAAACGGGACATTCTTTCAAATTATTTTTGTCGATATGTCCACAATCGTTACAAACTGTATTCGGAATATTAAAAGTAAAATAATTACACCCTTCCTGAATGGCTACACGCAACAACTGCTTATATTGCTCCTTGCTCAAATGTTCGTCTAAGTTCATGTGCAGAGCAGATCCACCGGTTAGATGCTCAATGTATTTCCGGCCGTGCAACCTGAATTTATCCACGATATTCAACGATTCATCCTCCACGATATAGAAATAACTGTTGTAACAATCCCGGTTCGATTTAAATCCATCCCGTTTGTCCCATTTGGCATGTTTCACACCTACGTTTTCCGCAGGAATCATTTCGCAGTTGAACATTACGTCTTTGGTACGGTATTTCTTGTTGTACGATTCAATCAATCCGAGCACCTCTTGCACAAACAATGCATACCTCGGATTATCATTGATTTCAACACCCAGAAATTCAGCGGCTTCCACCAGTCCGTTTACCCCAATGGTCAGATATTGGCGGCTCATGTTGATGTATCCCGCATCAAACAAAGGGAGCATACCTTTCTCATGCATGTATTTCAGATTTTCATTATAAGCCATCTGCACCTTATGCACCAAATCAACAACCTCTTCGAGGAAAAAATGATAGTGCATACCCCGGCGGGCAGCATGCTGAATACAACGATTCAAGTTGATGGTCAACACACTTTTCGAACCTGTAGAAACGCCTCCGGCACCCAACGTATAACTGAAGCCATTGTCGGTAATTTCGTTACGCAGCCGGCAACAACTGCTCAGCGAATCGGCGTTATCACTCATGTAAGTAAAAAATGAATGTCCTTCCGCATACATTTCAGCTGTAAACTCACCATATTCTTTGTCTTTTACATCTCCGTCCTCACTCAGCAAGGCCATTGTTTCCACCGGGAATGTCAGCACCGTTTTCGTACGTTCCTGGTTAAACCATTTCATAAAACGTTTCTGTAGCCAGTTCAGCGATTCCCAATGCGGTTTACTTCCATTCGGGAATACAAAGTTCTCAAATAAACTATTGAAATAATAACGGTCGTAGTACGAGATATTCCAGAATACCGCCTGAAAATTTCTGGCTCCCGTAGGTTGATTGATAGAATATACAATCTGCTCGAAATAGTCGGTAATAACTTTATCCAGCGTGCGTTGTTTCTTGGATAAATCAACAATCTTGTCGGATTCAAGATAATAGTCATCGCCATATTCCAGCCCGATAAAATAATTCATGTACATCAGAAACTCCGGCGTAGCACAAGCCCCGCTCAACATACTCGACACCATGAACACCATATTGATGAATCCACCACAAAACGATTTGAGGTTGGTTGGCGCTTTGGAATTTCCACCGATAGAAGAGGTTCCGCCAATCAGCCAGGGGTACATGGTGATACTGGCACAGTAGTTAGCCAGACTGGTTTCGTCGTTTTTGTAGATATAATGATTGTTTAGCAAGTCGATATAACGATCAGCAATTTCTTTTCCGTACATCTCTTTGATACGGTCGGTGAGCAGACGGCGGTTCAGACGGATAAAATTCGATTTGGGCAATTCTCCGATCAGCGTAGCCATGTTTTTATTTTCTACATTGGCATTGGCATCGTATTTACTTCCTGAAGCTGCATTACGAGCATTACAGTAATCCATCAAAAACTCCAGTTTATCGCGAACCTCTCTGTCTTCCAAATGCTTCTGGCGATAAAGCATATACGATTTTGCCACTGCATAATACCGTTCCGACATCAGCGCGATTTCCACCTGATTCTGAATTTCTTCCACCGTGACATCCTGTGTGATATTTACCCGGCAAAGGATATTCGCAATGACCTCCTCTGTCGCATAAGTTCCTACCGATAAAAATGCTTTCCTGATCGCACTTTTGATTTTTTCAATAGAAAAAGCTTCTTTTTTTCCGTCTCTTTTGATAATGAATGTTTCCATCTTAAACTGGTTTATTATTATTTAAATGTCAACCACATAAGTCATGCGAGAAACACATTAGTTTAGACATGGAGAAACAAACTTATATGTTTCTCGCATGACTTATGTGACAAAAAAATTATCAGTAAATTCCGGGAAAAGCAGATGAGGTTATACAGCAATTTGAACAAAAGCTGTTTTTCCATCGCTTTTCTCCCGAAAGCTACGAATCAATGACAAAACGGCAGGTCTTCTGACTTGTTCCGGTTTCAAACGGCCTTCCCGGTGTTTAACCAGTGGCAGGGGATGTTCTGCACCCTATTTCCGGCGAAAAGATTATCTTTTCTACCGGGGAACTTACAGCTACGGGGATAGTTTCCGATTTTCACGGGATTCCCTTTTAATCCGGTTTTATCCGGAACCGTATGCGATGCAAATATAGTTTTTTTATTCTGACAAATAAACTAAAAAAGAAATATTATTGTAAAAAAAACAGACAAAGTTTTCTATTTTATTTCATATCATACTAGTATATAAATATTTAAAAATATAAAAGTGACGAAATATTTTCTTTTTTATTCTTAATCATAATTAAAAGGTAGACTTTTTATTCGCTATTCATTGTTCACCATTAGTTTTCTAACTTATTTTGCTGTTTAGTAGTAAATAATTATTTTTGTGATCGAAATGCACAGTCATAACTCCCATATAATACGCTTCCTGCGAGTTGCGTTACTGTTGTTCTTCATCGGACACTACAGCAACTCCACCATGTTCTACCATACCCATGAAGTAGACGGTAGGATGTATTGTCACTCGCATTTCTTTGGTTTCAAGAATGGCAAAGGAGTTCCGGTCACGTCGCACACTCACACAAGCAACCAAATTCATCTGATTGATACATTCAACACAATCAATCTGACCGACGAACTTGATTTTTCGGGAATTCCTGTTCCGGCTTTCAGATTATCTACAATCAAAACCGTAGAATTATCACAAACACCTCAGCTTACGCCGGCGCTACATCTCTGGTTACGGGCACCTCCAGCCTGCTGAGAAATTCTAACATGTTATTTTTATAAATTTCTTTCTTGCTTTTCAAATAACAAATAACCACAAAAGGCACAAAAGAAGACAAAAGGAATCACGAAAGTTTGATGTCTGAGAAATTTATACTCAAACACAAACGTCAAAATGATTAACATCTGTCTTCATCATAACAAAAGTGTCAGCTTGCGACAAATGTGCTCCAGTATTAATATGCACTTTCTTTTGTGATTCCTTTTGTCTTCTTTTGTGCCTTTTGTGGTTCAAAAAATCATATATGAAACACTTATTATTATACACTATAGCATTATTAAGCCTGATATCTTACGGGCAAAGAAAAACCGACGCTAATATTGTCGGAGACGTAAAAGACGCTAAAACAAGAGAGCACATTCCCTTCATCAATGTGACCATCAACAACACAGTTATCGGTACTACCACCGATGCAACCGGACATTATTATCTTAAAAATCTGCCAACCGGCACTTATACACTAAGAGTAAGCGGAGTCGGATATAAATCAGTAGAAAAGGAAGTCTTGCTGGAATCAGGAAAAACAATCGAAGTAAACTTTCTGACAGAAGAAACTTCCTTATCCTTAAATGAAGTGGTAGTGAGCGCCAACCGCAACGAGACCAACCGCAGAGAGGCTTCCGTAGTAGTGGGAGTTGTCAGTCCCAAAATATTCGCTGCAACCAACTCTGTTTGCATTGCCGACGGGCTCAACTTCCAACCCGGCTTGCGGGTGGAAAACAATTGCAACAACTGCGGATTCACGCAGATACGCATCAACGGGCTAGAGGGACCATACTCTCAAATACTTATTGACAGCCGGCCAATTTTCAGCGCCTTATCAGGAGTCTACGGATTGGAGCAAATTCCCGTGAACATGATCGAACGGGTTGAAGTGGTACGCGGAGGTGGTTCGGCTTTATATGGTTCAAACGCCATCGCCGGCACCATCAACATCATAACCAAAGAGGCGCTCAGCAATTCATTTACGGCCGGGTATAATTACGAAAGAATTGGTGGCGACGCATCGGATAATGCTGTCAGTCTGAACACTTCCATGGTGAGCGACGACAACAAAGCCGGCATGTATTTGTACGGATCATACCGCAATCGTCAGCCCTACGATCACAATAGTGATGGTTTTTCAGAAGTAACCAAGCAACTGAACCACACCATGGGAATGCGTTCGTATTACCGCCTGAGTTCACAAAGCAAACTGACATTGGAATACCATAACATCCATGAATTCAGACGCGGCGGCAATGATTTTCACTTGCAACCGCATCAAACCGACATTACCGAACAGGTTGAACATGAAACCAATGGTGGTGGAATTGCTTATAACTGGTACAGTCCGGACGCAAGACAAAAGCTGAACATTTACACGTCCCTTCAACAAGTGCTTCGTCAAAGCTATTACGGCGCTGGTCAGAATCCAGATGCCTATGGCAATACCGGCAACCTGACTGCAGTAACCGGTGCGCAATACGTATATAACTTCAACAATTTACTCTTTATGCCTTCTGAACTTACTGTTGGTTCTGAATATCAATATGACGATTTATATGACAAGATGCCGGGATACGGCAGAAACATCAAACAAACCACACGTGTAGTGGGATTTTTTCTTCAGAATGAATGGAAAAACAAAGATATGAATATTTTGTTGGGAGGTCGTCTTGATAAACACAACCTACTCGACAAGGCTGTTTTCAGCCCCCGCATTACCATGAAATACAATTTCAACCCCAATCTTAACTGGCGGGGGTCCTACGCAGCGGGTTTTCGTGCACCACAAGCCTTTGAAGAAGACTTGCACGTGGACGCAGCAGGCGGCATTATGAAACTCATCGAATTATCCGACAATCTCCGACCCGAGTATTCGCACAGTCTCAGCACTTCTCTGGACTACTATTTCAAATTGGGCAACACAGAAGTTAATCTGCTTGCGGAAGGTTTTCACACCCGTATCAACGACATCTTCATTCTGACCGAAACAGGCCTGAGTCCGGATGGTCATATCATCGTAGAGCGTCAAAATGGCTCCGGGGGGCAGGTAAGCGGGATCAATTTTGAAGGTAAAATTGCTCCATCCACGAGGCTACAGCTTCAATTTGGCTACACACTGCAACAAAGTTTATACAACGAACCTGAACAATGGTCGGACGACATCAACGTTGCACCAGAAAAACGTATGTTGCGCACGCCGAACAATTACGGATATTTCTCACTATCGGCAAATCTTACCCGTAAACTGTTGGTTAACGCTACAGGAACTTACACCGGCAGCATGCTGGCTCCGCATTTTGCAGGCTACGCCGCAACAGACCGGCTTGAAACCACGCCGGAATTTATGGATGTAAATCTGAAGGCCACATACGATTTCAAACTAAATGGAATCAATTTACAACTAAGCGGTGGAGTGAAAAATACTTTTAACAGCTATCAAAAGGATTTGGACGCAGGACCTTTGCGGGATGCAGGATATGTGTACGGACCTTCAATTCCAAGGACGGTTTTTGTATCTTTGAAATTCAGTAATTGGGCATTTTGACAAATTAGCGAAAAACCACCTTATTCGGATTCAAGCCTACTTCCTTTAGCCTAAACTTTAACTTTCCCATTTTATTGAAACACAGCACGTCTCCCCAGGTCAGATAAGATTTCCCATCGGTGATATAAACATCCCCGTTGATAGGATTGACATCAATACCAAATGGAGTGACTAATTTGGTATCATCTGTTATAAACCGGTCGGTAATCAAGGTTTCCGTTTTACAATCGAAAGTCATGATTTGATTCCGGCCGGTACTATAATCGTAATGATACATATAGGCCGTATCATTGTGGATAGTAAAGTTCAACAGACGTATATTGTCGAAATCCTGTATCGTCTCATCAACTCTAGTGTTGATGCGATGAAAACGATAGGCCGTATTTCCATAATTTCCTCGTGTCACCACGTACACATCCCCTTCACTATCAGATGCAATTTTATAAGGATTCAGCCCAACGGGAATTTTCTTTATTTCCTGAAAAGAGGCAATATCAACAACAGAAACGGTATTGTCATAGTTCGGAAAATTCAATCCTCCTGAATTGGAAACGTAAATTTTACCATTTGCAATGCAGATGCCATCCGGATTTCTACCACAATTTACCAAACCTTCAATCTGAAGCGTTGAAGTATCAATCTTTGCTACCGTGCCATCGAAAGAACAAACATAGGCCTTACCCTCATGAAAATCGACATACCGGGGCTGACGCGCTGTGTTTTGTTCATTAAAGAAAGGTATTTGTTTCAAAGACAAACCTGTTCCGGCATCCAACACCTCAATTTGACTGGAAACATTCACCACCACATAGAGTTTTGAGCCATACAATCCCATGTCATTCGCAGTGTCGCCGAGTCCGCGTTTATTTGCAGTTAAAAAATAATCGGAAGATTTAGTTCCGACACTGAAGTCATACATAGCCAGACTGCTGTTGTTCAGATTGATCAGACCTTCCGAAAGCACATAAATCCGTGTTGTTTCAGTCACAGACAGATCATCTTCTGTTCGCATCTTGTCGTGCATATCATCGCAGGCACAAAGCAAAAAGAGGGATAAAAGCAATAATGTATTTAATATGTTTTTGTTCACTAAATTAAAATCTAAGTCCTACTGTTCCCCTATACGCTCTCCCCGGCATTGGAAACCACTTTACCACGGCATAGTTTTCATCCAACAGATTCAAGGCTTCCACTTGTAACGACAAGACACAACGCTTCAATTTAACATCCCGCGAAGCGGAAATCCCGTGATCGGCATAACCCGGCAAGCGGTTTTCAGTATAATTCTGATAACCGGCATAACGGGCGCCCGACCACAACAAAGAGTACGACACATTCACCCAGGGAGTCTCAACACCTAACCTGCCGGAACCCGAAACACGCGGCGTATATGGAATTTGATGTCTGTAAGTATTACTTCCCGGCATCGTCACATCCAGCGCCCGTTGATAAGTATATGTTCCACCGAGCAAAACAGCCATTTTATCATTTACCGACAGATTCGTTTCAACCGTCAAATCGAGTCCGTCAACCTGAACTTTTCCCAGATTCACCATACTCCAGATAAAGATATTTTTCGTCGGCAAAGCTACAATTTTATCTTTTACGTAGTTGCGATAGGCATCTACAGTCACAGAAAACAATGGCATCCAATCAGCCAGACTCAACGCGTAAGTGAGCCCCGCGTTCAGTTGATCAGTGGTTTCCGGTTGTAAGCCCACATTACCCGTGCGGGCATAATACAAATCATTGAAACTCGGCAAACGGAAAATGTTCTTATAGAAAAAACGGATCCGGATATCCTGATCTGCAAAAGGCTTATAAGCCACACTCAGGTATGGCGACAGTCGACGGTAACTACCGGGAGCCTCTCCCACCTGCACCTTATCATTGACAATCGTTGACAACAGACTCGCGGTTGTCAGCAACTCTCTGGTTACAAACTTAGAGGCAAGAACCGACATCAGGCTGTAACGCACAGGCCTGGCAAAAGTATCGCTCAGTTCCGGCGTTTCAAATTCAGCCAGCATATTATTAACAAAACCATCTGCAGCAAAAGAAAAAGATAAATTTTGGGAAGCACGGTAAATCATGGCAGCGGAACCATAATACTCATCCTGTCGGAAAATACTTTCCATCCGTCCCATATCATTCAAATAGGTCGTGTCGGAATAATGCATAAAACCATGGTGATATTTTGCATTCAATTGCATCGCAATAACACTCGAAAAATCTTTTTCATAATGCCCTTGCACGAAAAACGTCTTATCCCATATCCGCTGAGATGAAAAATTATCGGTATTATACAAAATTGTTGCACCCGGCAATCCCCTTTCCGAAGTATAAAGATAAGCTTTCAGGTAAGCAGATTCTCTTTCTGACGGTTTAGCATATAATGCCACCTCAAGTCGCAAATTATTCACATCCGTGTTCTTTCTGATTTCTTTTGAAGTAAGCCCCGAACCAAGATAGCTGTAATTCAATAAATATGGATACCGACCATGAGCTATCAGCCATTCGCCACTAAAATCAGCAGAAAACACCCGACTGATTTTGTGTTGCAAGCGAAAAACAGGGTTGAAAAGCCCGAACGAACCGCTTTTAAACCCCACCTTACCATGCCATGTTTTCTTATCTTCAAAACGCGGATTGACTGTACGGATTTGAAGTAAAGCAGCTGAAGCAAACATACGGGCAGGCTGAAAAACCAGATCACTCTGCCCGTTATTCAACGCTATCATATCCACATTATCGAGTGAAAACCGGCCAATATCAATTTGTCCGGTCTGACAATCAGTCAGCGTAATACCATCGTAACTAACTGCTGTGTGAGTCGCACCGAGGCTACGTACTGAAACTGTCTTCAATCCACCGATACCACCGTAATCACGCACCGAGACTCCTGAAAAATATCTGATTGCGTCTGATACTTGCATGGCATTCAGTTTACTAAGCTGTTTGGCTGACAAAGTCTGGAAAGGAGCAGTAGTTCTGATTTCCGCTTTGCGGTACTGTTCTGTGACAGTAATCTCCTCAATCCGGTAGGTTTTGGTGGTATCCAGCTTCTCAACAGCATGTACATCAATAGGTTGTAGCCAGCAAAACAGGTAGCAGCAAAAACCGGTCAGCAACATTTTAACCCGGAAATCAGACATAAAAATTACAATCTATTTGTTTAATCCATAACCAAATAGCTTGCAAGAAAAGAAAAATCAACAAAGCAACGTGAAATGCAATATTGGTTTTGGCTCTATCCTCGAAAGCTCTAAAACATAATTTGCACAGGCAGGTCTTCTGACTTACTCCATCTTTGAACTCCTTCCCATTCCTTTTCCGGAACAGTGGACTGAGTATTGTTCAAGATTTACCCTGTTTCTTTAGCCTCCTCTCATGGAGTATTTTAGGGTACAGAGCTTACAGCAGCGGGACTGTTCAGGACTTTCACCTGATTCCCTATTACTCGTATCAGTTACACAACCTCAACGAACCAATGCAGCGACAAAAGTAGAAAGATTTTATCTTATTTCCAAATAAACATTGTTTTCGGTAGCCAACTTACGCATATTCAGCAAAGCATAACGCATGCGCCCCAAAGCGGTATTGATACTGACGTCCGTTTTTTCGGCTATTTCCTTGAAACTCAAATCTTCAAAGAAACGCATACGAACAACTTCCTGTTGAACAGGCGGGAGGTAATCCACCATCTTCACCACATCACGAAGCACCTGTTCGTTCGACAGGATATCTTCAATACTTAAATCGGCAAGATTGGCGTTGTTAATAATATCGTAATCGTAACCATCAGCAGAAATGGTATTTTCGTTCTTCTCCTTTCTGAAGTGATCGATGATAAGATTATGTGCAATCCGGTTGATCCAACCCAGGAACTTACCACTCTCAAAGTAGCGCCCCTGCTGAATAGTCATAACGGCTTTTATGAACGTATCCTGAAATATGTCCTCGGTGAGTTCCTTATCACGAACAATCTGGTAGATGTAGTAATATACCTTTGATTTGTAACGCGTTAGTAAGACTTCAAATGCCGCATTGTTTCCTTCCTCATATAACTTAACCAGAATATCATCGGTTAACTGATTCAGTGTTTTCATTACTGCTTAATTTTGGGATATAAGCGTAATTTTATGCTATAGGCAATTGAATTTTGAGTGTTTAAAAATATTGTTAGGGCTGCAAATATATGTATTAGTTTTCAAACCGCCAAGAAATTTCCTTAAATTATGCTAAGAAACAGGTTTTTAAACAATAAGATCATTCATTCCACATACAGCACCAATCCCTTCAAATACTCTCCTTCCGGATGATAGATGTTAACAGGATGGTCTGCGGGCTGCGTCAATTGATGCAATATCCGGACATTACGACCGATTTCAGCTGCAGCACTGAACACAGCCAACCGGAACTGTTCTTTGCTAATAACCTGCGAACAGGAAAAAGTAAATATTACACCACCTGGTTTTACCTGTTCAATACCTTTTGCATTGAGTCGCTTATAACCTTTGAGAGCATTTCTGACAGCATCCCTGTGTTTGGCAAAAGCAGGCGGATCAAGGATAATTAAATCATATTGATTTTTATTCGCATTCAGGTAACGGAAAGCATCTTCGGCAAATGAAGCATGGCGGTTATCCTCTGGAAAATTTAATGCCACATTTTGGTCGGTCAGTTCAATAGCTTTTGCTGAACTATCCACAGAATGTACCAACTTTGCTCCTCCCCGCATCGCGTAAACAGAAAAACCTCCTGTGTAACAGAACATATTCAACACGTTTTTACCATTTGCATATTGTTCAAGCAATGCCCTGTTTTCTCGCTGATCAATAAAAAAACCGGTTTTCTGTCCCTTCAACCAATCAACCCGAAACTGAAGTCCGTGTTCCAAGGTAGTATGACCGGCATTATCCTCTCCAATCAAAAATCCATTTTCCGGCTCAAGCGCCGCTTTGAATGGCAGGGTAGTTTCCGATTTATAATATACGTTTTGCACACCCGGCACACATTTCACAATGGCTTCAGCCAATGTTTTCCTGACATGGTGCATTCCCACCGAATGAGCCTGCATCACCGCAGTATTGCCATATACATCCACAATCAATCCCGGCAGGTTGTCACCCTCCCCGTGTATCAACCGGAAAGTATTATTATCAACATGAATCAGACCGGCAGTCACGCGCAACTGATAGGCAGTATTTACCTTTTCAAGCCAGAACTGATCAGCAATAACAATATCAGCAAAAGATAAAACCCGCACAGCTATGCTGCCAATCTGATAGTGACCGACTGCCAGAAAACTTTTGTCAGCTGCATATACCGCAACCAAGTCTCCCTCTTCAGGTTTACCTTCAATGGACTGAATAGCCCCGGAAAACACCCAAGGGTGAAACCGGCGAAGGCTTTCCTCCTTTTTGGGTTTTAAATGTATTTTGATCATATTAATTTATTTTGTCGCCAATCTCCTGTCAGATGTTCGCTTTCTGCTATTCACTATTACTGATTCGCATTATTAGCTAATAGCTCAATCTCCGCTTTCGTAAGTTTTTTCTCTTTCATCAATTGCTTGTAAATCAAAAGAGCAGCCCAGGCATCTGTTGCAGCATAACGTTGCTGTTGTTCAGTCAATTCCGGGCTCTCCCAATTGGTCAGGCGCTGACTTTTCGAGATTTTTTGATTAAATACAATAGCAAATATTTTCTGAAGTCCCAGTTCCAAAATACCATAATTTTTTACAATCGACTGCAAATCAACAATATTCTCAGGCTTAAACCGATGAAGTTTATTCAGTCCATTGAAATCATCTTTCAGGGCCAAACCAATCTTTTTAACCGACTTATCCGAAAGGAAATCACCGAGCTCTTTTGGAAAAGTAATCTTATTCAGCCTGAATAAAAAACAAATATCTTCTGTGGAAATCTGTAACAACGAGACCTTATGCAGCAACCCTTTCTTAAATGAAGGCTTGGTTTCGGTATCTATTCCGACCACGTTGTGCCGACGGAGCATCTGAATAGCTTCAGAAACCTTATCATCATGATCGATCACCTTTACCTCACCCCCGAAAATCACGATGGGCAATTCATTTACTTCTTCCTTACTTATTTTCGGTTTAATCATTTAAATACATTATTAATCATCATCACGCAAAAAATCGACGAAACTATTGCGATCAATTTTTCCGGCAGCCACATCCGTTTCATCCTCATTTTCATCAAACTGGCCGCTATATTTAATGCTATGCAAAGCTTTCAGGGCATTTAGCGCTTTTTGCCCCCAATGTTCACCAAAAGCTTCGAGACAAGTAACCAGAGCATCATTCATTACATCAGTGTCCGCTAACTGATAATTTGCTGCAAAATCTTTTAACTCCTGATAGACATCCGCCAGATTCTCCGACACAAAAGCAGCAACAGGCGTATCACTCATGGCCATATCCGGATGAAAAGTATCCAAATAGGAGTCCTGCTCTCCGAGTAATGCTTCTACTTGTCCTTTGATGTCATTATAATCCTCTTCGGTGACAAACCTTTCAGTTTCATCATCGTAAACTCGGGAAGGTATTTCAAGCATGGATGTTTTCAGATACAACAATGCCAGTATCTTTACACTCTTATCGACAAATTCTCCACGAGATAAATCAACTGCATGCTCCAGAAACAAACAAGTCTCAGCAGTCACTGTCACAAATTCAATTACCGGAGGCGTGTATACGATATGGTCGGGAAGATTTTCTATTTCCATGGTTCTCAAATTAAACATGCAAAAGTAAAAAAAATATCGGGGTGCTGAAAATAAACATACAACCAGCAAACATTTTTACCTTTTACTTTGTTTATTAGTTAGAAAGTTTCACCTCTAAATCCGAAGTATTATGGAAGAAAAAATTGTAAAACTCAAGAATTACGAACGAATGGAAGAGGCGATGCTTGATCAGTCGGTGCTATCCGAAAATAAGATATCCAGTTCCATTCCCAATTCGACGAGTGCTGATATTCTGCCCATGCTACACGAGCTCAACGAAGGCATTGCACTGATGGTTTTTGAAAAAGATTTTGAAAAAGCCTGGGAAATTCTGAAAGAATACCATCAATATGATGAGTGATCTTTAAAAAGTCTAAATCAGCCCAGGATTTCGTTTAAGGGTTTCATAACAAAGTCCCGTTCTTTCATGTGAGGGTGCGGGACTTTCAATTCCGGCAGGTCTATTACCAAATCTCCGTACATTAAAATATCAATATCAATAATTCGATCAGTATAAACACCACCGGCTGATTTTTGTTCCCTACCCAGTTCTTTCTCTATCTTCTGGAGCTGGCGTAGTAGTTCAAACGGCTGTAAAGCTGTTTCAACACAGATCACCACATTGACAAAATCATGTTCCGACTCAAAGCCCCACGGAGCAGACACACAATAATCAGACCTGCGCAAAACATCGCCCACAACCACTGCAATTTTACGAATTGCAGTGTCGATATTGACTTTCTTATCACCGAGGTTACTACCTAATCCCAAATATGTTTTCATGACTCTCGGAGGTCTCAAATTTCACTTAATTCCAGCCAGCGCATCGTTTTCTCATCAATCAATTCTAACAAAACAGAAAACCGCTCAGATGCCGATACTATCTCGTCGTTAGCCAACAAACCCGACGACATTACGTCTTCTATTTTTGCCTTTTCCTTTTCCAACTCAGAAATCTCACGCTCCAACGTTTCAAATTCCTGCTTCTCTTTAAAACTTAATTTACGTTTTGCGGACACGTTATTTTTATTTTCTTTGGCATCATTCTGTCCTACGCTTTCCGTTTTACGTTTTACGTTCTCCACACTCCTTCCATCGCTTTCCGTTTTACGCTCTCCATTTTCATTCTCCCATTCACGGAAATCAGTATAATTACCCGGAAAATCTTGAATCTCCGCACTTCCTTTGAAAACCAATAAATGATCAACAACTTTATCCATAAAATAACGGTCGTGACTCACTACAATCACACAACCTTTGAACGACTGCAAATATTCCTCCAGAATGTTAAGCGTGACAATATCGAGATCGTTTGTCGGTTCATCCAGTACCAGAAAGTTGGGATTCCGCATCAGAACAGTGCACAAATGCAACCGCCTCTTTTCTCCTCCACTCAGTTTATACACATAATTATATTGTGTTTCCGGCGCAAACAGAAAATGTTGTAAAAACTGTGATGCAGACATCTTTCTCCCATTCCCCAGATTCACTTCTTCTGCAATATCACGCACCACATCAATGACCTTCATCTGCTCATCAAATGCCAGTCCATCCTGACTGTAATACCCGAAAACCACGGTTTCACCAACATCAAACGAACCACTATCCGGCTTGACTTCACCCAACAACATTTTCAGAAAGGTTGTTTTCCCGGTACCATTTTTACCGATAATGCCCATTTTCTCATACCGGGCAAAATTATAATAAAACTGATCCAGAATTTTAAAATCTCCGTAAGCTTTCGAAACATACTTTGCCTCGAATATTTTGGAACCCAGATAAGAAGCCTTCACATCCAACTGTACTTTATCCTGATTCAGCTTTTGTTTCGCCCTGTCTTCAATGTCATAAAAACGGTCGATGCGCGATTTTGCTTTGGTCGCCCGCGCCTGCGGCTGACGGCGCATCCAGTCCAACTCCTTTCGATAGAGATTATTTGCTCTTTCTGTCTCTGCATTAAAAGCTTCGATTCGTTCCTGTCTCTTTTCTAAATAATAACTGTAATTCCCATTATATTGAAACAGTTGTTGTTGGTCGAGTTCGAGAATATCCGTACACACCCGGTCTAAAAAATAGCGATCGTGTGTCACCATCAGCAATGCCATAGATGAGCGTTTCAAAAAATCCTCCAACCATTCCACCATTTCCAGATCAAGGTGATTTGTAGGTTCATCTAATATCAGCAAATCAGGTTCACCAATCAAGACGTTTGCTAACGCTACTCTTTTTAACTGTCCTCCCGACAACTCCCCGATTTTCTGTTCGAAATTGGTTATTTTCAACTTGCCCAAAACCTGTTTAATTCGTGCTTCATAATCCCAGGCGTTATATAAATCCATGCGATTCATAATTTCAGGCAACAAGTCGTGATTATCTGAAAGCATGCAATGTTCATACTCAGCAATCGTTCTGACCACCTCGTTATCCGATTGCAAACAAGCATCAATTACCGAAAGCTCTTTAGGAAAATCAGGAGCCTGCTCCAGATAACTCACACGCAAATCCCGGCGGAAAGAAATCGTACCAGAGTCATAATCTTCCTTTCCGGCAATGATATTCAACAACGTTGTTTTTCCTGTCCCGTTTTTCGCAATTAACGCGACACGCTGTTTTTCCGATATTCCGAAAGAAATATCCTGAAACAACAACAAATCGCCAAATGACTTGGTAAGGTGCTCTATCTGAAGGTAACTGACCATAAGTTATTAGTTAGTGGATAGTATATTCACTATTCAACAATTATAATTGAAATTTGAATTGCAAAGATACGCTTTTTGTAGCAGTCCCGGAATTTGGAATGATTACAAATTAACAAAACAGACTAAAAAACTCCGGTCTCACTTTTTCGAAACAAACAAAAAAGCTATCTTTGCAAGGATGTGAATCAAAATCATCAAACAAATTGATAGATTGGCAAATTATAAAAAATGAAATAAATATTCATCTTTAAAATCAAAAAAAATGGCATCATTAAAAGGAACACAAACTGAAAAAAATCTATTGATTTCTTTTGCAGGTGAAAGTCAGGCCCGCATGCGTTACACCATGTTTGCAAGCAAGGCAAAAAAAGAAGGATTTGAACAAATTGCAGGTGTTTTCATGGAAACAGCTGAACAAGAAAAAGAACACGCGAAGAAATTCTTCAGTTATTTAGAAGGCGGTATGGTAGAAATCAACGCTTCCTACCCGGCCGGCATCGTAGGCACAACAGCCGAGAACTTATTGGCAGCAGCGATGGGCGAGCACGAAGAATGGTCTCATGACTATCCGATGTTTGCTGATATTGCAGAAAAAGAAGGTTTCAAAGCCATCGCTGTTTCATTCCGCAAAATTGCAGAAGTAGAAGCAGAACACGAAAGACGTTACCGTCAGCTACTCGAAAGAGTAGAAGCTGAAAAGGTATTTAACCGCGACGAAGAAATCGAGTGGCAGTGCCGCAACTGTGGTTATGTGCACAAAGGCAAAAACGCACCTAAAGTTTGTCCAGCCTGTACCCATCCACAAGCTTACTTCGAAGAAAAGAAAAACAATTACTAAAATTCGACAAACACAAAGGAACAACCGTAATTCTATGAGATTATTCGGTTGTTCCTTTATTACAACTACAGCTTATCGCTATTAGTTATTCGCTTAAAAACATGCCCCCCGAAATAATCCTTACCGAAGACGGTTCTCACTCGTTATTACAAAGAGAACTGAATGAAACTTACCATTCTGTTCATGGTGCTATACAGGAATCAGCACACATTTTTATCGAAGCCGGGATGAAACAGTGTACAAAAAATCAATTACAAATTCTTGAAGTTGGTTTCGGAACCGGGTTAAATGCATTCTTGACATTATTGGAAAGCGAATCAACCAAACAGAAAATTACATACACAGCCATTGAGCTTTATCCTTTATCCAATGAATCAGCTTGTTTATTGAATTATCCGGATTTGTTATCTCCTGATAAAAAAGATGTATTTTACCAATTGCATACTGCACCCTGGTATAACCACATTCAACTGTCTCCACATTTTGAGCTATATAAAGTTCATGAGGATTTTTCATCCATGACATTAGCCGGACAATACGATTTAATTTACTTCGACGCTTTTTCGCCAGATAAACAACCTGAAATGTGGACAGAAGATCGCTTCAGGATGCTTTATAAACATTGTAATCCGGGCGCCATCCTGACCACGTATTGTGCCAAGGGAATTGTCAGGCGCGCCTTACAATCGGCAGGATTTTCAGTAGAACGTATTCCGGGGCCTCCGGGAAAAAGGGAGATTCTGCGGGCTTGGAAAGAATAATTAACTGATTGTTTGTAGTTAACCAAATTATTATTATCTTTGCGCACTCAAAAAATGAAGGCAAGTCCAATGTGGCTTAAATTCTATTTATTAATTAAAATTTACACATTATCATGTATTTAACAGCTGAAAAAAAACAGGAACTGTTTGCGAAATACGGCAAATCAGCTACTGACACAGGCTCACCTGAGGCCCAGATTGCATTGTTTACTTTCCGCATCAACCATTTAACAGAGCACCTGAAACTGAACAAAAAAGACTTCAGTACAGAACGCGCTTTGGTTATGTTGGTAGGAAAACGTCGTCGTTTACTCGATTATTTAATCAAAAACGACATCGAACGTTACCGTGCAATTATCAAAGAACTGGGAATCAGAAAATAATTTCATTCCGAATCTCATTAAAAAGGCGTTTCAATTTCTTGAGATGCCTTTTTTGTTCAAAAATAACAACGAACTCTAAAATGTCAGTGCTACAAATGCTGAAAAGATGATGGTTGTAGAAAATTGGAGCGACCGTCATTCAATAGAAATTTCTATCTTTGCATTAATTTCAATTGAGATCTGATCAAATATTATCACAACGCCATATGAAAATCAATGAGTTTGACTCCATATTACCTTTTAAAATTCAGGATTTGGTTTCATTGATTATTGAAATCAAAAATATAAATTTTGAAGAGGCAGTTCAATTTTTATATGAATCAAAATTATACGAGGCTCTATCAGACGAACAAACTAAATTATGGCATTTGAGTTCGGAGAAATTGCTGGATATGCTTTTAATTGAGGAAACAACAGGTAAACTTATTTTTCCCGATTTTGTATGATACGATTAAATAATATAAATAGACTTCAGTTGTTTTGTCTTGAAAATTACAAAACAACAAAAGGTATTTCCGGCAAAAATGCTTTAGAGGAATTTAAAAAACATGGCGTTTTTGTTTTCATTTCAAATAATTATGAGGTTCTACACACACAGGGAAAAAATTACATCTTAGATGAAATAAACCATTATATGAACAACAGAAGATGAGATTGTACCACGGAGGAACAGAACCGGTTCAAAAACCGATGATTATTGAAACACAACGTTTGCTTGACTTCGGGAAAGGCTTTTATGTCACCAGTAATCAAGAACAAGCTAACAGGTGGGCAATGATAAAGCAAAATAGAAACGGAAGTAATGCAAAGGCAATTGTATCTGTCTACGAATTTAATGAGATATTATTCAACCAAGATAAATACAAAGTCAAATCATTTGAAACAGCAAATGAAGAATGGTTAGATTTCATCGCTTCCAACAGACGAGATTTTGTTAATCACCCTTATGATATTGTAAAAGGAGCTGTTGCTAACGATACATTATACGCCACACTTCTTTTATACGAAACAGGAGTTTTATCTAAACAAGAAACTATAGCCCGTCTGAAAGTTCACAAATTATTTGATCAGATTTCTTTTCATAATAACTCTGTCTTGAATGAACTGAAATTTATTGAGAGTTACCAATTATAATGAATTTTTAAAGTTATTCCTGTCATTATGTCCCAGAAACCCTCCATACCAAAAGGAACCCGCGATTTCACACCACAGGAAATGGCAAATCGCAACTATATCTTCAACACCATCAAGTCGGTTTTTCAGTTATATGGTTTTCAGCAAATTGAAACGCCAGCCATGGAGAATCTATCAACTTTAATGGGTAAATATGGTGAAGAGGGAGATAAATTGTTGTTTAAAATATTAAACTCAGGTGACTTTCTTAGCAACGCGAATGATGCTGAGCTACTTGAAAGAAACAGCATTAAGCTGACAAACAAGATAGCAGAAAAGGGGTTACGTTACGATCTCACCGTCCCTTTTGCCCGCTTCGTAGTGCAAAACCGAGATAAGATTTCATTTCCTTTCAAAAGGTATCAGATACAGCCGGTATGGCGTGCTGACCGGCCACAAAAAGGCAGGTACCGCGAGTTTTACCAGTGCGACGTAGATGTGGTAGGAAGCGACTCCTTATTGAATGAACTGGAGTTGATCCAGATTGTGGATGAAGTGTATCGCCGACTGAAAATTAATGTGGTAATTAAAATAAACAATCGCAAAATTCTGTCAGGTATAGCCGAAATTATAGGAGAAGCAGAAAAAATCACCGACATAACGGTTGCCATCGACAAGCTGGATAAAATCGGACTGGAAAAAGTCAACGAAGAAATTGCTTCAAAAGGTATATCACAAGATGCAATTGATAAATTGCAGCCAATTCTCAAGCTCAGCGGAACAAATTCAGAAAAGCTGAGTCAGCTGAAAGCTGTGTTGGCTACTTCTGAAACGGGTCTGAAAGGTATTGATGAAATGGAAACCATATTTGGACTCTGCGAAGCAATGCATATCAAAACCGGAGTAGAACTGGATCTGACACTAGCACGCGGGTTGAACTATTACACAGGAGCCATTTTTGAAGTGAAAGCGCTGGATGTAGAAATTGGCAGCATCACCGGAGGAGGGCGTTACGACAACCTGACGGGGGTATTTGGGATGCCGGGTGTTTCCGGCGTAGGCATTTCATTTGGTGCTGACCGTATTTATGATGTACTGAACCAGCTCAATCTGTATCCTGAAACATCCGAGGAACAAACACAGATATTATTTGTAAGCTTCGGAGAAAAAGAGTTGATGTATTGCCTTCCCTGGCTAAAAACTCTTCGTGAAAACAGGGTTAATTGCGAGATTTACCCGGAACCGGCTAAAATGAAAAAACAAATGAGCTACGCTGATAATAAAAATATACCTTTTGTTGCCATCGTCGGGGAAAATGAAATGAATGAAAACAAAGTCATGCTGAAAAACATGAAAACAGGAGAGCAACAACTTTATTCTTTGGAAGAAACACTCAAACATGTTGGAAAATAAACGGTTTTGATTTTTTGACCACAAAAGACATTATTTATTTACGATTTACCATTTAAGAATTTAAATCCATTACTCCACCGCACAAAGCTGCCGTAGGTGGCGACAACGGTGTCTTATAAGCGCCCAACTGACCCTGTCAATATTAGTTAGCCAGAAAACCGGCTGCCCGCCTGAAAACCTGCAGAAAAGCTTCGTCAACATCCTGACTGTCGGCTTGTTTCACTACAGGAAACGGAACCTCATGCGTATATTCATATGGCAAATCAAGCAAGGTTATTGTTTTTGAAGCGCAATCATGTCCAAGCGCCTGCACTACTCCGTGATAAGGAATCACTTTATCCAATGCCAAAGAGACACCACTAATTCTCTCTCTCATCTGACGGAACGTTGAAGTGCGCTTTACTTTTTCATTGTCGGGTGTAAGCATGCTATAAAAGGATGCCATAACCTCATCGCCGGTATTAACTGCAATTTTCTCTGCCCAAAAGCCTGTCTGGTAATACTCAAACAACTGCTCATAACTTTTTTTATCCATGATACTGCGTGATTCACCGCACATCGAATTAAAAATACTACCTCCGCAAAACATAAAAAGCTTTGATTCGGAGAAATAATCATTCGGATTATTCAAAAAAAGCACTTGCGACAAAAAAGCTCCGATTGAATAGGCAAACACATCAAACTTTGTCTTTCTATCAAGCAAAGGATGTTTTCCGGCTTTGATGTCTCCAATCAACTTGACAATATCATCGAAACTCTGGCGTCCCGAGCTGTAGAATCGCTGCGGATTATGACTCAATCTTTCGCTAAGCGCCACATTAGCGAAACTCAAAGAGCGATCATTGCCATGTAATGTTCTTCTTAAATCCAGAATCTTTTGCAGAAACCGTGGATTCGACCAGCTATGCGGCGATCTGTTTACATGATAAGCAATCGGGAACAGCAATACCGCTTTCCCTGTATGTTTACAGAGATATTCTGCCCAAGGTAAATACTTCGACCAGTTACGCTCATTTAATCCGTGTAACAGCAAAATAACTTCGTTGTGTCTTCTTACATCTGACGGCACAAAAACAGGATATTCAAACACCTCATTTTCTTCAACCGAGTCGGAAATGATAAAAGAATTTATTTCACCCGACACACCTGTAAAAGAACGGTGACTTTTAAACGGGAAGAAAACAACCGAAATACCGGCATTTTCTATCTCTGTATTTTTACCAATTTTGAACTGCGATGAAAGTTCCTGAAAGCGAGCTGAGTATGACATGGTGATTTTTTATTTGCAAATAAAATACATAATAAATATCGGGACAATTTTCTGAGAAATCCATGCATAACAAGGGATTAAAACTGTCAATACGGGACTAAAAAAAACATACAGGGACTAAAAAACATCTTCCGGGGATTAACTTATTGCATTTATGAATATAAAAAATTACCTTTGCGAAGTTCAAAAAATTAAAACATTAGAAAGTGGATCAAAAAATACCATATTACCTGCTTGAAAAGCGCAATACCATACACATGATATTGTTCACGGCATTTTTTGCTTTGCTGTTTATCAACATTTTCCAACCTTTCGGCTCCAGGAACTGGTATCCGAATGTATCTGATTTTAACTATTTCTTTTTTTCCAGTTTAATCATCCTGACCGGCATGCTCGTAGTGGTAATAAGCCGGCTGTTCCTCGGATTACACACGAGAAAAAACGAAATCAACTACCTCCAATATGCTGTCTGGGTATTTGCTGAAATAATTGCCATGTCGATGTTCTACGCTCTTTTCTCTAAATTTGTTCCAAAGGGAGGGGAGGAAAGAGACTTTTTCATCCTGTTGAAAAATTCAGCCATCAATACCAGCCTGGTACTTTTAATTCCTTACACCATGTCATTTTTGTATTTCTCATGGAAGGATAAAAACCGTTTACTAAATGAAAGAGTCGCTCAAAGAACGTTAACTGAAATTCCTAAAAAAGGTTTGATTGGATTTACCGATGAAAAAGGGGAACTGAAAATCTCGATCATGCTGGATAATTTAATCTATATTGATTCTGCGGATAATTATGCGACGATTCATTACATCAACAAGGAAAAGATTGCCAATTTCCTGATCAGAAATTCATTGAAATGGATGGAGGAAAACCTGACGAAAGAAACTCCCTTAGTGCGCTGTCACCGCTCCTACATCATCAACTTAGACAAAGTGAAGGTACTCAGAAAAACCAAGGCAGGTATTTTTCTTGAGCTTGACGCTCCGAACGCACCCGACATCCCGGTTTCAAAAACATATTATGAAAAAGTGATGGAGAAGTTTTCGCAATACTCGATATAATAAGTGGTCAGTTGATAGTGGTTAATTACGGGTTTAACTACTTAACTCAACAAAAACTAACCACTATCAACTAACCACTAACCATTTAAAAACATGGCTCACAAAATCGGTTTGGCTTTAAGCGGCGGAGGAATCCGGGGGATATCACACGCTGGCGTATTGATGGCAATGGAAGAACTGAACATCAAACCGGAAATCATTTCCGGCGTAAGCGCAGGCTCCATTGTGGGTGCATTGTATGCGGACGGACACAAGCCCCTCGAAATTGCACAGATGTTTGAAGACATCAGTTTCAAAAAAATGACTAAACTAGATGTTCCCGATGGTGGTTTTTTCAGCATTGCTCCATTTGCCAGATTTCTTGGCAGAAAATTGAGAGCCAAGACCTTTGAAGAACTCAACATCCCATTCCGGGTAGTCGCTACCAATTTTGACACCGGTGTTCCGGAAACATTCTCCGAAGGAAATCTATTGAAACCAGTGATGGCATCCAGTAGCATTCCGGTACTCTTCACTCCCCAGAAAATAAACAACAATTATTACGTCGACGGAGGACTTCTAAAAAATTTCCCGGTTTCAACAATTCGTAATGAATGCGATCTGCTGATCGGAATTAATGTTGGTCCGCTCGTAGCTCAAAAGTATAAGGTCAACATCATGGATGTAGCATTTCGAACCTACCATTTTATGTTCAGGGCAAATACACTTGCGGATAAAGCAATATGCGACATCCTCATTGAACCCGAAAACATCTACGACTTTGATCTGTTTGAGACCGACAAAGTGATGGAGATCTTCGATCTGGGATACCGGAAGGCTATGGAAGTGTTAAAAGCGAAGGGATTTCACTGAAAAAATTATCATTTATACCAATATGATTTGCATATTAACATTGTAACGGCTATCTTTACACCAAATTTTTTACGCTTTTCATGCCGGGCTCAAAAAGGGAATTAGTCAATTTTACTTTTATTGAATCAGCTATTTTTACTCTTATATGGCTGATAGTTTTTCTGATACCTTTAATAACCAACTACACTGAAAGTAGAGTTTTGTGGGATCGGGTGATTGTGTCCTGGATCAAAACAGCTTCCTTTCTACTGGTTTTCGCACTCAATATCTATGTTTTAATTCCACGTTACCTTAAAAGAAAGCAATACGAAAGATATATTCTATTGATTCTGGCTGTTACTCCGTTGATTGTCTGTTTTAGCATACAAACAGAAAACAACTACATAAACAAAGCAATTACCGGCATGCCTCCTATGGAACTTGGTCCGGGCATGCCTCCTATGGAGTTGTCTGAGAAAATGCCTCCTCCTGCCGGTTTCAAACTTCAAAAGCAGTCAGTTGAAACATCTGCTGAAATACAGTTTCTGCAAATCTTTGCTATTGCTTTACTTGTAATCGGGATCGGCACCACATACAAAGTCTTCCTTTTCTGGATAGAAGAAGAAAAACAGAAGAAACAACTACAGGAACAGGTACAGCAAGACAATCAGCATGTCGACGAATACATTTATGTAAAATCTAATTTAAAAGTGGTCAAAGTGCTTATATCGGATATTCTATATATTGAGAGCGCCAATGAATACATCAAAATATACCTGAATAAAGGGGAAAGCATCACTACTTTCATGCGACTGAAAAATATTGAAGCCAAACTCCCTGCTGACAAGTTTATGCGTGTGCAGCGATCCTTTATTGTCAACCTTGATAAAATTCAGACGGTAGAAAAAAACAGGATATTTATTGAGCAAAAGAAATTCATTCCAATCGGGGAACAATATAAAGAGAATTTTCAGCAATATCTTGGAAGAAATTTCATTAAATAACAATATCAGCAAAAATGAGAAAATCACTATTATTGTCGTTTTGCGTATTATTCTCTCTCATATTACAGGCTCAGATTTCCAAATCGGTGTATGTAACGACTGCCGGAACTCTTGCTAAACATTTGAATGAAAGCGACCGTACCAATCTCATTAACCTGTCGGTTGCAGGGAATATTGATTCAAGAGATATTGCTTTCATACGAGACCATATAAAGAAAGTATCCTCACTGAATTTTACTGACGCCATTATCAATTCTTATAGTGGAACAGACGGTACCAATACCGGCACACAGGCAAGCTATCCAGCAAATGAATTTCCGGCTTACGCCTTTTACAACCCTGCATTACTATCATACAAACCATCGTTGACAATGATTACGCTTCCTCCAACTATCAAATCGATTGGGGAACTTGCATTTTATTATTGCTGGAACCTGACTTCAATTAACGTTCCGGCATCTGTAAAATCAATTGGCGAATATGCCTTCTACGGATGTTACGCATTAAGTTCATTTTCGGTGAACAGTTCAAACACGAGGTACAGCAGCTCAAACGGTGTTTTATTCAATAAAACACAAGACACGCTGCTGGTATGCCCGAATGCCAAAACCGGAAGTTACACCATTCCATCAACGGTAAAGCATATTGCTAATTCAGCTTTCGAAAACTGCTACAGTCTCACAGCAGTAACATTACCTACTTCATTAATTTCCACAGGAACATACGCTTTCGCTTATTGCTCGGGAATCTTCGGGGATCTTACAATCCCAAACGGTGTTACGACATTGGGTGATGGGGCCTTTTACGGCTGCTACAACTTAACCGGTACCGTAACAGTACCGGCAACCCTTATAACTCTTGGTGCATATTGTTTTATGGAATGTAATAATCTGAAGTCCTTTTCTGTAAATGCATCCAATCCTGACTACGCATCATCCAATGACATCTTGTACAGCAAGAATCTTGATACTTTGTTTATTTGTCCCGGTGCAAAAACAGGACTATTTACCATTCCAAATTCAGTAAAGTTAATAGGAAGTCATGCATTTTACAAATGCTCCAAACTAACCGGCACTATTACCATTCCACTGACTACCGATTATATTGGATATTATGCATTTTATGGTTGTCCTCAGATCGGAGCTTATGCTGTAAACGCGCTCAATCCTTATTTTACGGCTGAAAATGGCATTTTATACTCAAAATCAAAGGATAGAATCATTATTTGCCCCACGGCTAAAATCGGTACGATTACCTTACCCCAAAATACAATTAGTGTCGATCCGGGGGCTTTTAACAATTGCACAGGGATTACAGGGAATATCCATTTACCCGCCTCCCTTAATTATCTTGGTGAATATGCTTTTTACAATTGTTCTGCAATTAATGGATTTACAGTCGATGATACAAATCAATATTTCAGCGCTGCCGACGGCGTTTTATTCAGCAAAAATCAGGAACAGCTTTATTTATGCCCGTTAAACAAAGCAGGAGCATACTCCGTTCCGTCATCTGTAAAACATATTGGGTATGCTGCATTTGACGGGTGCAGTAAACTAACTGAGATAAATTTAACAGACAATATTCAGAAAATAGGTGAATATGCTTTTGAATACTGCACAGGAATCTCCAGTTTAACCATACCGAAAAACACAGACTCAATCGGAGCAGGTGCCTTTTACGCCTGTTCAAACTTAATAAATTTGGGCGTTGCAAAAGCTTTTCCTCCGGTAGTTGATTATTACACCCTGGATTTAGTCAGTAAAACAAATTGTAATTTAGCAGTACCAACAGGTTCCCTTATACTATACAGAAGTGCCCCCTATTGGGGAGAATTTGCGAATATAACAGAAGTCAATTTCAACACTTCGACTCACATCACCTTCGGGCAATCCTATCAATGCTTTAAAACACGCGACGGATTAACCATCAAAAACCTAAAACAAGACGATTACGTCGAAATTTATACTTTACAAGGTTTATCCCTTACCAAACAAAGGGCATTTACTGAAGTTATGAACTTACATCTTCCTGTAAAAGGTATTTTCATTGTAAAAATCGGGGAGTTTACTGAAAAAATTATGTTCTGAGTTTAATTTCACTGAAAACTCTTCGCTTTGTACTGAAAAAATTTGGAAACATTTTTCGGCATTTTTACATTTGCATCCAACAAAACCAACATCGTTATGAGAATTCGCAAAAACATAGCTGTAAGCGACGAAGGATTTCTTTTTAATCCTGCCACCGGAGATTCATTCTCAACAAATGGAATAGGTTCGGAAATCATCAATCTGCTGAAACAGGACAAGTCAACTCACGAGATTATTGAAGAAATCAGTGGGAATTACGATGTTGACCGTATGTTACTTGAACGTGACCTGGATGAGTTTACAGCTTTATTAAAAGATTACAGCATCCTCGAATAGTCCAGAATGAAAAAACAAATTGTCATAGCCGTTACTGCATTAAATGCCATCGACAGTCCGGGCCCCGGAGTTGCTGTTATTCGTGCTATCCGGGAGTGTCAGGATTTTGAAGTCAGAATCATCGGACTTTCCTATGAAGCATTAGAACCGGGATTATATATGCATGACCTCGTAGACAAAACCTATCAGATCCCTTATCCTTCGGGAGGCACAGATAGCCTGTATACCAGGTTGATATACATCCATGAGCAGGAAAAACTGGATCTGATTATTCCTAATTTTGATGCAGAATTATATAATTTCATCAAACTGAGAAGCAAATTACAACAACACGGTATCCGGACCTTCTTACCTGAACTAAATCAATTCGAGGCAAGAGATAAGATAAAATTATTCGATTTCGGACAAAAACATGGGTTTCTGGTTCCCGAAGATAGGATATTACATGAACTCCGTGAATTGAAAAAGATGGAGGATGATTTGGAGTATCCCATAGTGGTAAAAGGCAAATTTTATGATGCAGTAATTGCCCGTAGTTACGATCAAGCCGAAAAAGCTTTTCTCAAAATTATGGCTAAATGGGGATTACCCATCATCATTCAGAAATTCATCAAAGGCACTGAAATTAACATTGCAGCACTGGGCGATGGCGAAGGTAATGCCATCAGCATCGTTCCCATGCGGAAACTTTATATCACAGACAAGGGTAAAGCATGGGCCGGCATTACACTAGAAGATGACAGACTCGTGGAACTTGCCCGCAAATTTATCGAAACTACCCAATGGCGGGGGGGCTGCGAACTGGAAGTGATGCTTACCGATGATGGAAAACCTTACATCATGGAAGTAAATCCCAGATTTCCGGCATGGATTTACCTGACAGCAGCAGCCGGACAAAATCAACCAGCCAGTCTGGTGAAAATGGCCATGGGAAAAAAAGTTGAACCTTTTAAGGAATATGAAGTCGGAAAAATTTTCATCCGGTACGCATGGGACTTAATTACAAACATCAAGGAGTTTCAGATGATCTCAGGTAACGGAGAACTATAATATTAAAAATTGAATTATTGGTATAAAAAAGAAATAGTTAATTAACAGGACAACCAAATCTTACTTTCAGCTGAAACGTAAACCAAAACTAAAAAAATGCTTAATTAAAATGTCTAACAAAAAAACAGAAAACAATGAAAACAACAAAATTAGTATTCGCAGCACTCATTGCAGTATTATTAGTTGCTTGTAATACAAATGACAAACAAACAGTCGGATTCTATCTGACAGACGCCCCTGCCAATAAGGATATTCTGGCTGTTAACGTAGATGTTCAGGCCATCAAGTATTCAATTAGCTCAGAAGAAGGCGAAGACGCCTGGATTGATTTACCTATGAGTCCGGTGGTAATAAATCTGTTAGATTTTTCAAATGGTAAAGATACATTATTATCCAACATTGAACTTGAAACCGGGGTGAAAATTCATCAGGTAAGACTGATTCTCGGCGATAACAATACAGTTATGTTAAGTGACAGTTCTATACTGCCAATACAGACTCCAAGTGCACAACAGTCCGGATTAAAGCTGAATGTTCAATCAAACTCGGAAGTAACCAGCGGTTACAAGGTTGTCATCGATTTTGACGCATCACGCTCTATTGTTTTAAAAGGCAACGGTGAATATTTGCTTAAACCCGTGATAAGGGCATACATCACAGCCAACTCGTCCAGAATTTATGGCAACCTGTTACCGGCTGATGTCGCAACCAGGGTATTCACAACCGATATAAACGGAGATACTATCGCAACTGTTTCTGACACCTTGCAAAATAATTTGTTTGTATTGCACGGACTATATAGCGGAACATACGATATAATGGTTGAAAATCTGACAACCGGTGAAACTGGTGTCCTGAAAGAAGATGTGTCGGTTACCGGAGGTGTTAATATTAACCTGGGTGAGTTAGTAATACCACTTATGGAGTAGCACACAATATAACGTATACCATCAATAATTCTGGAGGCATTTTGCTATGGAAAAGAAAAGATACGAAAGACCGACCCTGCGAAAAATGAACACAGGGCTGATGAATAAATTCGGTACAAAAACAGAAAATGAACCGGTTACACACATCGAAAGTGTATCAGTAAAGGGACTATTAAAAGAATATGGTTCTCCTTTATTTGTTATCTCTGAAAGACAAATCAGGAGAAACTTTCAAAATGCCTCCAGAATTTTTAAAACCCGGTACCCCAAAGTTCAATTTGCATGGTCGTATAAAACCAACTATTTAGACGCAGTTTGTCAGATCTTTCATCAGGAGGGCTCATGGGCTGAGGTTGTATCTGGATTTGAATACAACAAAGCTCTGAAAAACGGGGTGCCGGGTAATAAAATCATTTTCAACGGTCCGGACAAAAGCGATGAGCAACTGGTAACTGCAGCAAAAAAGAACTCTCTCATTCATATCGATCATTATGATGAACTTTATGCCTTGATTCGTTTAAGTGAAGAACATAAGCTGAGACCCCGCGTTGCAATCCGTATCAATATGGATACGGGAATTTACCCCAAATGGGACAGGTTTGGTTTTAATTTTGAAAACGGTCAGGCCTGGAATGCGCTGACTCGTATCATAAACTCTCCAAATCTGGAGCTGGTAGGATTGCATTGCCACATCGGTACTTTCATGCTTTCTCCTGCTGCCTATGCGACAGCTGCCAGGAATCTCTGCGAATTAGCATGGAGTGTAAAGGAACGCTATGGTAAGATCTTACAATACATTGATCTGGGAGGTGGTTTCCCTTCAACCAACACATTGAAAGGCGCTTATCTTCCCGGTACAGACACAGTTCCTACGTTGGATCAGTTTGCTGATGCCATAACCGATGTAATTCTGGGATATGGGTTTAGTCAGGAAGAACTTCCCTTATTGATTTTAGAAAGCGGTCGTGCATTAATTGACGACGCCGGCTATTTACTTGGAACCGTATTGGCAACTAAACGATTATCCGACGGACGCAGAGCTACCATTCTTGACTTTGGGCTCAACAGTTTATTTACATCCCTTTGGTATGAACACAAGGTCAGTCCGGCTCAGCCGATGGGGCAACAAACAGAAGAAATGATACTCTACGGTCCTTTATGCATGAATATTGACATTGTACGCGAAAGCATCGTAATGCCTTTACTCGAAAAAGGGAATCAGTTGGTTGTTCATCAGGTGGGCGCCTATAACATGACTCAGTGGATGCAGTTTATTACATTGCGACCAAATGTTGTATTAATTGATACTGAGAATAATACTCATATAATCAGAAAAGCGGAAACCATGGAATATATAGATTCGTTGGAATCTGTACCTAATCATCTGAAGTAAACAGAAAGCATATCTTATTTAAAATCTGACTATTAATAAGAAAACATTTGTTTAATCAATTATATTATTACTTTTTCAAACTAAATTTTCATGACTTTTTTACAATAAAACTAATTATTCACATTTTAAAAAAAATCTTATGAAAACAAAAAAAATTTTATTGACTATTTTAGCTGGGTTCTATTCATTTTTGTTAGTTTCACAGACTGCTGACAACAAATTTGCTTTGGACATTAATCTAATCAACAATGAGTACAAAGGAGACTATGGTAATGGGTTGTGGGACTTCAGCACAGCTGTTTATCCCGGAGGTGGTCTTAATCTGTCGATGTACCTGAGTCCTTCATTCAACATCGGACTTGAAGGTAGTTATGGAAATTACGGTTATTATTTGAGTGAAATTAATCGGTTCTCTGTCAGAAAGTTTGATGCCGATTTGCACTTGGACTATAAGTTTAACAATGGCTATATCCTGAGTAAAGAGGCAAAATTCTATCCGTTTCTGACTTTAGGAGCTGGTTTAGCTGCCTATAATAACAACTTCAGGCCTGAAGCAGAACGATATCCGGCAAGGGTTACCGACGGATTAGATTTAATTATCCCGCTGGGTGCTGGTTTGAAATATCAGATAAGCGACCGTTTTGCCATGCAATACAAATATGTTTATAATTTTACCAACAGAGACCTTCGTGATGAGAACAGAGGAGCAAGCAATCCAATCTATCAATCCGTGGATGGAAATGACCGATTCGGAAAACATGTATTAAGTTTTGTCTTTACATTGGGAAAAACAGCAGACAAAGACAAAGACGGAGTACCTGACAAAAGAGATTTATGTTTAGAAACTCCTCAATCAGTGCAAGTTGACGCAAACGGCTGTCCGGTTGACAGCGATAAGGATGGAGTACCAGATTATCTGGATAAAAGTCCAAACACACCGGCCGGTGTTAAAGTAGACCAAGAAGGTCGTCCACTTGACAGTGATAAAGATGGTGTACCTGACTATCTGGATAAAAGTCCCAATACGCCGGCTGGTGTTAAAGTAGATTCAGAAGGAAGACCAATAGACACAGATAAAGACGGCGTACCTGATTATCTGGACAAATGCGACAAAACACCTGCAGGTATTAAAGTAGATGCAAATGGTTGTCCGGTTGACAGTGACAAAGATGGTGTACCCGATTATTTAGATAAGAGTCCAGATACACCGGCAGGAGTAAAGGTGGATGCTGAAGGAAGGCCAATAGACACAGATAAAGATGGTGTTGCTGACTATCTGGATAAATGCCCTGATCAATTTGGCGTCGCTAAAAACAAAGGGTGCCCCGAAGTAAAAGAAGAAACCAAAAAAGTTTTCACAAAAGCATTACAAGGAATTCAGTTTGAAGCAGGTAAAGATGTAATAAAGAAAACATCCTATCCGATTTTGGATATGATTGCTGATATTATGAAACTGAATCCGGCTTATTCACTTGAAATCAATGGTCACAGTGACAGTCAGGGTGATGACAATAAAAACCTTGAATTGTCCCAGAAACGTGCTGATGCTGTTAAACTGTATCTTGTTGGTAAAGGTGTCAACGAAAACAGAATGACATCAAAAGGATACGGCGAGACCATGCCGGTTGCTGATAATAGCACTGCAGCAGGAAGAGCCAAAAACAGAAGGGTTGAGTTTAAAGTTGTGTTCTAGCAATTAAATCTGCAAACACAATACAATTTTAAAAGATTTTCTTAAGTTTGCAGACCTTTTATAACATATTAATTCAGAGCCATGGAGTTCCCCTGGCTCTGATTAATATAATATCTAAATGAGAGAACCATAAAACATATACAGTTGAACAGCATTTACAAAAACATCCGGGAAACACTTCTCCCCGCCATCTTAAACAGTTACTCCATTATCTTCTTTCTGAATAACCGTTTCATGGCAATAGCTGTCATGCTGGCTACCTTCCTGAATTTCTATGCGGGGTTAAGCGGACTGTTTGCTGTAATTATTACTGTTTTGTTAGCCAACTCACTTGGTTTTGACAAGGTTCAGTTGCGAAATGGGATACTGAGCTTCAACGCTTTAATCACGGGCATAGGACTTGGAACCTTCTTCGATCCGGGTATTGTTTTTTTCACCTTACTCGCGCTCTCTTCCGTACTTACACTGATTTTGTCCGTGGCATTGGGTGGTTGGTTATTTAAATATGGTTTACCATTTCTGAGCATTCCGTTTATTCTGGCTTTCTGGTTTGTCGTACTTCCATCGTCCTTGTACGAGAATCTCGGCCTGACTCAACGCAACATATTTTGGATTAACGAGATGTATTCTGTTGGGGGAAGTTCTCTTCTTTCGATTTACCAATACATCGAATCCTGGGAGTTAAATAAATTACTGGAAATTTACCTGCGCTCATTAAGTTCGATTTTCTTCCAGAATAACCTGATAACCGGTATCATCATTGCCTTGGCATTACTCATCAGTTCACGCATATTTTTTTCTTTGTCGGTTATCGGATTTATTTCTGCTTATATCTTTGCCCAATTCTCCGGATCAGAAGCTGCCAGTATTACCTATTATAATATCGGAGCGAATTTCATGATGGTTGCTATTGCCATGGGTGGATTTTTTGTTATTCCATCGAAGTCATCTTACTTATGGACCATCTTGTTGGTACCACTGACATCCATCGTGCTGGTTTTCTTTACAAAACTATTCAGCTTCATACAACTTCCGGTTTTTTCACTACCATACTCCATCATCACCATCCTGTTCGTTCATTTTCTACAACAGCGAAGTAGCCAGAAAAAGCTTGTTCTTACCCCCATTCAACATTATTCTCCGGAAACAAATCTGTATGCCTATCTTAACAACAAGGAAAGACTGAACAGATTCCTATTCTATCCGGTTCAACTGCCATTTTGGGGAGAATGGACTGTAACTCAGGGACACGACGGAGCATTTACTCATAAAGATGAATGGGGTAAAGCATTTGATTTTATGGTTCTGGACGATGAAAAGAAATCTTACAAATCAACAGGTTTGACATGTGACGACTACTATTGTTTTGGAAAACCGGTTACTGCTCCTGCTGATGGATTTGTAATGGATGTTGTAGAGCATATCGAGGACAATGCAATCGGAGAAGTCAACACAACTCACAATTGGGGAAATAGCATTGTTGTTCAACATATAACAGGATTATATTCACAAATCTCACACCTGAAAAAAGGATCTGTTAAAGTAAAAAAAGGGGATTTCGTAAAATGCGGAGATGTTGTGGCACAATGTGGAAACTCTGGTCGATCGCCCTATCCACACCTGCATTTTCAACTGCAACATTATCCGGTTATTGGTTCTAAAACGGTTGATTACCCAATCTCTTATTTCATCAACATACAAAATAAAAGTCTGGAACAATTCTCAAGACCTGAAGTGAATACTGTGGTTACAAATCTACGTCAACATCCTTTTTTGTACAACGCATTCAACATATTACCGGATACCAATCTGAAAATATATACCAAGGATGAGAATGGCAATGAAAAAACCGAGCACTGGGATGCCTATACTGATGCATTTAACTACAAATATCTTCACAGCAGGGAAACGGATGCAGTTGCCTACTACACCTGCGACAACATGATGTTTTACTTTACGGCATTTTACGGCAGCCGGAAATCATTGCTTTATTATTTTTTCTTATCTGCTTATAAAGTATTATTATCAGAGACTAATATCCCTGTAGACGATAACATCCCGATTCATTTACTTGAAAATAAAAAACTTATAAGTAGTCTGAATGACTTTACTGCACCATTTTTTAATTTTCTGAAAGCAGGTTATACTGAAAAAGTCGAACAAATAGATCATTCGCTCGACACATCTGAGATAGAGATTAAGACTGAAATTAGTATTTCAACCTTTGGAAAAAAATCAGTCAAGGCTAAAAGTAAGATCAGGATAAACCAACATGGACTCGACTCTTTTGATTATATTTCGGACAAGAAAGTTATTCATGCAAAAAGGCTCATATAAATCAGGTATGAAATTAATCAATATAATTGCTCTTTTACTGGTTTTTTACGGTTTGCATGGTTATGCAAATGATCAGACTTCTATTACATCAATTGACAGCCTGAGCTATGCTCAGTTTACCGCTGGAGATTGGGACGGACTGATTGAAACTGCTGAACTGGCAAAAAGAAATAACATTGACTTTAAATGGCTTCAGCAACGGGTAGGATACGCTTATTTTATAAAAAAACAGTTTTATAAAAGCATGCTGCATTACGAAAAAGCATTGGATTATGATCCTGCAGATGAAATATCCCGTTTGTATCTTTACTACAATGGCCAAAATACCGGTAGAACAGCTTTTGCAAGATTCCATGCATCCCGGCTTTCTGAATCGAATTTGAAACAAATAGGGGAAAAGCGACTCAGGATAGCCGACGCGATTGATCTGGAATATAGCTTTAAAATGCCGGATAATCCTGACATACATCAGGCCCACTATATGCGTCTCGGACTTAACAGTCAGATTGGATACAAATTAAGCTTATATCAAAGTTTCTCCACTTTTAATCAAAACACGGATACAACACAAACCTGGCAAAATGAATATTTTGTTTTATTAGGCTGGAATCCAACCGCAAAAACCAACATCAGTATCGGCTATCATTCTGTTGGTTCGAAGGTGATATATGGTTCTGACTCCTTTTACTATCCCGGAAATATCTTTTACGGGAAGATAACACAACAACTGAACCGTTTCGATCTGGCATTGTCGGGAGCTTCGTTCGACAACGATTGGCTCGGATCTAAACAGTTAGGGATACATCTGGGTATAAATTCAGCAGGAAGAAACAATATAAATCTGACTACATCTTACTACAGAATTATTGAAACAGGGCTGAATTATAGTACAGGGCAAAATTATAGTTACGGGCGAAATGTAATTAAGCAAACAGCCGGAATTATGCTCTTCAACCGGTTGTGGACTGAAGCTTATGTAAATCTGGGAAATCTCAATCAATTCATTGACAACAATGGCTTGTACTTTTATAATTCACCAGACCCAACCATTTTCAGATCAGGCATCTCCGGGTTTTGGTATATAATCAAGCCCCTGACGATATATTTGAATTACAATTATGATACAAAAGAGCTATTAACAACTGATATGACATATAATCAACATTCAATTACAGGGGGTTTGATATGGAAAATATAATTCGAAAAACAGTTACTGTGTGTTTTCTTATTATGGCTATGATAATAAGTGCACAGAATCAGGCAATTTGGCAACAGGTTTTTTACAAAAGTTACGAAGCAGAGAAAACAGGCAAGTACACTATAGCAATTAATGAGCTAAAGAAAGTTTATAAAACTGATAATTACTTTGTTAACATCCGGATGGGATGGCTGCATTACTTATCAAGACAACATGCTGAAGCAGAGAAATACTACCTCAATGCTATCAGACTTAAGCCCTATTCAATTGAGGCACGTTTCGGTATTGTAAAACCATACAGTGCAACTGAACAGTGGGAAAAAGTCAAACAGCAATACCACCAGATCCTGAAAATTGACCCACAAAACACGATTGCAAACTACTGGTTAGGAGTCATTTACTACAACAGGAAAGACTACCTGAACGCGGTAAAACTCTTTGAAAAGGTAGTAAATTTGTATCCTCTTGATTACGACTCTGTCATTATGCTGGCATGGACCAAACTTAATCTTGGAAAACAGGCAGAAGCCAGTATCCTTTTCAATCACGCTATCACACTCAGACCCAATGATGAATCGGCTACCTCGGGATTAAAACTTATCAAATAAGTCATCCAGATGTTATTTTGTCATAATTTATTAAAATTCATTTACTTTTATATGCTGATTTGGAGAATATCATGAAATATTGCTTTTTTTATTTATCTTTGTGGCCAGAAATAACAACAAAACAAAAACACCGATAAATTATGTTTCCAGTATCAGACCGTTTGGCAGCCCTTTCTCCTTCAGAAACGCTGGCCATGTCACAAAAAAGCAACGAGTTGAAAGCTCAGGGTATCGATGTCATTAATTTGAGTGTAGGAGAAACAGATTTTTACACGCCCGACCACGTAAAAGAAGCTGCTAAAAAAGCAGTGGATGACAACTTTTCTTTCTACTCTCCGGTTCCCGGTTATCCTGCTTTGCGCAATGCCATTTGTGCAAAACTGAAGAATGAAAACGGTTTAGATTACAAACCGGAACAAATAGTATGTTCGAACGGAGCTAAACAGTCGGTTTGTAATGTGTTGCTCGCTATTATAGGCAAAGGTGATGAAGTAATTATTCCTGCTCCGTACTGGGTAAGTTATCCGGAAATGGTGACCCTGGCAGATGGGAAATCTGTAATTGTTTCTGCCGGCATCGAGCAGGATTTCAAAATGACTCCGGCTCAGCTTGAAGCGGCTATCACGCCAAAGACTAAAGCGCTTATTCTCTGTTCTCCTTCGAACCCGACTGGAAGCGTTTATACCAAAGAAGAATTAAAAGGTCTGGCTGACGTACTGGCTAAATATCCGAATATTTATATTTTATCTGACGAAATCTACGAGCATATCAACTATCTGGGCGCCCACGAAAGTATTGCCCAGTTTGAAAACATACGTGATCGCGTAGTAATTATCAATGGTGTTTCCAAAGGTTATGCCATGACCGGCTGGCGTATCGGCTGGATTGCCGCTCCAAAATGGATCGCATCCGCCTGTAATACTCTTCAGGGTCAATACACCTCGGGACCATGCTCGGTTGCACAAAAAGCTGCGGAAGCAGCTTATACCGGCGATCAATCCTGCGTAAAAGAAATGCGTGTCGCTTTCGAACGTCGAAAAAAACTGGTTGTTGAGCTTGCCTCTCAGATTCCTGGTTTGAAATTAAGCGAACCACAAGGCGCATTCTATATTTTCCCTGATGCAGGTGCATACATCGGAAAATCTTTTGAAGGAAGAAAAATTGAGAATTCGGGAGACCTGGCTATGTATCTGCTTGAAGTAGGTCACGTTGCCTGTGTAGGCGGTGGCGCTTTCGGTGCACCAAACTGCATTCGTCTTTCTTATGCGACATCCGACGAAAATTTGGTTAAAGCATTTGATAGAATTAAGAAAGCGCTTGTCAAGCTTCAATAAAAAACGTATTAGTTTGCAATATTGAAAACGCCCTACTGCTATATAACAGTAGGGCGTTTCTTATGATTATACGCAACTTAGTCCCGCTTCTCTCCTTCTTCATAATCGCGAAGCCTGATACCCAAACGAATTTTGTTCTCGATTACGACCTGGTCGTCATTATAAAGATATTTCTTCAATCTGGAAATCGAATTATACAAAGCTGCTTCTTTGGAACTGGTTTCTTCAACCTGCCATACAATTTTAATAATCTCCTCCCGTGACATAAAGTTACCTTTATTTCGGCAAAGTAAGGCCAGCACTACAGAATCCAGGTGATTCAAATGAATGTCACCCTTATCAAACTTAAGCGACTGTTCATCAGGAAAGAATTTAAACCTGCCTATCCGGAATTGATTATCATTGGCTGCGGCGGCAGAGGTCATTTCGGCTTCTACCATTTTGTTTATCCGGAGCATCAACTCAACTAAACGATAGGGTTTGCGTACATAATCACTATTCTCAATTCCGAATCCAATTTCATAATCCTCATTTCCGTCACGTGAGGTCGTGAAAATAATAGGCACATCACTGAATTTTCTGATTTTACGCGCAATCTCAAATCCATCAATACTACAATTCAGCATTACGTCCAATGTAATCAGGTCGGGAGAGAACTGTTGAAATTCGGCAATAGCTTCATCTCCGTTACTCACATAATAGACCTCATACTTTTGCATCTCCAGGAATCCAACCAAAGCGGTCCCCAAGTTTAGATCATCTTCTACAACCAAGATCTTTTTCATTCGTTTAAATTTTATTTTTTTGTTGTCGAATGGAACTCTCGATGAAATAATCCAACAATTTATCATTTAAGCTAATAATTGACTAAATTATTTCATGTCCGTTTCATTTGTGTCTTATTTTTTTGGTAAAATTATTTTAAAGTTAGACCCCACACCCAATTCACTGGTTACACCAATACTTCCTCCATGTTTTTCTATAATCGTTTTCACATAATTGAGTCCGATTCCAAACCCATTGACTTTAACGTTATTATCAACCCGTGAATACTTTTCAAAAACACTATTCACCTTATCTGCCGGTATACCAATACCATTATCCTTAAAGTTCAACTCAACCGTATTAGCATGAATTAATACCGAAATATCAATATTTACCTGTTGTTTTGAATATTTGATAGAATTATCTATCAGATTTGCAAAACATTGTGTTAACATCAATCCATCGCCAGTTATGATTATTTCCTCTGTTTCGTAATGGGTGTTTACTGTTATTTTCTTGGTAAGGGAGCTGATAAATCTACTCTTCAGATCGTCAATGAGTTTAACCAGATTGACCGGCAGTTTGTTCAGTACCAGCAAGCCCTCTTCCACCTTTGCCAAACCTACAATCATACTGATGGTTCCATTCAGCTCTGTAAGAGAATTCACGGAATTATTCAGCATCATATCACGCATACCCTCATTACCAAAGACCTCCGGTTCCTTCAAACAATCTAAATTCACAATCAGACTCGAAACCGGCCGTTTCAATTCATGTGCAATATTACTCAAAAATTCATTTTTAAACTTCACCAGTTTCTTTTGTTTCGCCAATGTTAAAATCAGGAATCTGAAAGCCAGCAGTGAAATCACAGAAAAAATAATCGAACCCAGTAACATCAGCGCCATACGTTTCATAATCTCTGAAAACGGATTGATGAGAATTAACTGCAAAGCCTCTTTTTCCTCAAAATCAAGCGGATATAGTTGTGAAGGAATAACAAGAAAAGAACTACCGGTATAATCCTTTGAACTTGCTAATACTTCATGGGTTTTAGGATTTATAAGTTGGATTGAAAAGTCTGAAT
>JARKQF010000187.1 GCA_029973975.1 Paludibacter sp.
TGGCTGCCGCATTCGGCATACGCAGCATTCCCTCACTTCTATTCTGTCCGATGAATGAACAGCCACAAATGGCACAGGGTGCACTTCCGAAGGAAACATTCAAAAAGGCTATTGATGAAGTGTTGCTGAAGAAAAGCAATTAAATTTATTGATATTTTTTAATTGTTATAAGTTTGGGCATGTCGCAGGACTTTACAACAAACGCTATTCTTATTTGAAGAGCTGTTACCAAAATGAAAGATAAGAGATCCAAGCGGCACAAATAAGAAAATAAATGAAAAAGCATCCGACAGCAATATGTTATCGGATGTTTTCGTTTATAATCCTCCTGTTTGAAAAATTAGATCTAAGTATTATGATTTTCTTCATACGAGCTACATTATCATGTCCAAATCTCACTAATATTTACCCCTAACAAGGAGTAAGTAGCAAATAAGATCACTGGTAATAGTAGATTTCTCTTCTTCATGACATTAAAGAAATCATCTTATCAAAAAACAGATACTGTGTTTAACTGTTTTACCTGCATTTAAAATACTGGCTTTAAAATGCGCTTGATTAGGGTCATCAGGAAAGAATTGTGCTTCTAGGCAGATACCCGACAAAGGTCGGTGTGGTTTAGACAAATAATCTCCGGTATAAATTTGTATACCAGGCATGGTTGAGTATACATCAATTGTAATTCCGGAATTTCGTTCTCGCAGAGACGCAAGATGCTTCATCGCGGCTTCCGAATTACTGATAAAATATGTATTGTAGCCTGGTAAAACTTCATTTTTCAGAGGCATCAATGATTGAATTTCCTGATATTCTGTAAAGTCAAAGGCAGAATCTTTGACAGGCTTTATAACTCCTGTAGGTATAAAATCATCCTTAGTTTCCAGATAATAATCTGCAAGAACTCTCAGTTCATGACTCAGAATAAGGTCATCTCCCCCCGACAAATTGAAATAGGCATGACAAGTTGGGTTAAAAACTGTTTTCTTATCAGTATCAGCCTTGTATTCTATTTTCAATTGATTATCATCCGAAAACGAATAGCTGACAGAGAAGTTGAGTGTTCCTGGAAAACCTCCTTCGCCATGCTGACTAATATAGGATAAAATCAAACGATCATCTTTTATCTCATGCGAAAACACCCTTGTATTAAACCCTTTATACCCTCCATGATTTGAATTCTCACCATCGTTCTTATCTAGTAAATACATTTCTCCGTCAAGCTCAAATCTGGCGTTAGCAATACGGTTGGCAAATCGTCCAATTGTACTTCCGACATAATTCGTATCAGTAAAATAGTCTTCAATATCAGTATAATTCAAAATGATGTTATTCATTTCTCCTGTCGCATCAGGAACAACTAAGGATATCAATGTAGCCCCATAATTGCAAACCTCAGCATAAGAGCCATTTTTATTCTGAAGGTGAAATAAAATAACATCTACTCCATTCAGTTGAGTAATCCTTTTATATGAAACAGGAAAAGGCATAGTTTATCCGTTATTTATTATTGAGGATAATATATTCTCCTTTCTTCAAATGAATTGTGAGCAAGTTTCCTATCATTTCAGGGATAAATTTCACTCCATTTTTCCTTAGGTGTAGTTTAGCCAGATTTGATGGAACAAGGATTTTGTACACATTATCTTCCTTTGCAGTCAATTTCATGGATATAACTTTTCCGGTTTTCCACTTCAAATCTACTTCACCGCCACCACGCACACATATTCCCTTAAAATAGCCGGTTTTTAATTCTTTAGGTAAAGATGGCAGCAATTCAATATAACCCTCATGACTTTGAATTAGCATCTCTGCAAGTCCTGCCGGAGCAGCTTCATTGGCATCAAAAGAAAAGATATCGGACTCTGCACTGGCAATTCCGGCTGGCGACATAGTGAACAGGTTTTCTCGGGAGAATTCAATCAATAAGCTTTTCATATTTTTATAGGCTTCTTCTGCATTTTTCAGACGGGCGTAAAAACAAATCATGTTGGCACGACTCCATTCTACATCTTCCCAGTTCTTTGAGTTTAGTTGACGGTATACAGATTTATTGACCGCCTCAGCAAGTTCCGGAGTCTGTTTCATACTGATCTGGTTAAACGGGTAAAACGACAAAAGATGAGATGAATGCCTGTGATTCGGATGAGCAAGATCATAGTCCTCGAACCACTCCTGAAGAGTTCCGTCTTTTCCGATTTTAAACGGAGGTAACTTAACTATTGCCTTTTCAAGTGATTTACGAAAAGACTCATCTACACTTAATATCCGTGAAGCTTCAATACACGATTCGAGAGCTTCATATACCAGTACTCTATCGGAGGTCGGAGTCATCGAAAGCGCATATTCACGTCCATCGACTAAAAATGAATTCTCAGGTGAAGTACTTGGACCAGTCATCAGATAGCCGTTACGAGGATCTTCTTCCAGATAATCGAGAAAAAACTCAGCACTTTTTTTAAGTACCGGATAAGCCTGATTTTTCAGGAACTCCTTATCTAGCGTAAACTGGTAATGACTCCAAAGGTGAGAGGCTATCCACGCTCCTGCTGTAGGAAAAAGTCCCCAGCCAACCCCTTGTCCCGGCGCGGTATATCCCCATACATTGGCTACCGTATGAGCTGTCCATCCACGACTACCATACACTTTCATGGCTGTTTTTTCCCCATGTTTTGCTAAATCTTCAATATAAGAGAAAAGAGGGGCATTACATTCATGCAAATTACCAATGTTGGACAGCCAATAATTCTGCTGGGTATTGATATCTAAATGATAATCACAGGTCCATGGCATATTTGCAGCCAGGTTATCATTCCATACTCCCTGTAAATTTGCCGGTAAGGGAGAGTTTTCTCTCGAAGATGATATCAAGAGATACCTTCCATACTGAAAAAACAAGGCAATTAAACCCGGATCGTCTTTACCTTTTTCTTTAAGTTGTTTCCATCGAATATCCGTAGGTAACTGGTCGAATTTTGTTTTGCCAAGAAATATCTTAGTTCTGTCAAAAAGTTTTTTATAATCATCGATATGAGTCTTTTTAATTTCTTCATATGATTTTTTTGTCGCATTTTGCACTGTTTCGTCACACAGTTCCCTATATCCAGTATTTTTATAATTGGTTCTCAGATCGATGGTAATAATTGCCTCTGTAGCATTTTCAACATGAATAGTGTTTTCCTTTACAATGAGCGCTCCTGTTGGCGCCGAAACATGGATATTACCTTTGTATAGCACGCCACCGGGACCTTGTTTATCGAACAAAGCCTGCCCAGAAAAACTTAATATATCACCAAAAGACAATACCTCAGATTTACGCAGTAAATCCAGTCCAAGATCAAAACTCAGAGCATTGGCTTTATCAGCAGAAAGCTTAACAATCAAAACATCATCGGGATTCGAACACATGTATTCTCTTCTGTATTTTACATTACCCACCGTATAAAGCACAGTTGTAAGCGAATGTTCAATATCCAGTTTTCTTGTGTAATCGCTAATCTTATCGGAATGATGGAATAATATTTTTAGGTCACCAAAAGGGAGATGCGTACCAAAAGAATGAGGTGTCCCTGACAAATACTGGGTAGCAAGTCTGTTTCCTTCCTCCAGGTTTCCGGAAAAAAAATACTGTCTTATTTTAGCTAATTGTTCTTTTCCACAGGTCTGTTCCTGATTTTCATCAGGCTGACCCGACCAAAGCGTAATCTCGTTTAAGGCTATTATTTCCTCATTGATTCCACCATAGATCATGGCTCCAAGTCTTCCGTTTCCAACAGGCGTTGCCTGCATCCATTCCTGTGCTGGTTGTTTGTACCATAATGCTAATGAAGCTTTTTCGTTTGATTGGTTGGCATAGGATGTAAGAAAGAACGACAACGAGCATATAACACCCATTATCAGTGAAATAATTTTTCTCATGCGAATTATTATTTTTAGAAGACAGAACGTTCCGATAAGACAGGAAAAAGAGAGTGCCTGACAGCATGATACACAACGAAAATCATCTATACAAGCAAATATCCTCAGGCACTCCCTTTAACAATTAACAACAGGATTAATCGTCAGGAAAATAAGTTATCTAACAGCAAACTTGACAACACCTCTTTCAGTAGCTTTAGCAGCGTGTAGCAAATAAACACCCGGAGTCAATGTCAATGCTTTCTGAACGACAGTTCCTGCAACATTGAAATCAGCTACCGTTCTTCCATCAATACCGTACACAGCCACATGATATCCATCCAGATTCTTCAAATTTAAAGCACCTTGTGAATAATAAATCTGACTATTGTCCAACACAACATTTTTTACTGCTGAGTTTGGATCCAGTTCAACAAGATAACCCATAAAGAAATCATCCCAATCCCAGTATACACTTTCAGGGACATACCAACTAAAGTTTATTTTACCGTCGCCACTTCCAAAAGCATTAGCATTAATAACCACATCCTCTGCCGGTTTTGCCCATGAAGCAAATATTTTAGTGATACCGGTTTTCTCAAGCGACCAATCATCGATGAAAGCAACTGATGACGGGAATTTGATTTCAGTCAAAGCACCACAACCTGAGAATGCGCCCATACCTATAATTTCAGTGCCTGTTAATTTTACTGATTTCAATTTAGGACAATCCTGAAACAGCCAGTTTCTCAGTTCACCAACATTAATAAATTCAATTGATTCCAAAGTGGGAATTTTGGCAAAAGCACAATCACCAACACTTTCTACGTTGTTTACCACAGCAGAAGTTATAGCAGTTCCGTACAACGACCAAGCAACAATCTCTCTGACATTCTCTAGATTAATTGAGGTCAGATTTTTTGCATCCTGAAAAGCACAAACTTTGAGACTTGTCACACTGGGAGGCAAAACAATACTCTTAAGTCCTGTGTTTTGAAAGGTATGCTCGGTAATAGCTGTTACTCCATTGGGGATATTAATACTTTGCAGGGCAGGGCAACCATAAAACGACCAATCCTCGATAGATGTTACAGTTGAAGGAACCACCACTGTCGGCAACGACTCACATTGTGCGAGAGAAGAGTTTCCAATAACTTCAAGACCTTCCGGTAAAGTCAGAGAAACCAGATTGTTATTGTTACGAAGCGAGTTATTCCCTATTTTTTTCACAGGATAAGTAACTCCTCCTATTTCCACTGTAGCAGGAATTACGATAGTTGCCTGCGAATACCTGACATCAGTATCTCCGCTTTTAGGAAGCGGAGCCACTTCAACAGCAGTTCCATCATTAATGATGTTGTAGTTTATTCCATTAATTAAATTTTGTGCCTGCAATTGAAATGCAAAGCAGCATAGTGCTAAGATTGCACCTTTCAAAGTGTAATTTGTTTTCATAATAAAAAATAATTTGTTTGACAATAAAAGATTAATAGACAAATTTTACAGAGGACATTCTTTCCTCCGTTTGTATTCTAGCGATATAAATTCCTTTTTCAAGTGATGAGATATTAATTGTTTCTTTTCCATTCTTGTTGGTGTTTTTTTTATTCACCAGACATTTTCCGAACATATCAAAAATTTCAACCGATTCAATCCTGTTTTCGGTAAACAGAGTCAGTGTATCACTCTGTCGGTCGGCAAAAACAGAGATATCTCCAGACGAATGATTTTCTGAAACACCACTTATATTCGGGTCATTCAATTGAATAACAAAACCTCCACCCTGTGCCATATCGATGGTTAACTGATCTCCTTTGGAGATAGTTCTGGTCCGGTACACATATTGAGTGGGCTGCGTACCTGACACTTCACTGTCCCTGAATATTACAGCATCATAAATAACATCAGGTGACAAAAAGTCGAAACTTACTGTGACAGTTCTGGCATCCCAGTTTGTCATGCCCCCCACATACCAGTTATTACCTTTTTGTTTAGCAGTTACAATATATTGACCCAGTTTTGCTTCTAACGGCAATGTTTTATCCCAAACTGTAGGGACTGTTGAAAGAAATGTCTTAATATCAGGGTATTTATTGTATTCAGTAGGTGAATCACATAGATAACCCAACCAATGATCAAATACCACGTACATCGACAACTCATGAGCCCTGGTTCCCATACTCATGGGAACAGTATTGTCTCTGTCGACCGGATAAAATTCAGCTGCTGTTTTGTTTCGCATTGATCCGGGCGTATAATCAAACGGACCGGCCAGCGCACGAATAAACGGGAATTGTGTATGATAATCAGGTGTCACAATGCTTCTCCAAAAATTATCCTCAGCTCCTCGCACAGCTTCAAAATTCAGAATATTAGGATAAGTTCGATTCATGCCTGTCGGAACCGGGCAACCGTGAAAAAGACCAACCATCTGATTATCAGCTAGTCTTTGAGCAAACTCATAACCCCAACGCATAGCTTCCTGGTCGTTACGTTCAAAGAAGTCGATTTTGGCTCCCGATACCCCTAACACTTTCATTTTTTTTATCCAGTCACCCGGATACTGACGAACACAACTTGCCCAGGTCCAAACAATGATTTTCACATTCTTTTGTTTTGCATAACGGCATAATTCATACAGCCAGCTTTCCTGATAGCCTGCATCAAAGGTCATGTATTCAACTCCATTTTCTGAAGCCCAGTCAATATAATATTTATATAGCTGAACACTCAGGTTTTTATTTCCTACGGGAAAGTCAACTCCCTCGAGCATTGCCTTATGCCACCACTCCCAGGCTGTCATGCCCGGTTGAATCCACGACGTATCTTCAATGCGTGAAGGCTCAGCTAACAGATACACCAATTCATTATTCAACAGCGACTTATCATCATCAGATACAATGATAACCCTCCAGGGAAAAATCCGGCTCCCACTTGTTCTTGCGATAAAACTTTCACGTTCATAAACCAAATGGTTCGAATAATAGTTGTTCGGATCAATTACTGATTTTGGGAAACCGGCCCACATACCACGTACCGAACGAGTACCGCCACCAGGATTTCGTTCCATATACATACCCGGATAGTCATAAGTATCAGCTTCTGTGATGACAACCTTCAGCGGCGATTCTTTTATTTCGAACAGAACCGGAGTTACCGAGAACTTACTCGACAATGCGATGGGAGCTGAGTAAATGTTATAAACTCTTTCAAAATTGCGAAAACCTTGATGAACTGAATATATTTTTCCTCCATCTCCTGTCTCGTTATAATAATGAGAGTCACATTCGGGAAAATAAACTTTCGGGGTGGTTGTAAAATTAAACACTGCATCTTCACTATTGACGGTAATTTCACCTTCCAAAGCCGTCACAAACCGGTATGCCAACCCTTCGTTATAAGCTCTGACAATTAATTTGTAGTTTTCGTCATACTCTATGATTAATTCATTATAGGCTTCTGTCAGCACTTTATTTTTTCCAACCGGCACGTTGACCTGGCTATTCACTGAACTTGTCTGTGTATTCTTAACCGTACCAGCCCCGATGGTTACTCCGTTCGACAGATTCAAACCAATTGGCGATGTATTAATCAATTGTGTATCACCATGCCAAATTTCATAGTTTGTACCATTCTCAACATTCAATTTTATTTTTAACACATTATTGGGAGAAACCACCTCATAGGAAGTAGCGGTCAGTGCTGTCATGTAACCAAGCAAAGCAAGGAAAGCGATGTATATTTTTTTTGTCATTATAAAATTTATTTATTACTTAAACAAAACTAGAATGCGCATACCGGGAACCGGAGATTCACCGGCACACGCTTATATATATAGAAAACTAATACCCTGCATTTTGATCTGTTTCAGGATTCATGAACGGATTTGTCAATAATTCTTTTTCAGGGATTGGCCAACGAACATGAAAATCGGAAATTGTATTTTTCTCCTTTGCCCAAGGATTACGTGCTTTGATAAGCTCAACAAACTTTCCGGTACGAATTAAGTCCATACGTCGCCATCCCTCGAAACAGAGCTCCCTCATTCGCTCATTCATGATCTCTTCACGGAATTGTTCCTTTGTAAAACCTGACCATGCTTTACCAGCATAATTACTCCCGAAGGCGCGTTTACGCACCTCATTTACCACAACACAAGCTTCCGGAGTTCTGTCAAGCTCATTCAAACATTCAGCATAGAGTAGCAATAAATCAGCATAACGAATGAACAAATAGTTTTTACCCGACCAGTAAATACTGGAACCACTGGTAACTTCCTCATCACGGGCTACTTTCTTCACTTCATCAAAAGCAGGCTCGTGTTTATCCAATCGCCTGTCTTCCCATTTCTTGATATGCGGATCGAGCTCATCTGCCCCCCATGAAGGAATTGTATATGTCACACCCTGATAGGTAAAATCAAAACGAATACTTGCTGCCCTGCGTGAGTCACCTTCTTCCCAGACACCTCCTTCTGATTTCATCTTATATGCATACTCGGTGGGCAGTGCTACATCATAACCTCCAATATAGCAGCCTTCACCTTCTTTCAAACTGGCCAATGTACGTGATCCCATATCCCATTGCCAATAATTCGGTCCCGAGCTGTTACAAATAAAATCCACCTCAAAAACAGATTCCGGCAAGTTAAATTCATTTTGGTCGGGCCACATTTCATCAAAAAGAGTTGCATAACTCTTGGTCAAACGATATTTATCTTTGATGTTATTCTCGAAAATCTTACGCGCCTCATCATAATTGCGAAAACCACTTTCAGGCTGTGCATACATATGAACTTTCATAAGCATAGCATAAGCTGCGCCCTGAGTAGCCCTTGGACCAGTTTGTTTTCCTTCTGCCAGATATTGAGAAGCATAAGTAAAATCGCTATAGATTTGTTGCCAAACTTCAGACAAAGGGCGACGGGACATGTTCACCTCAGGAACTTTCAAATCCATAATTTCCACAACCGGTACTTCTCCCCAGTACATTGCCATTTCAAACATTGACATGGCACGCATAAAACAAGCATTGGCACGTAACAATCTAAGATACTGAATTTTAACAGAATCAGTTTCTGTTTCAATCATCATTTCCAGTCCCTTGACACACTTGGCTGCCATGTTGATTGAAGGCCAGCGACGCGCCCACATTTCACTAACCTGAGATGAAGACTGGTTTAGCATCCCGTCATAATAGTCCAATCCCGACTGCCCGGCATCCATCATCTGCACAATACCTTGTTTAGTCTCATCCAATCCCAACAAGGTGAATGTCAACCCGGCACGTCCAGCCTTGGCATTACGGTAAGAAACATACAAACCATCCACAGAGGGCTCCAGTACGCTTAAATCAGTAAACACCTGTTCCTGAGTTAATGAAGACTTCGGCAATTGAGTCAGAAAGTCATCACAGGCAACAAATAACTGTATCATGAATAATATGACAATCAGTTTTCCTATACTCTTTATAATCGATTTCATAATATTGATATTCTTTTTATTGTTACATTTAATTAAAACGATGCATTTAATCCGACAACAAACATTTTAGTCGGCGGATACCAGTCTCCTGTTTCTGGATCGAAACCTTTATAAGGAGTCAGACAGAAGAGGTTGGTCCCGGTAGCATAAAGTCTCAGGTTACTAAACTTTATCAATTTTGTAACATTTGATGGTATGGTATATGCAAGCGTAAGGGTAGAGAGCCGCAAATAAGAAGCATCCTGCACTGAGCGATCCATATTACTTGCTGAAAAAGTATTATAAGAAGGACTTGTATCGGCAGGATCATTAATAATGGGGCGTGGATATTTAGCACCGGTATTGTCCGGTGTCCAACGATCAAGTAATTCGATTGAAGCCAGTCCCCTACCCGTACTTCCTGTCATCGACTCATAAATATAACTCAATTTTTTTGCACCATACGAATAGTTAAATACTGCATTAAGTGAGATACCCTTATAATTAACATCAGTAGCAAATCCTCCATAGAATTTAGGATCAGATGAACCTACAATCACACGGTCATCCAGATTATCAATCTTCCCATCAGGACCAGAGCCATCAGGTCCAGCCACATCCAAAGGATACAAATCGCCAGGATTAACGCTACGACCCGCCCAATCAATCTGATTCAATCGATCCATATCGCTTTCCTGCGCTATACCTCCGGTACGCCAGATAAAAATAGTGTTACGCGATTGTCCTACAAATAAATTTCCCTCTTTTTGTAAATTACGATCGCCATCATACTTATAAACCGCTATGTTATTCCCATACAGACGAGTAACTTTGTTTTTATCAAATGAGATGTTGGCAGAAATATTCCACTGTAAATCCCTAATCTTAAAAACATTAAAGTCCACAGAAAATTCCATTCCATTATTTTCAATTGCTCCGACATTGGCTACACGTTTTTTATAACCGGTAGATTCAAAATAATCCATCGTCATCAACAAGTTATCGTTCAAAATATGGAATATGTCCGCAGAGAAACGTATCCGGTTACTCCAAACTGACAGATCAACTCCCAGATTATATTGTTGTTGTGACTCCCAGCTGATGTTCTCCGTACCAATCCTATCGATTGCAACATAAGTTGTAACTCCTTTCTGAACATTCGGATTGAAAAGATTCAAATAAGCATAATCATCAATTTCCTGATTACCTACCGATCCGTATCCAACACGGAGTTTCAATTGATCAAAATAATGTTGATCCTTCATAAAATCCTCTTCAATCACATTCCAGGCACCTGAAAAAGAAGGAAAAACGCCCCATCTGTATTTCGGAGCAAATTTAGAAGAACCGTCGATACGTGTTGAAACAGTTAATAGATATTTATCTTCATAAGCATAATTAACACGACCAATAAACCCAGCTAACGATGAACCTGTAAAATTGGAGTATGCTTCTCGACTATCAATAAAATTTGAAGCTCCCAGGTTATAATATAAAAACATATTATCGCTAAATCCTTTAGATTTTGCCTGTGTATAGTTTCGATCAATTTTCGAGAAACTTGATCCTATCATAGCATTTATACGATGCTTTCCAAAAGTGTTGTCATAACTGATAGAGTTGTCCCACTGCCAATTCGTACGATTATCGCGATTATGAGTAGCCTCACCATGGTGTGCATAACGAATAGCCTGCTGAATATCATTAGGAATGTATCGGAATCTTGTTTCCTCAAGAAAGTTTAAGGCGAAAGTACTACGGATATGCAATCCTTTAACAGGATTAACATTAACAAAACTGGAAGAAATTAAACGATTACGGATTCGGTCATTCTCAATTTTCAGGGTATTCAACGGATTGAAATAATTCTGGTCGTAAAAGCCGCCCCAATTCAATGTTAATTCATTACTGATAGGAAGCATCGGATTAGCTCCACGTGCATTTGCAAATACCTGATCGTCGTCGAAAATCTCGGCTTCATCACGAACAAACTGAGTATTTGTGCCTACTTTAAGCCACTTTTTAATATTATATTCCGAATTAATACGCCCAGTATATTTTTTATTACTCAGATTTTTCACCAATCCTTTACTATCGGCATAGCCGAAACTCATATAATAAGACCCATCTTCATTGGCTCCGGAGAAACTCAGAGCATGGTTTTGTTCGGTCGCATCCTGCGTTACTTCTCCTAACCAGTCATAATCCTTAAAATTAGGATCATTAAATGCATCCAACTCATATTGTGCAAAAAGAAAACCACCGGTTCCATCTGCTTTGTAAGGATTCATCATTCTATTATTGTAGAAATTAGTCCTATCCTCTTCAGTAGCATTAGGATGACGAGCATTATAACCATTCAACGCAGCATCAATACGTAACTGCGACAGTTGTTTGGAGTTCATTTGCTCCGGCATCTTAGCATAAGTACGTATACCGAACCATCCATCATAGCTTACAGTTCCCTGACCTTTCTTACCTTTTTTTGTTGTAACCAGAATTACGCCGTTTGCCCCCCTTGAACCATATAAAGCAGTAGCCGAGGCATCCTTAAGCACTTCTACTGATGCCACATCATTCAGATTCACCGCATTAAAACCTCCACCAAAATTATCCATTACCAAACCATCTACAACATAAATCGGATCGGTTGCACCATCAATTGTATTGATACCGCGAATCTTAATTGTAGCTTCCTGATCGGGACGGGCCGCATTATTAATCAACACTCCCGCCACACGACCTTGTAGTGCCTGATTGATATTCGTAACCGGTCTCTCTTCAAGCACCTTACCGCTGACACTCCCCACAGCACCGGTTAAGTCACTTTTTTTCATTACCGTACCCACGACTATAACTTCATCCAAATCCAACGCATCACTGAGCATCGATACGTAAATAAGATTTTGGTTGTTTACAGCCACTTCCTTTGTTTTGTAACCAATATAACTGAATATCAATGTGGCATCAGGGGAAACTGTGAGGCTGTATCTTCCATTCACATCAGTAATTGTTCCGGTATTACCATCTTTCACCACGATGCTAACTCCAATCAAGCCTTCTGAATTAGATGCATCTGTAACTTTACCGCTTACCAGTATATTTTGTGCAAATACGGAGCTGGTAATAAAAATGAATAAAATTAAAAAATGTGTTTTTTTCATGATAAAAAATTAGTTAAAAAATTTATTGTCTGTTTTTCAATAACTATCAACAAAGTTAAACTGTATGATTCAATTATCCCGTCCGTAACTTGTCAAAAAATAATACAGTTGTAGCATGATGGTGATCATTCTACTTCATTCAATTGAATCACAAGGCTTTCATATTCATCATACATAGCAAAGTGCAAACCTACTGTCATCAGGTATTCTCCACTGAATTTTTTCCCTTCGTATTTTGAGAATCTCGACCAATCATCAGGATTTTTATTAATCTCTTTCAACATGTATTGTTTATTTGCATCAAGACCTTGCAACATAATAGTAGGTGGTTTCGGATATACTTCTTTTCGGATCAAGAAGTTAAACACAATCGCTTCACTTTTATTCTCATTCACATACATATATACTGTTCTGTTATGTCCGTATGGCGATAAGATTCTGTATAAGTCGCCCAATAAAACAGTATTACGTATTTCTTTATAAGTTTTAATGGCATTTTGAGAGAATTTATACTCCTTTTCTGTCATTTGCGAGGGTTGCAAGTCCATTCCCAACTTAGCTGCCATAGCAATATCAAAACGATATTTCAGCGGAGAAGTCCGGCCAGAAATATGATTTGGAGATACAGACACATGACTTGCCAATCCAATAGTAGGAAAGAAATATTGAGCCCCCCACTGCGTAAAAATTCGCTGTATCGGGTCATTATTATCACTGATCCAATATTCATCGAAATACTGCATGGAACCATAATCGATACGACCTCCACCACCGGAGCACGCCATAAAGGTTACATCAGGATATTTTCGCCTCACTTTCTCCATAATTAGCATCAGATTTTTCGCATAATCAAAGAACAGGTGTGTTTGTTTATCAGCAGGCAGGTATGAAGAACCTGAATTATAAACATAACGGTTGGCATCCCACTTGACATAATCAATCCCCGGGTTCTCCCTTAACACCTTATCGATAACATTGAACACAAATTCCTGTACTTTCGGATTACTCAAATCTAAAATCAACTGATTACGCTGTTCTACCCTTTCTCTGAAAGGTTGGGCAATCACCCAATCGGGATGTTGCTCGTATAATTCACTTTTCGGATTCACCATTTCAGGTTCCAACCAGATACCAAATTTTATATTTCTTTTGTGGCATTCATTTATAAGATATGGTATGCCATTGGGAAGTTTTTTCCGGTTCGTTTCCCAGTCACCTAATCCTGCATTATCATTATTTCGGGGATATTTATTTCCAAACCAGCCATCATCAAGTAAAAACAATTCAAATCCCATTTTTGCGGCATCGTCAATAATCTTTGTTAATTTAGCTTCATCAAAATCAAAGTAGGTAGCTTCCCAATTATTCAACAGAACCGCTCTTTCTTTGTCACCGTTTTTGATACCGTATTTTCTAGCCCACCAGTGAAAATTACGGGTCATTTTACCTGTACCTTCGTTACTGTAAGTAAACAGGAAAGAAGGTGTTTTAAATATTTCATTTTTTTCAAGTGTGTATTCTGAAGCATAAGGATTAGCTCCCGAAAGCACTCTCAGTTTATCCATATTGTCAACTTCAAAAGAAAACTGAAAATTCCCCGGCCACGCCAATGTTCCTCCGATTATTTCCCCACTGTTCTCTGCAGCCTGCTGATTAAGCGAAAGTATAAACGCCGGATGAGTAAACTGTGTTGTTCTGACGCCCAGTTTCGAATCAATAATTTTTATTCCTTCAGTCAGTTGTTGTTCCGAGATGTTCATTTCATTCGACCAATCACCGTGAAAATGACTGACATAATACTTAGAAGCATTGAAAGATAAATCTGAAGAAGCAAAATTCGTCAGCTTAACGCTTTTCTTTTGCTTGTTTTTAATTTCGACCCATTGTTCGATGATATCCTCTTGCTGATATGCATTATAATGTATGTCGACAAAGAGATCATAATACTCATCTTTCAGGGAGATAGTCGTATATATAATGTTATCATTTTTTTTCTGAACGGAAAAATTCATATAACCCAGTTCAGTGGATGTATTCCCATCAGCCTGAATAGCTCTGAGAGCGGCCTCAAAGACATGGTTAGTACCAAATGTGGTATAGGCTGCAAAATTTTGCTGGTCTACAATTCTCATTTCCTCAACATTCCTGATTTTGGGGCCAAAATAGGTTTGTTCCAGCCTGTTTTTATCATTTACCTTCAAAAGCAGGCAGGTGTTATTTGTTGTAACCGGAATGTAAGTTGCCGCCTGAACAGAATAGGCTGCAACAAGAAGAAATGAAATGATTGTCCTGTAAATTTTCATGATAACTTTTAATTTATAATAATGTTTCTGTAGGCAAAATATTTCTGCGTTTAAATCATATTGTGATATACACAAACGACGCATCCTTGTTCTTTTGCAAATTTATTCTGTTACAGACATATAAGAATCATACAAACTTGTCAATTAATAGTAAATTTGTAGAATTCATCATTTTTCAATCACCATTTGCAGATGAATCTGCCCCCCCTGATGATTAATATCCAGTTCTCTGAGTTTTGACAAATAGTTTTTCGCCTCCTTAAATTCACCTAATCCGATATAGCCCAACCCCATAACATAAAAACAGTGAATCTGATTGCGGACATTCAAATCATCATCCCAAATTGCCAGATCAGGCAATGAAACCGCGAAATAATCAATTTTGCAGTTATCAAATAAGTGTTTCTCTCCGTGTGCAATTAATTTATTAAAACGACTGCGTGCTTTATCTTCATGACCCAGAATTTTCCAGGCTAAACCCTGATAGAAAATCTTATCGGGCTGTTGGTCATTATAGAAAAATGCCTGCTGAGGTTCTGAAGAACCTTGTGTTGCTAACATCAGGTAATGTGTTGCTTTGAGTTCATCCTTCAGGCCTTTGTATGCCAGCCCCTTATAATAATTGATGTCGTTTTCTTCCGCGTTTATCAGTTTTCCTTCACCTAAATTATGCGGATAAGAGTCAGTTTCGTGTAATAATTTCAACGCTTTATCAAAATCGTTCTCATTTATAGCTTTCTTTGCCAACTCAAGCCGACATAAGATATATTGTCCGGTCACTTTCCCTTCACCACCTTCCCAAGGATGAAAATGACGCTGATCAATCAATTCCAGTGCTTCTTCATATCTGCCAAGTTGATTACAAAGCGTAATCCGTTCGATATACAAGTCATCACGTTGCTCTACCAGATGAAGATTATTTTCCAGAAAAGCCAGTCTCTCGGTATGAGACACTCCTGTTTTTTTGTAAAGCTGATCCAGTTCCATTAAAATTCTGGAGTCACTCTTGTCAAGTTCAAACGCCCTTTCCAACAACTGCCTTGCTTTTGCTTTTTCGTTCCTTTTATTATAATATGCCAATGAGAGATTTCTCAACACTGTTGGGAACTGATCGTCAATTGAAGCCGACTTCTCCCAGCAACTCAATGCCGCATCATACTGACGTGCCGCATACCAGAAGTTACCAAGATAATAAGGTGCTTTTGCATCATCTGGATATTGTTGCATAGCTTCTTGCAAAATGGTTACTTCCTCAATTTTGTTTGGGAAACATTTTTCGGGAGACTGATCAGCCGCCTCTTTATGGTATTTCCCGGCCTGTGCAAAATCCCCTTTTTGAGAAGCAAAATAACCCAGAGCATAATAAACCACAGGATAGACTGATTTAACGGAAGTTCCTTTCGATGGATGATTTGCAATATATTCTTTCAATATCATCTCAGCTTCATCATACAAGCCGGAGGCTGCAAAATCAAGTGCATATTCAATAAAGTCGTGTGCTGAGCCCCGCATTTGTCTGAAAAAATCATCCAATACCGAACGATCGTTAAGCAGCAGATACATTTCGAAAACACACCCAAAATTGAAACGATCTATTTCAAGTGATTCCTGTATCCATCGAAGAGCATCATCCTTTCGTCCTAAATGTCTCAATAATGAAGCTTTCAACTGGCGGGATTTATGATTATGCCAGTTTCGGATCAAACTTCTGTTTACATTTTCCAGAGCATTTACCAGATTTTTCCGGGAACAATCAATCTGAGCCAGCGATAAATAGGCTGCATCCTGCCAAGCAGCATTCCAGGCTGCTTTATAAAATGCCTCATAAGCTTCATCCAACCTTTTTTGCATTTTCAGACACCAGCCCAGGTTATAATAAGGTTCTCCATCATAAGGATTCGGATTACGTTCAGTCAGGGTTTCAACAGCTTTTCGGAAGTAGGACTCAGCCATAGCAAACTGACCACGACGCATATACAACAATCCAACTGCATTATTACAACGCACATCCCCGGATTCACGGCTCAGTGCCTCCTGATAATAGTCCAAAGGATTATAGGTGGCGTGCCGATATTGTTCCAGATGCAATCCCGTTAAATACAATTGTTCCATTGAGGCAATATCTTTAGGGTTTGCGGCTGCTTGAGCAGGCTCTGGAATTGATTTAATTTTTTCTTTTTCAGCCTGATAAGCAAGCATCAACCTTCCATCCGGCGATATCAATTCAAAGATCAATTCTTCGGCTTTTGCCTCACCGGTATTTACCCGGTTTCTGTAAGGTTTATCAGGAGTAATCTCTATTGTTTCCTGCAACAAAACCCTTCCTTCAATGTCCTTCAGTAAAACTGACATGTCTTTATATACTGCTGTAGTATAAAGCACTATCTCAGTTTCATCTCCAACAGTCTCAACGTTAACAACCGCCTCATTAGTAGCATTTTTCACATACCCAACTTCAGCATAAGGCATAAAATACTGAACCCATGATTTCTCTTCATAGGGTTGTAACCATGAGAAATCAGGCTGATTATCAGTATAAACGCCTGTCATAAGTTCTATATACGGTCCGTCTTCATCTGTCAGATTCCTGTCCCACGCCAGACCAAAGTCACCACAACCCCATGTCCATTGTTTTTTCCCGGGAGAGACATGATGATTGGCTACATGTAACAAACCACCTCTTACATCATCTTCATAACCACCCACAAAATCATATTTTGATTTGATAGCCATATAGGATGTCGGAACGGGTATATTCTTATATTTTGAGATGTCGACTCCTGCAGAGTAATCCTGTTTATAATATATTCCTGTAGCAATAGGAAATTTGGACACATCCCGCTTTCCATGATCAAAAACGGCGTGTACATCAGGAGGGAAAACCGACTTATATTCATCATTCACCACTACGGCCGGATTTGCCCACCAAAGAAAGGTCTGCGGAAAAGGAGTCCTGTTAAATATCTGAGCTTTAATCTCGAGATATGCTTTTCCAGGATACAGCGTAAATCCCTGCATCCCTTTGGTACGAAACATTCTTTCTACTTCGCTGCACCATATCGTTTTACTTCCGTCGGCATTTTCTTCTATCATGCAATCTGTTGGTAGAAAAGTGCTCGGACGGTGGTGTTGAGGCCAGTTGAATTCGATACCTCCTGAAATCCACGGACCCGTCAGGCCAACCAATGCCGGTTTGATCACCTGATTATAATATACGAAATGACGTTGCTTGATCTTGTCGTAGGCCATATGAACACGACCTCCCAACTCAGGCAACACCATGATTTTCAGATACTCATTTTCGACAAAAAAAGCACGGTATGGCTTATCAACTTTCTCATCAGAAATTTTCTCAACAACCGGATATGGATATACCACTCCCGAACTACCCTGATAAACACGCTTTTCAAGAAAAATCGGATTTTTTTCTTCTTTTCCGACCAGATAAGTCGGCAACATCACAACTTCCTCCCATGCACGTACAATTCCACGTTCATTTACAGTCGGACGAATCAAATACTCTGTTATCTTTTCCATTCACTTATTTCGTTAATTCTTCTTCGATCTTTTCCAATGATTTTCCCTTTGTTTCAGGCAAATATTTGTATATAAATAAAAATCCCAACACACATATCAAACCATACAGCCAGAAAGTTCCATGGGGCCCCAAAGCATTATTGAGCAGAGGGAAGGTATAAGTCAGCACAAAACAAGCAAACCACAATGAGAATGTAGCAACAGCCATCGCCATACCCCTAATTCTATTCGGGAAAATTTCCGAGATCACCACCCAGGCAACAGGAGCAAGTGTCATGGCATAACAGGCTATTGCCGCCACTACCATTACCAATACGGCAATACCACTGATCTGTAAATAATAAAATGCCCCCATTACAGCATAAATCAGAGCTAAACCTACCGATCCGATGATCAGCAGCCCTCTGCGTCCGAGTTTATCCACCAGATACATCCCTACAAATGTGAATATTACATTCGTAACCCCAGTAACAACTATATTGAATAAGATGTCGGAAACACCATATCCGGCAGCAGAAAACACTTCTTGTGCATAATTAAAGATTACATTAATGCCGCACCATTGCTGAAAAACGGCGATAACAATACCTATCATTAGTATCCGGGGCACTTTCCCTTTAAACAGCATGCTGAAGCTTGTTTTTTCTTCTGTAGTGTTGGCTGCATTTTGTATGCCCTTTATCTCTTCATCTGCATATTGCTCACCCCCTATTTTTGAAAATATCTGACGTGATGCTTTGAAATTACCCTGAACAGCCAGCCATCTCGGACTTTCTGGAATAAAGAATGTTAGCACAAAAAAGACAACTGCCGGTACGAGTGCCGACCAAAACATCCAACGCCAGCCCATCTGACCATTCCACGAACCCAGAATGTCCTCCCCCGGAACAACAGGATCGGCAATCAGCCAGTTAGTTACCTGAGCAGCCAATATACCCAACACAATAGTCAACTGATTGATTGAAACAAATTTACCTCTGACTTTTCCAGGGGAAATTTCGGCAATATACATAGGTGAAAGGTTGGAGGCAATACCAATACCTACCCCTCCTAATACACGATAGAAAATAAACCAGTCGATATGATTTACAGCTCCGGTGCCAACTGCTGCAATAATGAATAACACCGATGAGACTGTCATTAATGCTTTACGACCATATTTATCTGACAAACTGCCGGATACCATTACACCGATCAAACAGCCAAGAATAGCGCTTCCCATTACCCAACCCTGCATACCAGGAGAAGCTTCGATACCGAAGAATACTTCATAAAATGGTTTTGCTCCTCCTATTACTACCCAATCGTAACCGAATAACAGTCCCCCCATTGCCGAAACCAGGGAAATAAGCAAGAGGTAAATATTCGTTTTTTCTTTGTTTGTGTTTGACATGATTTTTATAATGATTTAATAGATGGTGCAAAAATAGGGTGATAAGTTTAAAATAAAGATACACTATTTTTTTGAAAACATGTAAAATATCTCTATTTTTGCCATCACAACCAGAACTACCTATTTTCAGATAATTATTATAATATGGAAAAAATTGCAGAAGGTTTTAAAGGAGAAAAGGCCATTATCACTCCTTATAACATCCGGAATTTTCAGGCTGGAAATACTATAACAAGGCAGCTATACATTACTCATATAGGTTATTATCCAAAAGCAAAATACCATTTCAGGGAAAGAACCAATGGTACCAATGAGAACATATTTATTTATTGTGAAGAGGGGGCCGGATGGGTTAAGCATGCAAACGAAACCCATGAACTACTTAAAAATCAAGCATTCATATTTCCGGCCAATGAAGCACATGCGTACGGGTCATCTGAGAAAAACCCCTGGAGTATTTACTGGTTTCACTTTTGCGGAGATAATGCAAAGATGTTTGAGAACATAATCGGAAGAGTTGTTAATTTGAAGGATTCGGACAAAAGTCGTTATGGCGATAGATTTGCTTTATTCGAAGAAATGTTCCAAAATCTGGAAAAAGGTTATAGTCCGGAAAACCTGGAATATGTCAGTTTCTGCCTGATGCATTTTCTGGCCTCTATCAAATACCTGAATCAATACAGAGAAATCAACAGTGTAAAAGAGGTTGATTCCATCCAGAAAAGCATTATATTCATGAAAGATAACCTTGAAAACAAAGTAACACTCAAGGATATAGCAAGCCACGTCGGATACTCCACATCTCGATTCGGAACTTTATTTACAGAAAAAACATCCTATTCTCCGATTGATTACTTTAACCAGTTGAAGATTCAACGGGCATGTTCCTACCTCCAGTTCTCCGATCTGAAATTTAAGGAGATTGCCTTTCGTCTCGGATATTATGATGCCTTCCACTTTTCAAAAGCATTTAAACAAGAAATGGAAATAACGCCTAAAGAGTATCGAAAAAGGTATAAAAACTGACTTTTGCAACATAAGTAATATTTTTTGACAAGATTGTGCATTTTCTTGTGTTTATCTTTGCATTTATCAATGGTAAAAACTATTTAATCATAACTTTATGCAAAACATTTCTATCACACCTTATTTTAAAGTACTATTTACAAGCGTTCTGCTATTATTTTGCACATATACTTCTGTCGGAATGATTCAGAAGGAAATCAATTCAGGATGGAAATTCCGACAGGCTCGTCTTACCAATTGGTATCCTGCGAAAGTTCCCGGTGTCATTCACACCGATCTGCTTGCAAACAAAATTATTGAAGATCCCTTTCTCAGATTAAACGAACGGGGACAGCAATGGATAGACAAAGAGGACTGGATTTACGAGACTTATTTCGATGCTGATAAAGAAACACTTCAGCAAAGTAACATCAGACTGCATTTTTACGGACTTGACACCTATGCTGATGTTTACCTTAACGGAAAGTTGATATTGAAAGCCAATAACATGTTCAGGGAATGGAAGGTTGATGTGAGGGGGAAATTAAAAGCGGAAAACAATCAGCTACATATCTATTTTCATTCTCCGATAAAAATCGATATTCCTAAATTCGATGCTTTACCCTTTCAATACCGAACAGGCCCCGATCAATCGGAAAACGGAGGCATCTTTGATAAGCGGGTAAGTATCTTTGCACGTAAAGCCGGGTATCACTACGGCTGGGACTGGGGTCCTCGTTTTGTCACTTCGGGCATCTGGCGTCCGGTTATTTTGGAGGCATGGAACAATGTCCGGATTGAAGATGTGTTTGTTCAGCAAAAAAGTATCTCCGCCAAACAGGCTATTCTTACATCACATCTGGAAATCCTGGCTGATATGGATATTTCAGACGCTACAGTTTCTATAAAAGACAGTATTACAGGCAAAATTTATGCGACGATTCCGGTTGAACTAAAGAAGGGAACTAATACAATTCCGGTCGACTTCACTATAATCAAACCCAATTTGTGGTGGTGTAATGGTTTAGGAAAGCCTAACCTTTACACTTTTCTCACCACCTTAAGTCTCAAATCCGGGGAAAAAGAAATCCGCACCACCATAACAGGGTTACGATCATTAAAAATCATCAACAAACCCGACCAGTACGGCACTCAGTTTTACGTTGAATTAAATGGCGTCCCTGTTTTTGCCAAAGGAGCCAACTACATCCCTTCCGACAATTTTCTGCCTCGTGTTACTGATGGAAAATATAAACAAACTATTCTGGACGCTGTCAATGCCAACATGAATATGCTTCGTGTATGGGGTGGCGGTATCTACGAAAATGACATTTTTTACCGCTTATGCGACCGGTATGGTATCATGGTATGGCAGGATTTTATGTTTGCCTGTAGCATGTACCCCTCTGAAGGGGAGTTTCTTGAAAATATCCGGCAGGAAGCTATTGATAATATTAAAAGACTCCGGAATCATCCGAGCATCGCTCTGTGGTGCGGGAACAACGAAACTCATGAATTCTGGATTTCATGGGGATGGAAAGAATTCTATGCCGAGAAGGGTTTCGAAAAACTGGTATGGAAACAATATACCGATTTATTCAATGTCACACTACCTCAAACAGTTGAGAAATATAGTCCGGGAACGTTTTACTGGCCTTCCTCGCCTTACAATACCGGTACTAACGATGATGCAAATAACGACCGTCATTATTGGGGAGTATGGCATGGGAAAGAACCTACCTACAAATTTAATGAAATAAGGAGCCGGTTTTTTAGTGAATATGGATTTCAATCGTTCCCCGAATTCGAATCTGTAAAGATATTCGCGCCCGAACCGGATGACTGGAATATCACTTCTGAAGTCATGATGGCGCATCAACGTGCAGGGAATTATGCCAATCCTCGTATCAAAGAATATCTTTTAAATGAATACAAAGAACCGAAAGATTTTAAAGGTTTTCTTTATATGAGTCAGGTATTGCAGGGAGATGCCATCAAAACCGCTATAGAAGCACACCGGAGAGACATGCCTTATTGCATGGGGACACTTTTCTGGCAGCATAATGATTGCTGGCCCGTAGCTTCATGGTCGAGCAGGGATTATTACGGGAAATGGAAAGCACAACACTATTATGCCCGTGAAGCCTATCGTGACATGCTGATTTCACCGATTAAAAACAAAAATAACCTGGATATTTTTATCATTTCCGACCGTTTAAAAGAAATAAAGGGGACGCTTGACATCAGCGTTCTTAAACTTGATGGAACAATAGTCAATAGTTTGAAAAAGAATGTAAAAGTTCCTGCTAATACCAGTACAAAGTTATATACTTCAGATATTCAATCCTTGATAAAAACCGCCCCGCAGAACGAAGTGTTCGTATTTATTACGTTTACTGACAAAGCAGGCATCAGCTATAACAACCGGTATTTCTTAGTACTACAAAAAGATATTGACTTCCCGGCCGTTAAGATTGATCATCAAATAAAACCGACAACAAATGGCTTTGCTGTTACACTTAAATCCGATAAATATGCAAGAGCAGTAATGATGTCGGTTGATGGTATTAATAACTTTTTCGAAAACAATTATTTCGATATACTACCAGGACAGACACTAACGGTGAATGTCCAGACATCTCTTTCACTGTCGGAATTCAGGAAACAACTGAAGATTTCATCCTTCAGGGATTATTATTGATCAGAATAAATCTGTATAGCATTGTTCAAAAGCACCTCATAGCTTCATAGTATTTGCTATGAGTTCCTTTATTTTTAAATTTGCACCACAACTCTTATATTAAGAAAAGTCTATATGAAAATGAAAAAGTTAAAACTCATTACAAGAAGTTGTTTAATGATGATATACCTGTCATTCAACTCCATATTACAGGCCAAACCTGTATTACCCCTGTTATTTACCGACAATATGGTCTTTCAGCAAAAAGCGGAAGCGCCGATATGGGGAAACAGCAAACCTGGTCAGTCAATAACAGTTACAGGAAGCTGGGACAATAAATTACACTGGACAACTGCCGATGCTGATGGTAAATGGAAATTAAAAGTCCAGACACCCGTTGCAGGAGGTCCTTATACAATTACCGTTTCAGACGGAGAAGCCATTACTTTAAATAACGTGATGATTGGCGAGGTATGGTTATGTTCGGGACAATCGAACATGGAAATGCCATTGGCCGGATGGGGAAAAGTGAAGGATTATGAGCAGGAAATATCCAATGCCAGTCACCCCAACATCCGCTTGTTTCAGGTTGAGAAACAAACCGCCTTATCTCCTTCCACAAAATTAAAGGCTATGGGTGGTGGTTGGCTTGTTTGTTCGCCGCAAACAATTCCGGAATTTTCAGCAACAGCCTATTTCTTTGCCAAAAGTCTGAGCGACTCTCTTGGTAACATCCCGATCGGACTGATTCACAGCTCATGGGGTGGCACTCCGGCAGAAGCATGGACCAGTGAAGAGTCTCTTACATATCACCCGGGTTACAGTAAATTCATCTCAACAATAAATAAGCTCCCTAAGGATGAGGAGGGAAGAAGAAACTATGTAACAGAACAAGCCATCCTCTTTCAACAGGAAATTTACCGGAAAGACAATGGGTATAAAAAAGAAATGGCAATATGGGCAGGAGACAAATTCAACGATAAGAAATGGCAATCAATGCACTTGCCCGGTTTTTGGGAACAAAACGGTCTTCCCGATTTTGATGGCATCGTCTGGTTTCGCAAAACCATTGAATTAAATCCGGCATGGCTGGAAAACGACTTAATCCTGAATTTAGGAATGATTGACGATAACGACATCACCTACTTTAACGGAACTCAGATAGGCAGTTCCGAAGGTTGGATGAATAACCGCCAATATAACGTTCCTGCGGAATTAATCAGAAAAGGGAAAAACACAATCACCATACGGGCATATGATTCAGGAGGTGGAGGTGGCATTCATGGTGATGCTGCAAACATGTATATACAATCGGGCGATATGAAGATCAATATCTCAGGAGCGTGGAAATATAGTATCGGACTTCCCCTGAAAGAATTGAACTTTCCGGCAATCCGGGAAAATCAGCCTTCACAACCGGCAAGCCTGTTTAATGGGATGATCAATCCCATACTCCCCTATACAATCGGAGGCGCAATATGGTATCAGGGTGAAGCCAACGTTGGCCGGGCAGTCGAGTACAGCACCCTTTTTCCATTGATGATACAGGACTGGAGAACAAAATGGGGTTATGATTTTCCTTTCTATTTTGTACAGTTAGCAAATTTTATGAAGAAACAAACACAGGCAGAAGAATCAGATTGGGCAGCTTTGCGCGAAGCACAACAACAGGCGCTTTTCCTCGAAAACACAGGAATGACTGTAATCATAGATATCGGTGAAGCAGACGACATACACCCAAAGAACAAACAGGAAGTCGGTCGGCGATTGGCTTTGCTTGCCATGACAAAGTCATACGGATATAAAACAAACTATTCCGGGCCAACCTATAAAACACATGAGATCAAAGGAGCAACAATCATTACCACTTTTGATCATGCCGACAGTGGATTAAAAACTTCCGACGGGCTACCGCCAAAAGGATTCTATATTGCCGGTGCTGATAAAAAATTCTATCCGGCAGAAGCCGTAATAACAGGTGACAAAATTACCCTCAGTAACCGAGGAGTAAAATTCCCATTTTATATCAGATATGGCTGGGCCGATAATCCTGACTGCAACCTGATAAACGGAGTTCAACTCCCGGCAGCTCCATTCCGAACTGACAAGTAAAATTACAAGTTTTTAATCAGAACCACTACCACATCCTTAGCGGGAACCGGTAGTGGTTTTTTTGTATCAACAAGCCTGTCCCCCCAAAGTTCAACTGCGGCATAATCTTTTGTAGCTTCCAAACCAATCCTATCTAAGGGTATATTGACATAAATATCCTCTTCTCCATAATTAAAACATACATAATATACGCCATTATCGTCCACCCGAACAAATTGGTTTTCAGATTTATCCCCATTTCCCTCTACAGGTTTAAATGACACACCGGTTGCAATTGCATTGATATTCCTATTGGTGAAGAATTTCAAACTTTTCATTTTACCTTCTTCTGATCCTGCCTCACTAAAATCATCTCCCACTATGTACACTCCGGTTATGACAGCCGAAGTCACACGCGCCCTGTTTTCTCCTTCTGTAGCGTCCTTCAGCACCACATGGTCAGCATCATTGTATTGGTACACTTTGTCAATCCACCATCCGTAAGAAACAGCATTCATGGTATATTCCGTATCCTTGATTTTATTCCAGGCATCACAGGCAATTCTCCTCGACTGTGCATACTGCGCCGGAAAAGTCGGCGAGATGGATAAATTGACATACATATCACCAAAGTATTTGTTGAGCAACTTCATCCCGTAATTATAGGCCTGAATGCCGGTCTGAATTGTGGGATTGTACCATCTGTCTCCTTCCATGGCTCCATGTGTCATAAAATCCATCTTCACATATTCGAAACCACATCTGCGGAATAAATCGGAGGTTACTTTCATTCTTTTCTCAATGGCCGGATGCGTCGGATCAATGGCATAGGCTCCGTCAAGTTCCTGTGGTTTACCATCAGCATAAATATAGACATCTTTATACTTATATTCAGTTGCATCATGAACAATATTTTCAGGGTTTTTCCCCCAGTCGGTAAAGGGAGTCCAGTATATTCCGGCGACCTGACCATTTGCTTTACATTTTTCGACAAATGCCTTTAATTCTTCTTCTGAAAAACGATTCCATCCCGAATCGAGGCCGATATAAACCGTATTATCCTGATTGATGAATCCCTTCTCCTGCAGGTTTTGTTTAAAAAAATCGGAGACCTCCATCGCCTTAGGGAAGGTGAGATTGAATTGTAACACCCCCCAACTATTCCATCCAAACGGAACGGCTTTATTCCATTCCTTAGGCGGGGCAATCAGCGCATTTGCTTTTCCGAATTCGTCCATCCCCGAACGCCAGTCATCAAAGAAGCCAACCAACACTTTAGGCGATTTGATTATTTTACCGGTTAACTCACCATGCGGTTTCGTATCTCTGGTTAATTTATCGGCAACGCCTCCATAACAAACAATTGATTTCAATCCGTTCGACTGATCACTTTTTATCTTAACAGCTGTTTTCCAGTTATCATGTTCAACCGACCCGATTACCAATCCTTTTCTACTCACATTATCAAATACCGAACTGACCTCATAACTGGTTAGTTCATCAAATTTTAGCGGGTGCGACTGGTATCTTATCCAGCAATCGTTATCAAAAGGAACAAACAATGCCCTATTTTCGGGTGAAGAAGGAATGATCTTTACATCATCAATATTTACCGGGGCCATATAATTGGATGACACCTCTCCTCCTTCAAGATTCTCTAATGTAAACTCGGTTAATATGTAATCTTTATTATCATAAATATAAAAATACTGCGTAAGGACGGGCAATCCTTTTTCTTTATACTTCACAATAAGTACTTTTCCCTTTCCAAACTGATCAGTGATTTTTTCCGAACTGGACGTCCTTCCTGAATAATCCTTTGTTGAGAAGTTTTTTCCATTCAACCTAAAAACAGCATGAAGATCCCCGACGATAACATGGGAGTCTTTTCTTATGGAAACACCATTAAGTCCTTTATCATAACTAACTTTCAATTTCGGTGTTCCGGCAGTCATCTCACCTACAATAGCTGAAGAAAAACATGCTATAAAAAGCAACAATTTGGATAATTTCATGGCAATTAACATATTAAATAATTTACAGTTTACAAATATATTGCTAAATATCATCACATATTACACACAAACAAGTCAATTTATACAATAGCCGTAGTAAATCGATTGCAATATTGCACTGAACTGCGACATCTGTGTTATTATTTGCAACATCTTTTTTTAATTAATTATCTATCTTTGTATTGACACTAATAATTTTATGAGTATGAACCGATTCGCTTTACTTATTCTTACGTTGACCTGTTACTTATGCAGTGTACAAGGTTCTGCCAATGCAAATTATTATTTCTCCAGAGTCGATGGAGAGTCCGGATTATCGCAAATCAATGTTAAAGCAATTTTGCAGGATAGTTACGGGTTCATGTGGTTTGGTACGCGTAACCGCCTGAACCGGTATGATGGCATATCCAACAAAGTCTATGACTGCTACGATCCGGTTTTACACATGAGAAACAATAATATCTCAGCGCTTTATGAAGATCAGAAAAAGAAAATCTGGATAGGCACAGACAAGGGTATTTATGTTTTTGACCCAGTTTTTGAAAAATTCAGCTTCTTCCAACAAAAAACTTCCACAAATAAAGGTATCTCTGATTGGGTATCCGACATTCAATGCGATCTGGAGAAAAATATTTGGATCGTGATCCCCAATGAGGGACTCTTTCGCTACCACGAACTTTCAGAAAAGCTCTATCATTATTCCATCGGAAGTACCGAAACTCCTAATCAGGGAGGAAATCCCCAGTGTCTATTTATCGAAAAAAGCGGTACGGTATGGATTGGAACAAACGGGAACGGCGTATACCTATACAATAAATCAACTGATTCATTCTCTCAATATCTGGGCGAAAATAACGGGAGCAGTTTAAGAGGTGAAAATATTTACACCATGTGCGATTATGGAGATGAACTTATTCTGGGAATTCACGAGGGACGCTTGAGAAAATTTAATAAGAGAAGAAATACGCTTGCTGATGTAAATGCCCCTGAAGTACATTATAAGATTATCAGACATGTGATACGAAAAGACGACGAATTATGGGTCGGGACTGATGCCGGTCTGTTTATCATCAACGAGTTGGAGAACCAGGTTACGCATCTGAGAGAAGACCCCATGTATTCACATTCACTCTCGGATAATATTATCGAAAAGATGTATCTCGACAGAGAAAACGGCGTTTGGCTGGGTACCCGTTTCGGAGGTGTAAATCATTTGGCAAAAAAAGGAATTGACTTTGAATGCTATGTCCCGTTAAGCACCGGTAATTCTATCAACAACAGAAGATTGCGCGGAATGAAAGAAGATCCTGACGGTAACATCTGGATTGCATCCGAAGAAATGGGGCTGACAATTTTCAATCCTAAAACAAAATTGTTTAAACAAACCGGTGAAAACAAACATATATCCGGTTTCAAAAGCAGTAAAATAATGTCGTTATATTTTGACGAAAAACAGGCTTGGGTGGGATTCTTCAAAAACGGACTGGACATTGTTGATTTGAAAACCTTTAATATCCGGCACTATTCTGCAAAAGAATTAAATCTGGATGAAGCTAGCGTTTACGCTATTTGTGAGGATCGGTTCGGAAAAATATGGCTCGGAAACGGTTGGGGTGTTTTTGTTGGAGATAAAAATAAGAAAGACTTTAAAAGACTTGACAAATTCGGATTGAGTTATGTTTTCGACATCATGGAAGATTCGAAAGGGAATATCTGGGTAGCCACGCTGGGAAATGGCATTTTTAAATACAACCCGTTTTCAGAAAAGATAAGTCATTATCTTAATAATGTTAACAACAAGCATTCATTAAGCTCCAATTCCGTAAGCGACATCACAGAAACATCATTAGGAGAAATCTGGTTTTCGACTGATCGCGGAGGTATTTGCCGATACAATGAATCAACCGATAATTTTACAGGATACTCACTGAAAGATGGTCTCCCTGATGATATTGCATTAAAGATTATTGAGGATAAAGAGCACAATCTGTGGTTTGGCACCAACAATGGATTGGTAAAATTCAACCCTCAGACAAAATCCGTGAAAGTTTTTTCAAAAAAAGACGGCCTACCAGTCAATCAATTCAATTACAAATCAGCATTATTAAGCTCAAGCGGAAAGTTGTATTTTGGAGGGCTAAACGGTTTAATTGCTTTTGACCCCTATAATTTTGAAGAGAATAAGTTTATTCCACCCGTTTACATCTCCAGGTTATACTTATTCAACAAAGAGATCGACCTGAATACAGAAAACAGTCCTTTAGAAAAAGCAATTAATTATACGAAGAAAATCACCCTGAAATATAATCAATCCAATATTGCCTTCGATTTTGTTGCTTTGAGCTATACCGCTCCGCGTGCTAATAAATATGCCTATATCATGGAAGGGATAGACAAGGAATGGACTTATACAAATACTAACCAAAGCGCCTCATATGCAAAACTTGCTCCCGGTAAATATGTATTCAAAGTAAAAGGATCAAACAACGACGGCATTTGGAATGAGGCAGGAACCCAGCTTGAAATAGAGATATTACCACCATGGTGGCAATCAGGCCTGGCACAGGTTATCTATTTAATATTAATTATTTCCACTGTTTATTATTTATTAAACAGATATCGGAAAAGAACTGAAAAAAGAAATGCGGAAAAGCAAAGACTGTTTGAATCAGAAAAAGAAAAAGAACTGTATAGTTCGAAAGTTGAGTTCTTCACCAACATGGCGCATGAAATAAGAACTCCTGTTACATTAATCAACGGTCCGTTAGAATCAATGCTCGAAATGGACATCAAGGACCCTGAAATCAATAAAAGTCTGCACGTTATGAAAAGGAGTACCTCCGAACTATTGGGATTAGTAAATCAATTACTTGATTTCAGAAAGGTTGATAGCAATAAATTTCTTTTGAATATCTCCCGGCAAAATATTTCCGGATTATTAAAAGATATTTATGCCAGCTTTGAGTCCTCTGCTCTCCGTCAGAATAAAACAATATCACTCTCTATGCCTGACAAGGACATATATATCCCTCTTGATCCGGGGGCCTTAAGCAAGATACTCAACAACTTGTTCACCAATGCCATAAGATACTCTGAGAATAATATTGATGTTGCTCTGACTGTAGAAGGACAGCAAATAATTATTAAATTCAGAAATGATGGTGATATTATCCCCGCAGAATTACGTGAGAAGATATTTGATCCGTTTTTTCAGGTTAATAAACATCGTAATAACACTTCAAGCTCCGGTATCGGTCTGTCTTTAGCCAAATCATTAACCGAACTGCATACAGGTAAATTACTTTATCAGACACAGGATAACATGAACGAATTTATCCTTGAACTTCCTTTAAACGAGCCGGATACAGTTTCCGAATACATTCCAGAGGACAATTATATTGTCGAAGAAGATAATGAATATCAGCCTAATAGTAATAACGCAGAGATAATATTGGTTGTCGAAGATAACCCTGAAATGCTGGATTTTATAGCAGGAAAAATACAAAAAAAGATGCACTTTGCTGTTGAAACAGCACATAATGGAAAAGAAGCCCTGCAAATTCTGGAAGAAAAAAACATCGATATTATTCTTAGTGATGTTATGATGCCAGAAATGGATGGATTTGAATTATGCAGAAATGTGAAAGAGAACATAGAATACAGCCATATACCTGTGGTTCTATTGACAGCTAGAAATGATTTAGAGAGCAAAATACAGGGACTGGAAGCAGGTGCAGATGCCTATGTTGAAAAGCCATTCTCAATGGCTCATCTCAACACTCAATTAACAACTTTAATGAACAACCGCAAACGGGAGAAAGAGGCTTTCATGCGTAAACCCTTCCTGCCTGTTCAGAATATCGGTATGAATAAAGCAGATGAACAGTTCATTCAAAAGGTCATCGACATTATTCATGAAAATATTACCGACTCGGAATTCAACGTCGAACGCCTTGCCGAACATGTGTTTATGAGCAGATCAAGTTTACACCGCAAAATAAAAGCACTTACCGAACTGACACCCATAGACTTCATCCGGTTGATCCGGTTGAGAAAATCGGCGGAGTTGATCCAAAACGGAGATTACAGAGTCGGTGAGGTTTGTTATCTGGTAGGTATTAATTCCCCATCTTACTTCATCAAGCTATTTCAGAAACAATTCGGTATAACTCCTAAAGAGTTTATAAATCAAAAATAATCAAATTATCCCATAGGGTTTTCAGTGCATAAAAAAAGTCCCGGTCACTGATAAGGGTGACCGGAACTTCTTAAAAAAAACGGCGGCTATCTACTCTCCCACTTTTACGCAGTACCATCGACGTGACCGGGCTTAACTTCTCTGTTCGGAATGGGAAGAGGTGGAACCCCGGTGCTATAACCACCTGAAAACTGGTTGACTATTGTAAAGAAGA
>JARKQF010000217.1 GCA_029973975.1 Paludibacter sp.
CCTTCATTTTTCATGCAATGAGCTTTGGTCCACTGCATCGCTTTCTCAAATTCTTCCTTATCATAGATTCCCAACTGAATACGGCGTAGAATTTCAACTGTATCTACATATTCTGTTCTCATACCAAGATATTCCTGTAGAAATTCAGGATTTACAATAGACCCTGCTATCCCCATCGAAACCGATCCGATGGCCAGATAAGATTTTCCGCGCATCATCGCTACGGCCAAGCCGGCTTTTGCAAAACGCAATAATTTTTCTTTCACATCTTCCGGAATTTCTGTGCTTCCGGCATCCTGTACATCACGTCCGTAGATACCAAAAGCAGGTAAACCCTTCTGATTATGAGCCGCTAAGGATGCTGCCAGATAAACTGCGCCCGGGCGTTCAGTCCCGTTGAATCCCCAAATGGCTTTAGGAATAAGCGGGTTCATGTCGATGGTCTCTGAACCGTAGCACCAGCAGGGTGTAACTGATAAGCTCAGTCCTACATTTTCTTTCTCGAATTTGGCAACGCAGTCAGCAGCTTCTTTCACACCACCAATACAAGTATCAGCCAATACACACTGCACAGCAGAACCGTCGGGATAACGCAAATTTTCCGAATAAAACTTTGCTACTGATTTTGCCAGATTCATCGTCGTTTCTTCCAGTGATTCTCTGATACCACCACGACGACCGTCGATAATCGGGCGAATGCCTATTTTAGGATAATTATTGGTTTTCATGTATCTTATTTTAAGATTTTTCGATTGCTGATTTTAGATTATTATTGATTGCTATTTTCTATAACAACACTATATGTGTTAACCTCTTCACCTATTTCTTCAATGGCTCTTTTGATTATGGCTCTATGCTCCTGATCAAATTTTTCAAACGGACTTGCCAATACATCACTACAAATACCAACAACCGACAACGCCGATTTCAGGCCTTTTAAGTAACTTGAACCGTATTTGCCATTACTGTAGATTGTTGCACAGACCTGCATCACTTTTTGTTGCAGTTGTCTGACTTTATCCTGATCCATTGCTTTGGCGGCATGGTACAAATCAACATAGAGTTTCGGGAATAAGTTAGCTCCTCCATTTACGCCTCCACTGGCACCCATCATTACGGCTTCTGCCGTCATTTCTTCCGGACCGACAAAAATCGAGAAGTCTTTGCGGTCACGCATGGCATATACCACCGACTGAAAATAGGAACCATTGGCTGAGCTATCTTTAAATCCAATCACCTTAGGATTCTGTGCAAGCCTTTTGATTGTTTCGACACTGAAAGAAACTTTGGTATGAGCAGGCATATTATACAGAAACAACGGTAACTCCAACTGAGGAATAAGTCTTTCATAATACTCGGCTAATTCAGGCTGACCCGGTGCAAAATAATAAGGCGGAGCAGAAACAACAGCATCAGCACCAAATTCAGATGCCTTCTGACTCAAACGCAAACTATCGGATAATGAAGTATCTGAAATTCCAACAAGCAAAGGTAACCTTCCTTTCAAAAAACCACTTGTCTGCCGGATCATTTCCACACGCAGGTCAAAACCAATACTCTGGGCCTCTCCTGTTGTACCCAATATAAAAATACCATGTACGCCACCGGCAATCACATGCTCAACCAGCCGTTCGAGTCCTTCTACATCTAATGTGTTATCATTCAGTAATGGCGTTACCAGTGGCGGTACGATTCCTTCAAGTTTATTGTTCATCATGCTATTATATATCTTAGTTTTTGCTTTATCGTTTTAGCTAAATGCTTAAAAAAAATCTTTTTACTTTAAATATCTTTCTTTTTAGGTGTCGATGCTCCAAAGATTAACTGAGGTTCTGAAAACGACATCGATTTAATCTCCAATTCACCGTGGTTGATCTTATCCACCAAAATATTAACCGCCTGGGTTGCAATCAGTTCCAACGGCTGCCGGATATGCGTAATTGTTGACGGAAATAAATTGAAGACATCATTCCGGTTAAATCCAACAAACGCAATATCCTCCGGAATACGAACCTGCATATCTTTCAAACAATACAATCCTGTCACGGCCAGCATATTCGTCAGAAAAACAACAGCTTCCACTTTCTTTTTATTAACAAGTACATCCAGCACATTACTCATCTCCACCTTTGTGTTCAACAAATTTACCTTCTTCACCTGGATGTATTTGCTTAATCCTGCCGCCTGCATGGTTTCTTCATAACCACGGATACGATCCAGAATGTGATTCATACCCGTTTTATATCCAACCAGAGCAATATTTTCATATCCCTGCTCAATCAAATGCCGCGTTGTCAATTCCGTTGCCCTGTAATTATTCAGACAGGAGAAGCTGATGTCTGTCCCCGGAAAATTACGGTCAATCAACACCAGCGGAGTATTGTTATCATGAATGGATTTGATTAAATTTTCCGATCCATCGCATGGAACAACTATCAAACCATCAACACCTTTGCTCAGTAGCACATCGATTAATCTTTTTGTATTATCCAGATCTTCATCCGAACTACTGAATACCACCGTATAACCCAGCTCGTTCGCTCTATTTTCCACTATTCTGGCAATGGCAGAATAAAAAGGGTTTGAAATATCGGTTACAATCAATCCGATTAACTGCGTTTTACCTCCTCTGAGGTTTCTTGCTATCAGGTTTGGAGAATAATTCATCTCCATTGCTGTTTTGATAACCTTCTCGACCATCTCGTCAGCAATGCGGTACTGCTTTGCTTTGCCATTCAGCACAATGGAAACCAATGTAGTGGAAACTCCCACTGAATCAGCAACATCTTTAAGTAATACCCGCTTTTCTTTTGCCATTTTTCACTATTTCGTGAGACAAATATATAACTAAATCGGTTTAGCAGCGTTTTAGCATTAAATAATTAACGTAATTTAACTGTTATGGAGATTGAGCTTCAGGATATGACAAACCTAAAACTACATTTGCCCCTTCTGAAAACTACGTAGTCAAGCCTTAAAAACCTATCTAACCCTTGCAATTTAGGAATTATAAGGATAATCTATTCGTTGCAGTCTCCTTTCGACCTCGACTGATGAGCCGAAAAATAAGAGAGATTAGCGTAAATAATCGTCCTTGTTTGAGCGAAGCGAGTTTGGACGATTTAGCTAATCGAACGCTAATTTTTCGAGCGAAGCAGGCGCAGTCTTGACTTTCTTTTGCTTCGTTTTCTTGTGTCAAGACAAGAAAATGAAGTCCGGGTTTGGGGCGGAAAGCCCCAAGAATTAATCACTAAAATAGTCCTGTCTTTCTGGCATTTCTGCAAGATTTATTTTGAGAATACACAAAATCTTGTAGACACAGATAAGAAAAAATCAATTCTTTTTCTGACTAACAGGATATTAAATGGTTTTGTAAACAACAAATTTAAGGTTGTCTCTTAAAAATTAAAACAACTATTCTTCCCCAAATCCCATTTCTCCACCTCCGTTATTATCCCGCTGTTGTTCGGTTTTCTTCGGTTTCATGTTTCCGAAATTATAAGTGGCAGTAAGACCAATCATCCGGCCGGAGAAATAACTCTCGGAACGTTGGTAA
>JARKQF010000226.1 GCA_029973975.1 Paludibacter sp.
TACGCTCTTCGCATGTCTCACATTTTTGCCATTGATACTTCCAATCCACAGTAAACTCCCTCGACGTTACACACCTGAAAAATCGATAATTTTCGGTTCGTCCCCTATTTGCCCCATCTACATGAAAATTGACAAAACACCGCCCCGGGTCGTCTGCCCCCCGGGTCGTCTGCCCCGCCCGGCGCCTGGTAAAGCATACCATGATGTAGATATGAAAAATATGAGAAGAGTCAACAAGCCCTCGGATGAGGCAATTCAACAGCATCGAAGGAGGTTCCAATGATAATCAATAAATTATGTTTCATTATTTGTTTAATACTAATCGTGAGCCGCGCAATCGGTAATACGCAGGAAGAAAATTTTTTCTCTTCACACATCTCTTTCAACAAGGCATTTGAAAAGCTAAAACTTAACGAATCTCCAGAATTCGACCAACCGACATTATACGTGATCAATTGTGAATACACTGGCTCCGATATCGTCTTGACCGCCTCATACCATCCAGCCCATGGAACGCGTTCTACTGTTGAATGCACGCTGGGTAAAGGCGTTTATGGACCTGTGCCACAACTGGCCAAATTCGTAGTGCATGTCGTTTCAGATAAACGTGCAGTGACTCATCAGGTGCCTGTATCTCACTACTTTGTTGATAAGGAATATAAAATGATAAGACCGACCGTCTACGATTTTTCGTTCCCGGTTGATATAGCACGAAAGATAGACCCATACACACCGCTTTTACTTGTCATGCCTAGAAAATTCTTGAGTCATGCCACGGGTGGAAAATTTTGCATACTAATCCAATTTGAGGAAGTGTTGTATTTCTCAGAAAAGAAGAGCAGCGAACGACGATCTGTTATATCCACGCCCATAAGGTTTGAAATAAATGCTTCTGGAGAACTGCAACTTGGCAGACCCACCATTATATTATTAAGTGAGCTGACGGAGTGGATAAAAGGAGGCAGAATCGTTCGCGAATGGAGAGGGGGGCGAGAGGCGTCAGAAAAGCTCATAGATTATGTGCTTCCTGATGAAAGTGAACCGCCCAAAAAATGAAAAGAGGGCAGCAAAAGGGCAGCAAAAGGGGTGGGCAGCAAAAGGGGTCAATCCGAGATATGTTAACAAAAAATCATAACCTACCGAAATAGCATGTATTACGATTACAGCATTCGCACTCAAGGCTTCTGCTCCATCGAGACCCGAGCCGATTCAAAAAACTTCAATGAGCCGAAAAATCAACATATCTCGGATTGACCCCTTTCCCCCCCCCCTTTTCCCCCCCCCTCCACGAAAAACTCGGATTATGTTTTGATATTTGATGAATTATAAAATGAAAAAATCCGAATGGTATGCTGATAGGATTCTATGGAAGGCTAATCAGCATCGGTTATTTGAGAAACGCTGTTATAGCTTTGATAAGCTAAACGCTCAACAGCTTTCAGTTCTCACGCCCATACATCATACAGGAAGACGACTTTTAGTTTTTTATGAGTCTGCCGGTTTATGGACAATGCTCACTAGCAATGAGGCTATCAGTTTTTTTGGCGGAAAGTTGCACGTAGTGCCCCTTGATAATATTAAAAAAAATATTCAGCTTGTCCGCCCGAGCGAAGTATCGTCAGGGCAAGACGCCAAGCAAACGGCGTGTTTTATACATATTAAAAACATCAACGATGATATATGGGCACCCGAAGGGGAAGAGTTGTTCGCGTTGATGAACATCTTGCGTATGTTTCCTCTCAATGTGCCATCGAGCGGAAGGGCAAAAGGGGTCAATCCGAGATATGTTAACAAAAAATCATAACCTACCGAAATAGCATGTATTACGATTACAGCATTCGCACCCAAGGCTTCTGCTCCATCGAGACCCGAGCCGATTCAAAAAACTTTAATGAGCCGAAAAATCAACATATCTCGGATTGACCCCTTTCCCCCCCCGGCGCTGGAAACCGAACCGGGAACTATTCCAGTATACGACGTAAAACCATTAAGATAAATCTGACGGCATTAATAATTTATTTTATGAAAAAATATATATTATTTAAGAGAATTGCTCCATTTTTATATGTGGTTTCTCTATCTTTGATTATATATCCTATTGTAATGAATGGCGTTTGGAATAAGCGCATAATTATTTGTTGCGTCGGCGCTGTAATGCTAGTGTCTGTAATTATTATAAATTTTATTCTGGAAGCTCGGCACAAGCCGTGAAGCGAACGGGGCCCGCAAAAGGAACAAAAAAAGGGGTCAATCCGAGATATGTTAACAAAAAATCATAACCTACCGAAATAGCATGTATTACGATTACAGCATTCGCACCCAAGGCTTCCGCTCCATCGAGACCCGGGCCGGTTCAAAAAACTTCAATGAGCCGAAAAATCAACATATCTCGGATTGACCCCTTTTTCGGCTCACGCAAAGAAGGATCAGAGACAATAGTTAAAGCAACTGTTGCGGCAGTCTCTGTGCTTACGGCTAAACAAATAGTCAAAAATGACAGTGACAACGATATTGGTTTAACATCAGAAGAGCAAACGCTTGCAACACCTGACCCGAACCAACAACCCGAGGTGGTGTTTTGTCAAACCCGAACCAACAACCCGAGGTGGTGTTTTGTCAATTTTTTGGGAACCAAACGAACGGTGAGAACAAAAAGGGGACGGGCCCAGAATTGTTGATTATTCTGATTTGACCCAAATATCACACCAGTGCTTTATACGCTCTTCGCATGTC
>JARKQF010000244.1 GCA_029973975.1 Paludibacter sp.
ACTTCCCTTTTCGGTTCTATCTTTAATTGTGGACGCTCTATCTGCTGTTCCACATTCAAATCGGCAATGCCTTCAATGTCTTCAATAGAAGCCTTGATTTGATTTCCCAAAGCAAACATTTTATTCAGATCTGTTCCGAACAGTTTGATAGCAATATTAGCCCGTGTTCCCGATAGCATTGCATCGATACGATGTGAAATAGGTTGTCCGATTTCTATATTGACACCCGGCAATACTTTCAATTTTTCCCTTATTTCGGCTAATACTTCATCTTTGGAACGTTTGTCAAGAATGAACGGAGCTTCAATTTCTGATACGTTTACGCCCAAAGCGTGTTCATCCAGTTCTGCACGTCCAGTTTTACGTCCTACGGTTTGTATTTCAGGAACAGAAAGCAGAATATTTTCGGCTATGCGCCCCATTTTATCGGATTCTGCAAGGGATATTCCCGGCATTGTACTCACACTAATTGTAAAAGAACCTTCGTTGAATGGGGGTAAAAAACTTCTACCTAATGTAAAAAACATGATTACAGCAGCCACCAGAACACCACCTGTTATACCAAGTACCCATTTTTTATGAGTGAGTGCCCATTTTAGGGCTTTTTCATATACAATTTTCACTTTCCTGACAATATAAGGCTCACGTTCGGGTTTGTCTCCTTTTCGGGGTTTACCTAATAAATAGCTACACAATACAGGTGTAAGCGTAAGAGCAACAACCGTAGAGGCAATCAATGCCATGATAAATGCTACTCCCAGAGGAGCAAGCATACGTCCTTCCATTCCTGAAAGGAAAAACAGAGGAACAAAACTGGCAATAATGATAAGCGTTGAGTAAAGAATAGGCATACGTACCTCTTTTGACGCTTCAAAAACAATGGTCAATACCGTTTTTTGTTCTTCTTTTGGCTTCTGTCTGTTTTCCCGTAGCCGTTTAAATACATTTTCAACGTCCACAATAGCATCATCGACCAAAGAACCGATAGCAATAGCCATACCGCCTAAGCTCATGGTATTGATAGTCAAACCCATGAATTTAAGGGAAAGTATGGCAAAAACTAATGCAAGCGGAATCGTAACAAGCGAAATAACGGTTGTACGGGCGTTCATCAAAAAGATAACCAATATGATTACTACAAAAATCCCTCCTTCGTATAAAGATTTTTGCACGTTATTAATTGAATTGTCAATGAAACGGGCTTGGCGGAAAATATCGGTGGAAATTTTCACGTCAGCAGGTAATGTCTGCTGTAATTCTGCAAGGGATTCATCCAGTTTGTCTGTTAAATCCAGTGTGCTTGTCGCGGGCTGTTTGGTTATCGTCATCAACACAGCAGGTTTACCATCATTTGAAGCAATACCCAGCTTAGGTGCCTTATCTCCTATTTGTACATCTGCTATGTTTTCCAAAAGTATGGGAATATCATTAACGGTTTTGATGACTGCTTTACCTAATGCTGAAACCTTATTGGTAGAAAGTACCCCACGTATGATATACTCGTTTCCATATTCATACAAAACACCTCCGGCGGCATTCTGATTCATTTCAGTAACTACTTCTATCACTTCATTCAACCCGATTCCGTAGTGTTTCATCTTTTCAGGGTTAAGTAAAATCTGATACTCCTTAATTTCACCTCCTATTACAGTAACTTGTGCTACACCGCCTGTCGATAATAAACGGGGGCGGATTGTCCAGTCTGCTAATGTTCGTAAGTCCTGTAATGAAGTGGAATCTGCAGTAAGACCGATTATCATTAATTCTCCCAAAATGGATGACTGTGGCCCTAATGTCGGATTACCAACATTGGAGGGCAAATCATCTTTTACTACGGATAATTTTTCAGACACAATCTGTCTGGCTCGATAGATGTCCGTTCCCCAATTAAATTCAACCCATACAATGGAAAATCCTGTGGTAGAAGATGAACGCACACGGCGCACATCTGTCGCTCCGTTCAATGCTGTTTCAACAGGAAAACTTACCAAACGTTCAACTTCTTCGGG
>JARKQF010000251.1 GCA_029973975.1 Paludibacter sp.
TTTCAGTAAGGAAAAACGTCGTTTAGAAGATGAAGACAAAAAGCTGAAAGGAAAGCAGGAGGCATACCAAGAGATTCGCACGCTAAACGAAGGCTTTATTCCTCTTTCAATCTATATTCCCGATGAAAATTCGATGAAGGAAATGATTGAAGAAGAAGTCTGTAAAGTTTGCGGACGTGAGTCTAAAAGAGGTACTGATGCGTATAATTTTATGGTTGATAAACTCAATGAATTGCTAAAAAGCCAGCAACTCACAGAGAAGAAAGATGAGATGCTTCCTTTTCCAAACAATTTTTCCAGAGAACTTGAACAAAAGAGTATCAGTTTGGGATACAGTCAAGATGAATTAAATAATAAGCTGGATACAATTAAAGAAGTAATCGATTTTAACGAGGCTAGGAAAGCAGATATTAAGAAGATACAGGAAAGCATTGATTTAGAAACAGAAAACAAGAAAAAATTATTGGCTCAAAATGATACTTTCACAGAAGAACAACTGCAAAACGCCTACGAAAACATCAGAAATTGGTATGATTACAGAAATGAAGCCGAAAAGCAGATTATCTTGCTTGAGAAAGATGAAAAAGAGGTTGGGCAAGAATTAGAAAATGTTCAGATAGAATATAATAATTTAGCTAAAACTTCTGTAGCAAGTACATACAGTAAAGTATATACGGTTTTCAGTAAAATTCAAAATGCATTTAAATATGCCAAAGAAAAGAATACACGTGATTTTCTGTCTTTGTTAGAAGAAAAAGCCAATAAATATCTTGAAAAACTGAACGTTGATGGTTTTTACGGCATCATTCGCATTATCACAACTCCGGACAACTCTGCAAGAATTGCTTTACAGGATAAAAATGACACGTTTGTAACAAGTCCAAATCAGGCATTGAGAACCACGATGTATATGTCAGTATTGTTTGCCGTTTCAGAACTCACTACTATCAAGCGTGAAAACGATTATCCGTTAATTTTTGATGCACCAACGAGTTCATTTGCGCCACAGAAAGAAAGCGATTTTTTCAATGTAATTTCCGACATTAAAAAGCAATGCATCATTTTCTCAAAAAGTTTTCTAACTGACAGCGGCTCATTGGATACAACAAAAACAGATTTATTGAATTGCACAATTTATCGTATGGAAAAGAAAAAGCCATTCGATAATTTGGATTTATCTACCATACAAACAGTTATAACCCCGATTAAATAAAAAAGATGGCAACAGAAAGATTATATGACATTTGGGCAAAACGCAACCCGAAGTTTGAAACCCATTTTGAAGAAACGCTATTGCGTTTATTCACAGATTACGGTGTAGGCTCGTCTGATGCTATGTCAAGTAAAGGTAAAATACTTGGTGCAGGTTACGAACTTTATATTTACGCTTTTTTTGTAGGACTATATGCTGGCAAAAAGTGTGAATTATCAGGTGAAACAAAAGTACTTGGGCAGCCTATTCAGTTTTGGGGCAATTTAGACTCCAAGAAATTCAGGAAAGCGTACCCGCGACTAAGGGAGTACATTTTTACAGCACTAATTGCAAAAACTGACATAGACTTAATCGCTCTTGAAAAAGGCACTATTACTGAAGGTCAAGCCGTTGATATGCTTAAAGATACGATGGAACAGTATGCCAACTATGGCTTTCACGCTATCGAAGAAAAAATGAAACTCAATCCGAATTACTTTTACAAAACAACAGGTTTTTTGGATATGATTTTGGATTTTATTAGAAAGCCTTCAGAAGAAAGTAATTCAGAAGAATTGGAAGAGTTATAGTCTCATTTTATTGCTTTTAATGGGTAGTGTTCCAATCAGTGTGTCTGGGATGGCAGGTTTTCATCGAAGTTTTACATCTTAAAATTACACTTTTCTACTCAATTTTCTGGATTACGAAAACAATCAAACTAATTGCCTGAGTAAATTCAGAAAATTGCCTGAGTCATCAGGGAATAACACCCTGTCCCTTTCTATCCCGGGCAATGCCCTGAAATAGGCTTTTTTATCTATAGCAGTTTTTGCCATGAGAACGATAACGGACTCCTCTGTGGCATAGCTCCACACATGCGCAAAACTCTCCTGAAGTCTCTCTGGAGACGCTCGATCCAGTTAGTCTTATAGATCATACTCTTAACTACTACCCATTTTCAGACCACAGGTTAACAAATATAAGTTTTTTATGATGATGTAATACAGTGTTACATAACCGGAAATAAATCGCAGAGTTATTCTGGTTATTAACACATTTTCTTTTTTGGTTACTTTTTTCTTTTGTTAACATCTTCTTTTTCTGTTAATATCATGCCGCAGGCCTGTACAGGCTTGCCGGGGTCTTTCGACCAATACCCTGATGGCATAACCGGTTGTTGTAGTAATCAAAATATTCCTTGAGTCCCTGGTATAGCTCCAGACCGTCAGAGGGCAGTTTAATGTACACGTAATCATACTTGACAGACCTCCACAGCCTTTCAATGAAAATATTATCAATAGCCCGGCCTTTGCCATCCATGCTGATACGGATCTTTTCACTCTCCAGAAGCTCAATCCACTCATGACAGGTAAACTGACTGCCCTGATCCGAGTTAATGATCTCCGGCTTCCCCCACCTGTCAATAGCCTCTCTCATGACACTTAGAACACAACTGACATCAAGAGTATTGGATATACCCCAGCCGACAACATAGCGGCTGTAAACATCGATTATAGCTGTCAGGTAGAGAAAGCCTCTTGGCATAGGAATGTACGTGATATCAATTTCCCATACCTGGTTCGGACGAATTGGCTTAATATCACGCAGAAGATAGGGCCTGATATACTTTGCCTGACCAAGACGGCTCAGATTCTTTTTTGGATAGATTGCCATCAGACCCATTAACCTCAGTAACCGCCGGACCCTTTTATGATTTACAACGATGCCAAGGGTAAGAAGAAAATCGCACATCCTTTCTACGCCCTCTGAGGGATGTTCAAGATAATGCTCATCCATCAGTCTCATAAGCTTCAGATTATACTCGCTCTCACCCCGGGGCTTGTAATAAAAACTACCTCGGCTGACACTTACAAGATTGCACTGGCGGCGGATGCTTAGTGGCTCTTCACGGTTAACCATACCAAGACGTTCAGTTACAGACCCAACTTCTTTAAGTTTTTTTTTAAAAACTCACGCTCCATCTCTAACTGACCTATCTTGGCATACAATTTCTCGAGATCAGCATCCTCTTTCTTATTATGGACTGGTTTGTCAAAAAGCTCTGGCGCACGATCCAAAAACTCCTTCTTCCAACGTGAGATCATGTTAGGATGAATACTATACTTCACGGAAAGCTCACTGATGGACTCGCGCTCCTGTAATGCTTCAATTGCTACTTTCGCCTTGAAGGCTCCGGAATGTTTTTGTCTTTTAGATTTCATAATACACTGGTTTTATGTTGTCAAATATAACCTTAACCAGTGGTCTTAATTCAGGGGAGTATTATA
>JARKQF010000252.1 GCA_029973975.1 Paludibacter sp.
TCTTGCGGAATACTGCTTCCGGTTTAATCATCGTTTTGACCTCAAGAGCATGTTGGTTGAATTGGGGCATGCAGTCGTGGCAAGCCCTCCGATGCCATATCGGCTCTTGAAGCTGGCTGAGGGTCATGGGTAATCAGGAAAGCCCAAGGCTTTATTGATGATAGCACAGGTCCCTCATCATCGACTATAACTGAGTCATCTAATTCAATTTGGCATATTGACTGCTTAGCGTTAGGTCCAACGCTAAAAACTTTATTTTTCCCATCCAGCGTCACATGAACTTTCACTTGATTTCCGAATTCTGCTAGCATTTTGACAACTGCTTCTTGATCCCCTCCTTTTTGAAAGTCTTTAAAGAGACCTAACCGTTTATTTTTTTTGGCTTTCATAGTGAGAGATGTTGTTGCGGTATCATTATTATATAGACCATCAGTAATGTCATTGTTGCCAGAGTATTTTTCGACCACAATTTCTCGCGCCTCTGCATTTAACCAGTGTTGTATAGCTTTTTGATGAGATAGTGCTCGAACTAACAGATTCTTACTGACATAACGTTTGAAATACTCATCAAAAACGTTAAGGAAAAGCGTTTTTTGACCATCACTTTTTATTGTGTGGAACAACATAATTCCTTCAGTTTTCGACTTTGGTATCCAGAAGCTGAAAAAGTATTTTACTACTTCTGCTTTGCTTTTAGTTTTTACATAATCTACATTGCCTGTAGTAATGTCTATTATGTCCCGTTTGTTACCATACAAACCACAATGCATCCACCCAGATAGAACTCTATTTTTATTGTCTAGTTCGATATCTGAAAATCTGAATACTTGTTTTGAATTTTCATCTAAAACAAAATTATTCCTAGGGAAGGTGCGAACAAGTCCCTGATATGAGATCATGCATGTCATCTGGAGCCATGGAACAGGGTTCATCATGAGTCATCAACTTACCTTCGCCGACAGTGAATTCAGCAGTAAGCGCCGTCAGACCAGAAAAGAGATTTTCTTGTCCCGCATGGAGCAGATTCTGCCATGGCAAAACAT
>JARKQF010000282.1 GCA_029973975.1 Paludibacter sp.
TACCACTTTTCTGCATCCCCTGATCCCCCGGGCCCCGCTTTAAGCTCCGGATACAAGGGTTGCAGACACAGCCATTTTAAGCGGCCGATAGTTTCACCGCCCCGCCCCCGGATGTCCCGGATATCCGGGGCCTGTCGCTTCAGGTTTCAATATTCAGGGCGCTTTTATAAAAATCCGTTAAGCCAGGTGCTCACCGGCAGCCTGATCATCAGGCCGGGCCAGTTTCCTTTCTTTCCGCTCCCGGATAATTCTTCTGATAAAATCAATGGAATGAAGCACGGCGGTAATTATTGACATTACTGCAATAATGGCAAGATACAACAGAATTGCATCGCTTGCGCCGCCCGTTCCTGCATAGGCAAAAGAACCTGAAAGCAATAAGGAAATCAACAACGCTTTTTTCATGGTTTTTCATTTTCCGGTTATTCAATATATCCTGTTTCTATATCCGTAAATGCACGTCACATCAATTCCCGCTATTCCCTTTAATTTTAAGCAATTGAAGGTCATTGGCAAACGCCCTCTCAAATATACTGCTTTTCCGGGCAGTTTTAGTACTCCCGGACCCTATTTTGCATACTGTCTATTCTGATCGGGAAGACGCTTTCATGAAGCTGCCGCTTTGGCGCCCTGTTTGTCAGCAGACCACACTTTCTTTTTTACGACAACCGCCTTTGCTTTTCGCTTGATGTTATTGTTTTTCCCAATCGTGATAGCCTGGTTTTCTCCTGCCTGGCGCCCATTATCCAGCGCATAATTGCTTTTTTATACGAAGGCGCCTGCTTTATAAAAAAATCCCATGCCGCATTATTCTCCCTGAATAGCCGCTCATACGCTGAATCCAGGATTGAAGTTTCATTTTCGTATGAACAGGTGCCGGAATTAATTTCTTTCCTCAGACCAAATGCTCTCAGTCCGGCGGGTTTCATAAGTCCGGCTTTTGTGAGTTCTTCAACTTTCTTAATATTGACTGCGCTCCAGTTACTGTTGCTTCTGCGCGGAGTAAAACGAATGCAATAACTCTCCCTGTCAATGGATCTTCTGACCCCGTCAATCCAGCCAAAACACAGTGCCTGGTCAACCGACTCCGACCAGTTCATGGAAGGCTTTCCGCTATCCACCTTATAAAAGCCGACAATCAGCTCCGCCTCCTTTTCGGAGTGACTTTCCAGCCATTTTCTGAAGTCATCCTGAGTCTTGAAAAAAGTTACTGACTCTTTGCCTGAGTCAGATTTCGCGCTTCCCGATCCGTTTCTGCTCATTTTCCCGAAAGATTTCCTGCTGCTTCTGAGCTGGCTGATACAATGTAAATATGGCGGCTCCTGTTGCTGTTAATCACTTACCGGCTGCCGAAGGTGACTTTATGTTTTCCACAAATACCCCCCAAGCAGGATATGCAAGAGGTAAATTACAGCCGCCAGCATTCCGGAAGAAAGTAAAACTGTTCTGAGATATCGTTTCATCTTCCTTTACTAAGATTTTAAAACAACGTAATAAATTGATCTGAAAAGAGAGGGATCCTTTTTGTATTGATTTATTTCATTTATTTCGTTAATAAATAAACTCCTTAAACGGGCGTTTTCCACTTTATTTATTTCAATCTCAAGCTCACTGTAGAAATCTCTCCACCAGATGGTTTCATCCAAAAGGAGGCTATTAACGATTTTGCAGTTGTATCTGTGAATCAGCGCAATTTTCCGGTCATTATCCTTGTATTCATCATGAATAATAAGATAGCCTCCAACTTTGATTTTTTCAATCACCCTTTTAAACCGTAACTTTTCTTAGTTACGTAATATGCACACCAATTTTTCCGATCAGGTCAGCGGTTTTCCGTGTGATCTCGGCATTATGCCACGATTCGTTGATTTTTACTTTGCGCACTTCGGTTAGTATTTTCAGAAAGTCAGCC
>JARKQF010000314.1 GCA_029973975.1 Paludibacter sp.
TGTTCTTGAGAAATAAGATGTTGGTCCGTAGTAACGCTCTGTATCGCTTTTTGTATTGTTAATACCCGCTTCTGATCGCAAAACCAACCCTTTCATGAGCGTTATCGAGGCACTCCCGTTAAAACTGTAGTTAATCCGGCGGGTTTGTTTCCAGTTGTCATAAATCACCTCATCAGGCGGATACAGGTTACCGACTTCTTCTTCGTCTACCCCTGAGTCGTCGGTATAGTTTCTCAACGGAACCGGCGTATAGATTACGCTGTGTCTCAAACGAGAATCCGATGTCGAACGTTCCGAACTGGTAACATCATTTCCTCCCGAACCATTTACTCTGGTGTCGGAAAAACGGGAAGACAAATCAACTTTTAAAAATTTTGCAGGTTTTGAAGTCAATTTGAAATTCAGATTGTCCTGTTTGAAGTCAGACGCCAGCATGATGGCATTATCCCTGATGTTGTTATAACTCAGGTTGTAGTTAGTCGATTTTCCACCCCCCATGATGCTGATGCTGTGATTTTGTGTTGTTCCGGTATTACCAAAAATACGATCCTGCCAGTTAGTCCCGGCTACGCCGTCATACAGACTCATAACCGCATTGTAATCATCAACGGTATAAACATCTAGTTCCGGACTCAGCGGATTAAAGAATTTTGAAAACCTGTCCTTAATATTACTGCTTCCTTTCATCGCCTGTAGCTCATATTGCCAACGTGCAAAATCACCCGTACTCAAAACAGGAAGTGTTTTGGTAATCTTTTTCCATCCCATGAAACCTGTATAGTTTACTGAAAATGTACCGTCTTCATTCGGATCTCTGGTCGAGATAATAATAACCCCATTGGCTCCCTGTGAACCATAAATAGCTGTCGAAGATGCATCTTTCAACACATCAATTGATTTGATAGTGGATGGCGGTATGTCGGCAATACTTGCTACCGGAAAACCGTCGACAATATATAATGGTGAGTTATCGCCGGTAATAGAACCACCTCCGCGCACGCGTATCTTGATATCTGCATCAGGAGAACCTTCAGTAGTTGTTACCTGTACACCCGCTAATTTCCCGGCCAGTGCTTCTGCTGCCGATATAACCGGGATGTCTTTCAGTGCCTGACTGCTGACTGAAGCTACAGTACCCGTAAGATCTCTTTTTTTTGCCGTACCATAACCAATTACAACCACATCATCCAGTAATTTCGTATCATCTTTTAATGTTACATTGATAATGTTACCTGTAATCTGTACTTCTTCCGTTTGCATACCTACGTAAGAAAAAACCAATACTTTGGCGTTAGCAGGAAGATCAAGCCTGTAAAAACCTTCAATGTTGGTCACGGTTCCAATGGTTGTGCCTTTTACAACAACCGATGCAGCAATCACTACTTCGCCGGTTTGATCTTTTACAACTCCACTGACAGTTTTGATTTGTGCGGATAGCGGACTAAAAAAAATCTGAAGAAACAATAAAGACAACAGTACTTTGACGGATAAAATGCCGCTTCGCCCTGTCACTTCCATTTTAGAATTAATTAGATTCTGGTTGTGCATATACATGTTTTTTAAGGTAATAAATTCTTTTCTGCAAAAATAGACTTATGTCGGATACAAGATGTGTAAAAAATGACGGGAATATATGAAAATCTAACGGATTATTTTGTTCTACCTGGTAAATTCCGGTTTTAACTATTCATTTTCAATAAATTTATCCTGATTACATCCGGCAATGTGTAATTTTTAATGTTTCTTGTGGATAATCTGTCAGGAATGATGTTTTTGATGTTTAATTAATATACTGTATAAATGCTTTTTTTTATGTTTGTAAAACAATTTTTACATAGAAATAGTTGCTGAGATTTTGTAATTATAATTCTTTTTGTACCTTTGTGTGCGAACACGGAAATAGGGAAAAGCACACAAAATAAAGTCTATATATCTGATTTACTTATCTTTAACCCGCATTTACGACTAATAAGGTTCAACCTGATCTGAGATACAATTTACAAGGGTAGGTTTTGATCCATAAAAATTGAAATTAAAATTTAAAAAATATACAATCATGAGAAAATTTCTGGATGAGAACTTTCTATTGCAGACACCAACTGCTCAGAAGTTATATCACGAACATGCAGCCAAACAGCCGATAATCGATTATCATTGCCACCTGGTTCCATCGATGGTAGCCAACGATCATCAATTCAAAACCATTACCGAAGCATGGTTGGGAGGCGATCATTATAAATGGCGTGCCATGCGTACCAACGGTGTGGATGAGAAATTTATTACCGGAAAAGAAACATCCGATTGGGAGAAATTTGAAAAATGGGCTGAAACAGTGCCGTATACCATGCGTAACCCTCTGTATCACTGGACACATCTCGAACTGAAAACAGCTTTCGGTATTGAAAAGTTATTATCGCCTAAAACAGCCCGTGAAATTTACGACGCCTGTAATGAGAAACTGAACTCTCCTGAATATTCTGCCCGTAATCTGATGCGTCACTATAAAGTAGAAGCAGTATGTACAACAGATGATCCGGTAGATTCACTCGAACATCACATCAAAACTAAAAACGACGGTTTTGAAATCAAAATGTTACCTACCTGGCGACCGGATAAAGCAATGGCTGTTGAAAGCGCTGCCGGTTTCCGTGCATACGTGGAACAATTGGCACAAGTTTCAAAAACAAACATTGCTAATTTCGACGATATGATTATCGCCCTCCGTAAACGCCACGATTTCTTTCACGAAATGGGATGTAAATTATCTGATCATGGTATCGAAGAATTCTATGCGGAAGACTACACCGAAACAGAAATCAAGAATATTTTCAATAAAATTTACGGCGGAAAAGAATTAACCCGGGAGGAAGTACTGAAGTTTAAATCGGCCATGCTGGTTATTTTTGCTGAAATGGATTGGGAAAAAGGCTGGACACAGCAATTTCATTATGGAGCCATCCGTAACAACAACACCCGTTTGTTTAATAAGTTGGGACCTGATACTGGATTCGACTCCATCGGCACCTTTTCTACAGCCAAATCCATGTCGAAGTTTCTGAACCGACTCGATACGAATGATAAGTTAGCTAAGACAATATTATACAATCTCAATCCGGCCGATAATGAAATGATTGCAACCATGATCGGTAATTTTCAGGATGGGACAGTTCCGGGAAAAATTCAGTTTGGTTCGGGTTGGTGGTTCTTGGATCAAAAAGACGGTATGGAAAAACAAATGAATACGCTTTCAGTATTGGGATTATTGAGTCGCTTTGTCGGTATGCTTACCGATTCCAGAAGCTTCCTCTCCTACCCACGTCATGAATACTTCCGCAGAACCTTGTGTAATTTAATCGGCAATGATGTAGAAAATGGTCTACTTCCTGAGTCTGAAATGGAGTTCATCGGACAAATGGTAGAGAACATCAGCTATTACAATGCGAAGAAATTCTTTGATTTTTAAAATGTGAAATCAGTGATTAATTGGTCTAAGGTCTAAATGCTTATGTATACCTTATATGGTTTAACAGTTTTCTTTTGTGCCTTTTGTGGTTTAAAAAAATGAACAATAGTAGAATGATTTCGTATTAAATTGATACTTCAGCAAAAAAATAGACTGTATTTTTGCGCAGTAAAAAATAATGTGCTACTTTTGGTCAACCAATTTTTAAAAAATGATTATTTTTATACAAAAAGATGAGTAAAAAGATTGTAACTTTTGGAGAAATTATGCTTCGTCTGGCCACACCGGGCTACGAACGTTTTAGTCAGGCAACACAGTTTAACGCTACTTTTGGTGGTGGAGAAGCTAATGTAGCCGTTTCACTTGCCAACTACGGACTAAATGCCGAGTTTGTAACCCGTTTACCCAAAAACGACATTGCTGAGTCGTGTATCATGACCCTGCGCAAATATGGCGTTGGCACACAAAACATCCTGCGTGGAGGCGAACGGGTTGGTATTTATTTCCTGGAAACAGGAGCTGTGGCACGTGCCAGCAAAGTAGTTTACGACCGTGCCAATTCATCCATAGCCGACATCAAACCGGGAATGGTAAACTGGCGTGAAGTACTGAAAGATGCCGACTGGTTTCACTGGACGGGAATTACTCCTGCTTTGTCTCAGGGTGCTGCGGATGCTTGTCTCGAAGCTATACAGGTGGCAAACGAAATGGGGGTAACGGTTTCTACCGACCTGAATTATCGCAAGAATCTCTGGAAGTATGGCAAGTCAGCTTCTGAAGTGATGCCTGCCCTCGTTTCAGGATGTGATGTAATTTTAGGGAATGAAGAAGATGCTGAAAAGGTATTCGGCATTAAACCGGAAGGATTCGATGTGGCTCATACCGGAGGAGAAGTGAACGCAGCTGAGTTCGAGTCGGTTTGTAAACAACTGATGACTAAATTTCCCCGTGCAAAAAAGGTTATCATCACTTTACGTGGTTCTATCAATGCTAATCACAATACATGGAGAGGCTGTTTGTATTCTGATGGATCACTGAAAATATCAAAAGATTATGATATTACCCATATTGTTGACCGTGTAGGGGGTGGCGACTCATTTATGGGTGGCTTGATTTACGGTTTGCTTACTTATACCGACAGCGATCAGAAAGCTCTCGAATTCGCTGTGGCAGCCTCTTGTCTTAAACACACCATTTACGGTGATTTCAACATGGTTACCGTTGCCGAAGTTGAAGCCCTGATGGGTGGTGATGGTTCAGGAAGGGTGTCGAGATAGCGGAAAACGTAGGGGCGCAATGCTTGCGCCCAAAAGCGGAAAACGGAAAGCTTGAAATTTATACAAAAACATCAATAGCCCCGGGTTTTAACCCGGAGAATATATAAAAATTAAAACATGCGTTTCACAAAATTAGAAGTATTATCAGTGATGAAAACAACCGGTATGGTTCCGGTTTTCTATCACAAAGACATTGAAGTGGCCAAACAGGTGCTGAAAGCTTGCTATGCCGGAGGTGTTCGTGCCTTTGAATTTACCAACAGAGGTGAATTTGCTCACGAAGTTTTTGGCGAATTGACAAAATTTGCAGCCACAGAATGTCCCGAAATGATTATGGGAATCGGTTCTATCGTGGATGCACCGACTGCGGCACTTTATATTCAGTTAGGTGCTAATTTCATTGTAGGTCCGCTCTTTAATCCGGATGTGGCTAAAGTTGCAAATCGCCGGCTGGTGCCTTATGCCCCCGGATGTGGCTCTGTGTCTGAAGTTGGTTTTGCACAGGAAATGGGCTGTGACTTGTGCAAGGTTTTTCCCGGTGATGTTTTAGGCGCCGGCTTTGTAAAAGGACTGAAAGCCCCTATGCCATGGTCGAACCTGATGGTAACAGGTGGAGTAAAACCAGAAGAAGCTAACCTGAAAGCCTGGTTTGATGCCGGTGTAACCTGTGTCGGTATGGGCTCTAATCTTTTTCCTGCTGAAATGATTAAAGCACAAGACTGGAGCAGCATTACTAAGCTCTGTGCTGACGCCCTGCAAATCATACAAAAAGTACGCAAATCATAAATTATAAACTTGAAATAAAATAAAAATGAGTAAAGTACAAGAAGTAACCCAGAAAATGACTCAGTACCGATGGACAATTGTTGCCATGCTTTTTTTCGCAACAACCATCAACTATCTTGACAGACAGGTTTTATCCCTGACCTGGAAAGACTTTATCGCTCCGGAATTCCATTGGACAAACACACACTATGGGACGATAACTTCCCTGTTCTCGCTGTTTTATGCGATAGGAATGTTGTTTGCCGGTCGTTTTATTGATTGGATGGATACCAAGAAAGGATTTATGTGGGCCATTTTCATTTGGTCACTCGGTGCTATTCTGCATGCGTTTTGTGGAATTGCAACTTCAGGAATAGTTGCCGGCGAGTGGTTTGTAGGATTTGAGGGGGCCAGAGAAGCAATCGCCGGAGTAGGCAATGTTGCAAAGGTGTTAAATGTTAGTGTAGTATTATTCATTTTTGCACGATTAGTACTGGCCTTAGGTGAAGCCGGAAACTTCCCTGCTGCAATCAAAGCTACAGCAGAATATTTTCCTAAAAAAGACCGCGCCCTTGCAACCAGTATCTTCAATGCGGGAGCTACTGTCGGAGCTTTGGCAGCTCCGGTTACAATTCCTCTTATCGCTAAAGCATGGGGCTGGGAAGCTGCCTTTATCGTGATTGGGGCTCTTGGTTTTGTTTGGATGGGATGGTGGCAGTTCGGATATCACAAACCGGAGACCAATCCAAAAGTTAATAAAGCCGAGCTTGACTACATCCTTCAGGACCATAATGCGCATGCTGATGGAGCTGAAGCTTCCAAACTGGAAGACCAGAAAAAGATGCCATTCACAAAAACATTAAAATACAAACAAACCTGGGCATTTGCATTCGGAAAATTCATGACTGATGGTGTATGGTGGTTCTATTTGTTTTGGACACCCGCTTATCTGAGCTCTGTATACGGACTTGAATCTTCACACCCAAAAGCACAGTTTGCTCTGTTCATATTGTATGTCATCACACTACTATCAATCATCGGTGGATGGCTTCCTTCTTATTTTGTAAATAAACAAGGAATGAATCCTTATGCCGGTCGCATGAAAGCCATGCTTATTTTTGCTTTCTTCCCCCTGTTGGCTTTGGTTGCTCAGCCACTTGGAGCTTACTCTTACTGGTTCCCTATTATCATAATAGGTATCGCCGGTGCTGCTCATCAGGCCTGGTCAGCCAATATTTTCTCAACTGTGGGCGACATGTTCCCCAAAAGCGCTATTGCAACAGTAACTGGCATTGGAGGAATGGCCGGAGGACTTGGTTCGGTATTCATCAATAAAAGTTCAGGAGTATTATTCGACTACTCAAGAGGTACAACTTTAGTTGACAATGAAGTCGTTGTTATGACAAAGGAATTACTCGCAAGCGGAGCCGAATACATTCGTCAGCCCATGCAATTATTTGGATTCGAAGGTGAAAAAGCTGGTTATCTGATTGTATTTTCTTTCTGTGCCGTTGCCTATCTGATTGGCTGGATTGTGATGAAAATACTTGTTCCTAAATATAAACAAATCAAAATCGATTAATCGAGTTAAATATTTTTAGTTTGATAGTTTTTTTAGTTTGATTGCTTTGCCGGGGTTCGTCTCCGGCAAAGTTTTTATATCCTGCCTGTAAGAAACGGATAAGACTTTAACAGAGCCGATTTTTCTTCTTCCAGCTTTCTTTTAAAAATCTGGTTCTCTTTGCTTTGCTGGTGAATAGGACGATGATTTAGCATATTGTTGAATCTTTCAATCTTTTTGTTTATACCGATGGTTTCTTCGGAGAAGAAAGCGGATGAAAATCGTTCCCAAATATATTTCACAGCCTGTTCCGAAGGATGTAGCATGTCCTCGGCATAATATCGATAATCGCGCAATTCATCCATCTGAATCTCATAAGCCGGAAAATAATGCAAAAAATCAAACTGCCTAAGTAATTTATCAATTGCCAGAAGCAAGATTCCCTTACTAATGTTATTCTCATGCGCACCGTCTTTCCAGTGACGTACGGGACTTACTGTGAAAATCACCTCTGTTTTTGGATTGATTGCTTTGATTTTCATCAACAAATCAGCATAATCATTTACAATATCCTCAACACTTAACCTCCGTCTGACAAACTGTTCTGCTGGTAGTTTATGACAATTCGCCACTATCCTTCCGTCCTCTTTGAGTTCATATACCCAAGCGGTTCCAAAAGTAATCAGGATAAAATCAACTTCTTTCAGTATTGCTGCCGAAATCTCCAGGCTGGAATTAATTCGTTGCAGACAAACTTCCTGAACTGTTTCCGAAAACAATGTGCTATGGGAAAAACTACTCCACAGTGAACCATTCTGAAATAAATCTGCTTCAGTATATTTCTTCTCTGTCAGTAAGTCAACCAGACCGTTTTTAATCGATACCGGATTAAACAATACCCCGAACGGATTCGATTCAACCAGAAAACAGAAATCAGTCAACTTCTTCCCTATATGCTCCGAAAAACAGGAGCCAAGGGTTATCAGTTTACTGTTGTGGTTAATTTTCCTTGCTGATGACGGGATATTGACAGTGGTGGTGAACATGTTGTTGATTTTATTAATAAGGCAAAAGTAAGGAAATATGTGTAAATAAAAAAGCCCCGGAGTTTCCCCCGGAGCTTTCCCTTTTATGGCTGTAAATTTATGATTTTGATGTTGCACAACATCCTTTCTTTTCTGCGTTAGCTTTTGCTTCGCAGGCTTTTTTGTCAGCTTTATCACATTCTTTCTTTTCTTTGCAACAAGCATCTTTCTTGTCTTTGCATTCAGCTTTTTGTTCTGTTTTGGTACACTCCTTTTTGTCTTTAGTGGTATCCTGAGCTACCATACCTACTGCAAAAAACACTAATAATGATAAAATTAATACATTCTTTTTCATTCTGATATTCTTTAAATTGTTGTTTTAATTTTTAATTGATTCCGGGTTGAAAATACAACGTTTTATTTAAACTCATTCTACTTAAACTTTAATTTTGAGTATTTTTATGATTTATTTGCTACCTGACTTATGTATTGCACATATTTTTACAATTTCAAAGCATTCTGCATCATTTTCTTTCATCCTGTTGAACTTTCGCTTCGTAGCCTAACTTTTTTATAGCTTCCTGAAGTTTCTCAACCGTTGTTTTACGGGTATCGTAGGTTATCTGAACCGTTTGTTTTTGCAGACTAACATCCAGAGCCTTCACCCCCTTTTCAAAAGCAATGTTCTTTTCAATCTTCTGCTGGCAACTGTGGCAATCCATCGCCACATTAAAAATGACAGTTGTCCGGTTCGGATTCGATTTCTGCGCAAATACAGGAAAAACGGCAAGGATGGTTGCCATTAGTAACGAGATAATTTTTTTTGTTTTCATGATTGTTAATTTATATGTCGAATGTCAAAAGTCTAACGACAATATTTAAGTTCATATTTATTCATCATATTTCATTTGACATTTGACGTTTGACGTTTTTGACTTAATTATCTATCTATCGCCCACCTTAAACCAATATACAGTTTTCGTCCGTGTGTAGGTCCCCATACATTGGTTGCATCGAAATCATTGCTGAATGGATCCGATACGTCAATAATAGGATTATCCTGCACAAAACCGGTCAGGTTTTCCGAGCCGGCGTATACCGACCAGGTTCTGAAGTATTTCGTGATTTGGGCATTTAATATGGTGTAAGCCGGGAATTCAGTATTCCACAAGGGATTCACAGGATCAGGATCAGGCATGCGACCACCGCCGTTAAACTGTGCGGTGAAATCAAATTGCCACTTTTTCAACGGGGTTTGATAGGAAGCTGTAGCCAAACTCTTGTACCGGTTAGTCAGCGGCTTTTCCCTTAAAACACCTCCGATAGTCGATTGCACATCATTGAAACGATGAGCCAGTGTCATAGTTAACCCTTTCACTACTTCCATATTGGCTTCAAATTGCACACTGTGAGCAAATGATTTACCGTTCAGGTTGTAAAAATGAACCTGATGTACATCGCTATCAACATCCGTTACCACCTGCTGCCTGAAATCAGTATAATACCATTCGGCAGATAAAGCTAATTCCCTACTGAAAAGGGGAATATAACTCTGTAAACTCACACCGTAATTCCAGACTTCTTCCATTTTCAAATTGTTATCTAACACCAGTGTCCGGTTACTTGCCAGATAAAAATTATTCTCAGCCAGCATATTCGGAGAACGATAGCCTTTTCCCATGGTAGTCCTGATGTGTAAAAAATCGGCCGGCACATATTTCAAATGCAGGCGTGGAGTTACAAACGCACCATAAATATTATGATAGTCTGCTCTTAATCCTGCCAACGCGATAAATTTATCATGCAGGTTAAGAGTGTACTCGGCAAATGCTCCCGGAACAGTTTCTTTTTTATAGACGGGTAAAAACGAATTTTCAGTCTGATCCGGATTCATAACCCTGACTGATTCGTCGAATACATCATGATTGAAACTCAAACCGGCTGAAAGTTTCTGGTGTTCATCCAGGTTGGTTTGAAATATCAGGTTCGCATAAAAGTTATCCTGACTTCCCACATAATGTTTCAACCCGTAATGCGCATGCTGATCATGGATAGACCCACTCAGGATAAGACCAACACTCGTTTCTTTAGCCGGATTGAACACGTACCCGTTTTTCACGAAGAATTCGTACCGTTTGGTATCAATGTCAATCATGTAATTTCCATCAACGGTTCCACCCATGCGGTTTTCCGATAGAGCACGCACAAAGGCCTGAGACACAAATCGCTGACTCCGGTAATACCAGCGATTGATGAAATTCAGCTGTTTAATCATCGGCATATCCATATAGCCATCGCCATTATCATCCAACGACATAAACTCATCGGAAGCATGCATTAATACGCCCGTCGAAAGTTCCGGAGTCAACTTGATGCCGGCATTCACGTTGGCTTCCACCCTACCCGCATCACTGGCAAACACATTGGCTGCCACGATCTCGCTGGTTTGTGGTTTTTTGTACTCCACGTTGATTTGTCCCGTTACCGCTTCATAGCCATTGATGACCGAACCGGTTCCTTTCGACACCTGAATGCCTTCCATCCAGGGACCGGGAATAAATCCGAGTCCGTAAACCGACGAAATACCTCTGAGATTAGGGATGTTCTCGGTCAGCATTTGCACGTAAGTCCCGGGCAAACCGAGCATTTTAATTTGCTTGGCACCAGTGGCTGCATCGCTGTACGACACATCTACAGACGGATTGGTTTCGAAACTTTCGGAAAGGTTACAACAAGCCGCTTTGCACAACTCATCAACCGTAATTTTTTCCGTTTGCAGGACAGCAAAACGGGGTTTTACTACACCCGGACTTTTTTGTACCACCGAAACCTCTTGCAGTTCAATTACCTCATTCAGTTTTATATGAAGAGGCTCGGTTAGATTTTCAACATAGATGGTATCCCCCTGAAAAGCTACATTGCTAAATACCAACTGTTTACTTTGATTACTTCTGGTTATTTTAAAAGTTCCGTCCACATCCGAAACAGTTCCGGATGGGGTATTGAGCCAGAAGATATTAACTCCCGGAATGGGTTCTCCTTTGGTATCCGTTACTTTTCCTGTAATGTCAGCATACAACAACATCGACAGAAAAAGCAAAGGAATAAATAAAATTCTTTGCATGATGTTTTAATTATTTGATACTGTGAAACATAAAAAACTTAGTCACCATGTAATTTTACACGATGAAAAGCAGTTAGTTACAGTTTAATCAAATGATTAAAACAGCTTTGTTTGCCAAAATTTCCCTGCCGTCTGGCAATGATAAATCAGGCGGAGGATTAGCACTATAATTTGCGAGATACTTATCGAACGGATTGTAGATAGTCCGTTCGGGAATAGCAGTAAAAACAAAATCGAAACTGAATACGGTTTGCACCAGTCTTTCAGTAACTGAGAAATTATCTACGTGAACCCTTTTTACTTCACAACTTTGTTCATGGGCACAGATTTGATTATCCCCTGAAACTGATAAGGCAGGAAACTCATGATTATGCTTATGTTCACCCGAATCACAACAGGATGATTCTTGCTCATGATGTACAGAAACACAGGAATGATGGGCGATGTAGTCAATCCCCTTACCGGCACAGTTATTACAACAATAATTAACAATGTTGTAACCCGTTCCGGCAAAAACGAACAGGAATGCAAATAAACCTGATAATAAGTATGTTATCAATTTTGACCTCATCATAACGTTTGCAAAGATAAATTACTTCTTCCAAAAAAGCGAAAATGTTATTTGGTTTTTCAAATATTTAAATAAAAATTTGGTTTTTAGTTGTAAATTTGCACCCGTAAACGAATCCTGTTTCAGGTTTGCCACAATGGGATTTCAACTCATTGTAACAAACAGTAAGACAAGACGTTTCGGAATTAATTAATCATCACAGTATGAAAAAGAGAAACTCATTTGTCATTGCCGGCATCATTTTAATTTTGGCTGCCGCTATCTTGTTGTTTGTATTCTTCCCAACTTCTTCAAAAACAGTTCAAACGGAAAATTTCAGTCTCACCGATAAAGTTTACCTTTCTGAACAGGACACCACTTTAGGTGCACTGAATATCGATTTGAATATCGACTTACCCATTTCCTACCGGGATAATAATATTTTGGATAAAATCAAAACAATTATCCGTACTGAATTGTTTGGAGATGTGTTCATGTCTTTCCCCGAAGATTCATTATTGAATTATTACGCGATAGAATTAGGCCGGGAATACATTGACAACAACGCTGATTTTGCCAAAAAGATTTCAGACGACAGTAGCCTTGCATTCAACAACTCCATAGTGCTGGAAGGTTTTGCATTGCTCAACGATGAAAACATTTTCTCGTACGGGATATCCAGGTTTGTAGACTTCGGGGGAGCACATCCTATCAAAACCCGCTTGTTTTACAACTTCAACCTGAAAGACGGGAAAGTCATTTTTGAAGATGATATTTTCACAGCAGGATATCAGACAGAGTTAACTGAAATCATCAAAAACAAATTATTAGAGGATAACAACCAGAATGAAGAAACTCCACATCTGGAAAGCCTGGATAATTCAGTTTATTTTTCGGACGAAATCAAGCCCAATGGTAATTTTTATATCAACGATGAATCAATTTGCTTCGTGTTTAATCCCTATGAAATAGCTCCCTATTATATTGGAGAAACCGAAGTGGTATTACCTTATAAACTCATTCATCACCTGATGAAACCCGACAACCCATTGGAGTATTTAGTAACTGCTGCTTTAAACAACAATTAATAAATTTAGAATCGATGAAAGCTCTTACTAACACGGATTTTCAGTTTGAAGGTCAGAAAAAAGTTTATCACGGCAAGGTTCGTGATGTGTACACCGTGAAAAATGACTTGTTAGTCATGATCGCGACCGACAGGATCTCGGCATTCGATGTGGTTTTACCGAAAGGGATTCCATATAAAGGTCAGATGCTCAACCAGATTGCGGCCAAGTTTCTGGATGCTACCTCCGATATTGTACCGAACTGGAAATTAGCGACACCCGACCCGATGGTGACCGTGGGACTTCGTTGCGAGGGTTTTCCTGTCGAAATGATTGTACGTGGTTATCTCTGCGGAAGCGCATGGAGAACCTACAAAAGCGGGGTTCGTGAAATATGCGGGGTAAAAATCCCCGACGGTATGTGCGAAAACCAACGCTTTGAAAAGCCCATTATCACACCAACTACCAAAGCAGAATACGGTCTGCACGACGAGGACATTTCAAAGGAAGAAATTCTAAAACAAGGCTTGGTTACTCCTGAGGACTATGCGTTACTCGAAAAATACACCATGGAACTTTTCCTGAGAGGTTCTGAAATCGCTGCTAAAAGAGGACTTATCCTCGTCGACACCAAATATGAATTCGGCAAGCGTGACGGCAAGATTTACCTGATCGACGAAATCCATACCCCTGATTCTTCCCGTTATTTTTACGCGGACGGCTATCAGGAAAGATTCGAAAAAGGAGAAGCTCAGAAACAATTATCCAAAGAGTTTGTACGCGAATGGCTGATGGCTAACAATTTTCAGGGGAAAGCAGGACAAGCCGTACCTGAAATGACCGACGAAATCGTAACCGGCATCAGCGAAAGATATATCGAACTTTACGAAAACATCACGGGCGAAACCTTCGACAGAGCCGACATCAGCAACATTCCTGAAAGAATTGAAAGAAATGTTGTGGCGTACTTGAAGACAGTTTAATTAAGTGGAGAACGGAGAACTGAAAGCGGAAAGCGAAAGACCAAAAATGGGATTCCGCTTTCCGCTTTTCGTTTTCAGCTTTCCGTTCTCGGCACCCCAATTCTCATCACCGGCCTTACAAACATCGCGACTACGCCAATCAGGATGATAACGGCACCGGCAATGACAAATGCATAGGTCACACCAATATAATCGGCTATGAGGCCTGTAGCTGTCAGTCCGATTAGTGACGGAAGAACCGCCACACTACCGTACAAGGAAAAAACTCTCCCAAGTGCTTCAGGAGGTACCGAACGCTGAACTAATGCAGTAAACATGGAATGATACACCGCACCAGCGATTCCAGCCAACGCTGTCAGCACCACGAATACCACAAATCCATCAGGAGATAATATCCCTGAAAATAGGAAAGTAAGTCCCAACAAAATATAAGTCAGGTTAATCATTACCACCTGATTGCCTTTAAACTGCTTGAAACTCAGTAAAGCGCCTCCAACAACCATGCCTATACCCCAGACAACTTCTATTACGCTCATCTGAAAGGCGTCGCCATTGAAATGCTCCAGCGTCATCAGCGGGAACAACACACTTACCGGCATCAGAAATAACATAACCAACACCGAGAACATAAACAGCAATAACAGCCCTCTATTGCGGGAAATAACCAGAAAACCTTCACGCATTTCTCTGAATACATGTGGCTTTTCAAATGCGGGTTTCTTTTCCGGATTCGGTATAAACACGAACAACAAACTCGTGCAGGCAATAATAGCGCCAACTACATCGAACAGCATCACGTAAGCCATATCCAGGTAAGTAACCAATAACGCACCCAAAGCCGGTCCGGCTATACTCGATACAGACATGATCATCTGGTTAATACCTGCTATCCTTGTCAACTCAGCCTCAGGCGCCAACAAAGGTACTGAAGCCTGCATCGAGGGACCATGAAAGGCCGACCCGACCGACCGTAAAGCCAGCAAAATATATATGTAGGCAATCTCCACCCTACCCATAAAGAACAGAATAGCAAGTACCAGCGAACACAAGGCAATGAATGCATCCGAGAAAATCATGATGAGTTTGCGGTTCCAACGATCCACAAACACACCCGTAAACGGACCTATCAGGGCCTGAGGCAACATCGAGAAAATGGCAGCCATAGCTAACACGCTGGCCGATTTGGTTTCAAAACTAAGCCAGATAATGGCGGCAAAACTTACGACAGAGCTGCTTAAATACGAGAAAAACTGCCCTGTCCATATAATGGCAAAAACTTTTTTCCAATTATTCATATACAAATAATTAAAGACATAAAACCTACGCTTGTCCAACGGCCGACAAGCAATTAGAAATCACAAGAAAAAAAATGATTACCCGGCTAGAGGAAGTCAGACCCTGTTCATGAGTCAAGATACCGGAAATCTTCAGCAAGTGGTTATTGTATCAAAATACAATGATAAATGTACTGTACATAAACAGATTTGTGTTAAATGAGTTTGCAAAAATATATAATCAGGATTAAACAACAAAATTTCCACATAATTTTTTTTCAGGTATTTGGTAATCCCGAAAAATAGCCTATCTTTGCACCGCTTTAGAAATAAAGCATGCCACTGGAGAGATGGCAGAGTGGTCGATCGCGGCGGTCTTGAAAACCGTTGAACTGAGAGGTTCCGGGGGTTCGAATCCCTCTCTCTCCGCTGGAAGGTCTGGACAAAAGCAGACAACAAACGTACAAAAGCCTACAAATCAATGATTTGTAGGATTTTTCTTTTGTATTTTGTCCAGCCAAAAGGACACTAAAAAGCCCCCAAAAGACACAATTTTGTGCCTAAATCGTTACCCTTTTCAAACTGGACAAAAACGGTAACGATTTGTCCGAAAATGACCTCTCGCTGTCCAAATTTGTACAGTCTGTATATATCTCACAATTAATATATTAAAAGTAATTTTGTAACATTAAAAAATGAGATTATGAAGAGTACATTTAAAGTGCTTTTCTACCTGAAAAAAGGGTCGGAAAAGCGTAATGGAGAGGTAACAATTATGGCAAGAATTACCATTGACGGAAAAATCTGCCAATTCAGTACCAAACAAAGCATCCATCCTGCCAATTGGAGTGTTAAAGCCGGAAAGGCTACAGGGAAGTCCGCTGCGCAAATCAACAAGTTATTGGATGACATCAAAGCTTCTTTGAATCAAATTTACTACGAGCAACAACGGCGTGACAACTATGTTACTGCCGAGAAAGTAAAGAATGAGTTTTTAGGGCATACCGAAAACCACGAAACCCTACTTGACCTTTTTGAAAAGCATAACAATGATGTGAAAGCATTGATTGGTATTTCTAAATCCGCATCTACATATCAAAAGTACGAAGTTACCCGCAAGCATATTGAAAACTTTATACAGTATAAATATAGAATATCGGATATCGCTCTGAAAGAGATAAACCTAATGTTTATCACTGATTTTGAAGTGTACCTTAAAACTATCTGTAAATGCAATTCCAATACCACAGCCAAATTTATGCAGTTTTTCAAACGTATAATTTTGATTGCACGGAATAATGGAATGATTATCGGCGATCCATTTGCTAATTACAAAATCCGCTTACAAAAAGTAGATAGAGGCTATCTGACAGAAGATGAAATCAAGAAAATTCTTGAACTCGACCTTGTTTCTGATAGATTGGAACATGTACGGGATCTGTTTATCTTTTCTTGTTTTTGTGGATTGGCATATATAGATGTAGCCGGACTTAGGAAAGAACATATTCGTAAATCCTTTGACGGTAATCTATGGATTATGACTAAGCGTGTAAAAACCGGAGTTGATGTAAATGTGCCTTTACTGGATATTCCCAAAATGATTTTAGATAAGTATAAAGATCAGTTACCTAATGGGAAAATCCTTCCTGTAATCAGTAATCAAAAGCTTAATTCTTATTTGAAGGAGATTGCCGATTTGTGCGGAATTAAGAAGAATCTTACATTTCATCTTGCACGCCATACATTTGCCACCACAACTACTCTGGGCAAAGGCGTTCCTATCGAAACGGTCTCAAAAATGTTAGGACACACCAACATTGAAACGACCCAAATTTACGCGCGAATCACTAATAATAAGATAAGTAGCGACATGAAAGGGCTTTCGGAGCAGTTTTCCGGGATTGAGAATATTTATAGAAAAACTGCTCAATAGTTACCTTTTTTGATATGGTAACGAACAGGTAACGATTTCGGTAACGATTTTAAGTATAAATTATTGAAAAACAAAATAATATGGAAATGCAATTGATTGAAAACAGAATCATTATTGTGCAGGAAAAACAAATAATCCTCGATTCTGATATAGCCGAATTATATGGCGTGGAGACAAAACGTATCAATGAAGCAGTTAAGAATAACCCGGATAAATTTCCCGAAGGGTATATCATTTACTTGACTGAGAGCGATCTTGCAGACTTGCGGTCGAAATTTTCGACCACAAAATTCAGTAAGACTCGTGTCGCTCCCAAAGGATTTTCGGAGAAAGGTCTTTATATGTTGGCGACCATTCTCAAAAGTCCGGTTGCCACAGAAACAACCATCGCCATTATTGAAACTTTTGCTAAAGTCAAAGAACTGTCCCGTACCATATCCCAACTATCGGAACAGTCGGATAAAGCAGAGCAAAAGTCGATGATGAAGAAAAGCGGCGAGCTTATTTCTGATATTTTGAGCGATGATTTCCAAACGGTAGGTACAGAAACGACAATAGAGTTTAATCTTTCGGTACTGAAGGTAAAACATACGGTCAAAAAGAAACCGAAGGAGTAGCTTATCACAATTTGTGAGAAGCTACACAAAGGTACTTACTGAAATGGCATCTCGAATTTAATTAGGAAACACCCCTATAAGTGTATAAATTTTAATGTTTTAAATGAAAAGTAATTATGGAACGAGGATATATAAAAATCGAAGAAAATAATGAGAATCAGCTAATTGTTGAAGCAAAACTCGTAAATTGCACCCTTTGGATGTCAAAACATGAGATAGCTGATTTATTTAATGTATTTGTCAATTCTATCGGTAATAAACTTCGGACGATATTTAAGTCCGACATATTGCGAGAGGAAGATGTTACCCAAAGACACAAATACGAGAATAATGGTCGCCAATGCGAAGTAACACTGTACAATCTGGAAGCAATCATTTTTGTAAGCTACCGGATTGCGTCTTATGAAGCACGGGTTTTTCGAGAATGGGTAATGAAAGCACTGACCGAATATACCCGAACAAAGCCCAAAAAAGAAACAGAAGTTTTGATAGTATATAATTTGTTCTCAAAACTTCCTGTTATATCATCAAACTAAATAATTAACGTAATACATTCTGATATGAAAAATGTAGCTTATCTATTAATCGCAATTTTAATGGTTTCTTGCGGTTCTAACGGAACACAATCAAAGTATGAGCAAACCATTGGAGACTATCTTCAAACAGATAAAAAAGGCAGTAAACATGACCTTAAATTCAAGGTTATAGAGTTGAACGAACAAGGCACAATAACGGTTGCCGACAGCATCGCTCATCTTACCGATGAGTTTAGGAAAGACAAGGAACTTATTGTCAAAAGGGTTGAACTAGCTAAGAAAATGACCGAAGAATTGCGGTCAAAAACAAAAAAACAAAATGAAATCGACCAATATAATGCAGATATTGCAGTTATGAATAATCGTGTTGATTCGCTCCGAAATCTTCCTCCGGATAATCTCAACGGGTACGATAGCCGAAATGCAAATGATGTTCTTGCTTTGATAATCCGTTGCAAGTATTCGATTGTTCCTCCACGCGGAACAACGGTAGAAGAAACTTTCGATTTTTACTTATCGCCTGACGGCAGTAAATGCTTCGGAAAAACAAGAGCAAAGTAACTAATAGTTATATTTCAATTTATTAAGCCCGTATCTGAAAGCGGACACAGGCTTTTTTTATGTTTATCGCTTTCCTATTTATCAGGAAAGATATGCGTCTTATAATGATAAACGCAAGTTATCTAACTCAATTCTTCTTTTTTCGACACTTCTCTATATAACTTCTTCCTCGTTCAGCGACGTATTGGCGGTGTACTATTTGACCTCATGTTACGGACACAAAGGTATTCCGGCGAATCCTGTCGCCAAATTGGTTTGTGAAAAAATCTTCCTCTTTCCCTCATGCTTCGGGCGAGCGTATTTGTTCCCCAAAAATTTGTCTTCGGCGGATTACACCGACCTTTTACTGTATCCGAAACATAAGGTCAGTACACCGGCTCCGATACGGCATAAAAAAAAAGTCAGAAGTTATGAGAAGCATAGAAAAAAAAAGGAAACAAGGTAGCAACCTTCCAATTAGCATAAAATTGGTTGTTAAAATCGCTTTAGTGGCTGTGGGTTTCTCCGTATGGGGAACAGGGTTTATATGGGCGTTGGCAGGCTTATATATCTTTCTTCCTGTTATTCGTGGTATCCTTTCTTTCTTCGTGGGTTTGGGTGCTATAATCCTCTTTATTCTCGCAATTCTGATGTTTTTATAAACCGTTAAAATTTAGAGTTATGAGCAAAGTATTTTTATTAGGTGCTAACAAGAGCATCGACAGAGCCAAACAAGTGGTAGAAGTCAATCAGATTATCCAAATGGAGGGTTATAGCTATGATAGATATGTAGTGTACGAAATAACTAAAAATGATTGGGGCATTACTTACAAGCTAATCAACTTACGGACAAAGGATTTTCAAACTGCCGACATTATCCGACCATTGAAAGAAAAATTCGGCATCGGTTATTATTACGACAGCGAAAACTCTCAATTTATGGATGCTTTTGAAGTGGCAATACTCCTGCAAGAAGCACAGCAGAAGAAAAAAGCGGAACAGGATGAAGCCGAGCAGGAACGCATACGAGTTGAAGAAGTGAAGAAAATCGGTCGGGTACGCCTTGACGAGATATTTCCCGAAGATGCTTTAGGCGTAATCGTGGCACGTCTGAAACAGGACGACAGCGATACAATGACAGACTATTACGCACACAGCGTACAACGCACCGTTATTTTAGGCTTTTCCAAGCACAAAAGGGACTTGTTTTCTGAAATGCGGAAACACGCTCCCAACTTTGAGGAAACCGCCTATTTAGCCGAGTTTAACGAAGACTACGAACACCGAGAAAAATACAGCATGGGCGACGGCTACTATTTGGGAGAGAGTAAATATTGTGGTTGGATAATCGAAAAAGTGTCTGTATATGACCGCAAGCGCACGATAGAGGAATTTGCCTACATAGCAGGGAATGAAGATAACATACATATCAATGGGCAGGATAAACCGAACAACTCAACTACTCCGAGCGACAGCACAGGAACAGGAAAAGACGGTTGCACATTGGTTGAATACTCCGCAAAAGCGGTAGCGGTTTTCGGAGATACCAAGTCTATTAAAGACGAACTCAAAGCAATGGGCGGACGTTTCAACAGCCGTTTGACATACAACGGTAAGAAGTTGGCAGGATGGATATTTCCAAAATCGAGAGAACAAACATTGGCTTATTATTTCGGCTTAGACTAATCAATTAAGTATGAACAAGGGGCAGTAACCCTGCCCCACAATATCAAACAACATGAAAGCATCAAATCATTTCAAAAATACGATACAGGCTTATTTAGACCAACGTGCGGAAACAGATGTACTATTCTCGTTCCAATACTCAAAGCCTGATAAGAACATTGACGATTGTATAACATACATTCTCAATACGGTAAAGAAAAGCGGTTGTAACGGCTTTGCAGACGAAGAAATCTACTCAATGGCTGTACATTATTACGATGAAGATAATATCGAAGTAGGCAAGCAGATGAACGGTCATGTAGTAGTAAACCATGTGGTACAACTGACCGAAGAAGAAAAAGAAGAGGCACGTCAGAGAGCCATTCAAAAGGTACAGGATGAAGCCTACAATAAGATGAAACAGCCTGTTAAGAAAGCGAAAACAATTCAACTAAATCCCCAACCTTCATTATTTGATTTTTGACCTATGAAAGCAAAGACTAAATTCCAACAGCAAATAGTGGAAGCGAGCAAAACGCTTCCCTCTATTACCAAACAGCAGGTACAATGGGGTTACGATAATGCTATCGAACACATTGGACGAAGAACGGACAAAGGTATTATCACTTGTACAAAGTGTGGTCATTAGTGGCAGGGAGAGGGCGAACTGATAAATACTCTATTGGGATGTGATTGCCCGAACTGCAAAACCAAGCTAATCGTAAAAACCACCAAACAGCGAGTATTTGACGGGAGTTACTATATGACCATTATAACCGCCCACAAAGGTTTTCAAGTATTGCGTACCGTTATGATAAAGTGCAAAGGGAAAGTAGGCGAAACGGCTAAATACAGCTATTCAGAGGTAATGCAACGGTGGATTGCTCCAAACGGAAAATACGCCACATTCGCAAAACTCCGCCAAACAATGGGGACAATGTATTACGACTCTTGGATTTTTCATACTCCGTTGGAATTGAGAGCAGAGAATGATGTTTATGACCGTATTTTCACAGGAGAGGTTTACCCAAGACAAAAACTAATTCCCGAAGTAAAACGGGCAGGATATAAGAAGAATATAAAAGCGAAACCTTTCGACTTATCCCATACTTTGCTATCTGACAACCGAATGGAAACTTTGCTTAAAACAGGACAAACTGAACTTTTCAAACTCTTTTTGAATGACAAAAGCCGTAAAATATCCGATTATTGGGCATCTATCCGCATTTGCAACCGCAACGGCTATAAAATCAAAGATGCTTCTCTTTGGTGTGATTATATAAACTATCTCCGCTATTTCGGTAAAGACCTGCATAATGCTAAATATGTGTGTCCGTCCTACTTACACAAAGAACATGACCGATATATGGATAAGAAAGCCAAAGCGGAAACACAAAAGGAAATCGAAAAACTTCGGGAAAAAGAAGCCGACTTCGCTGAAGCTAAAGGGAAATTCTTCGGTATCCTGTTTTCGGATGGTACGATAACAGTCCGAGTATTGGAAAGTATAGAGGAAATGATATTAGAGGGTAAGTTTATGCACCATTGCGTAGGCGACTATTATTCAAAAGCAGACTCTTTAATCCTGTCTGCCACCATCAACGGCAAACGGATTGAAACCGTAGAAATATCACTTTCACGATTGGCAGTAATTCAATCGAGAGGGGTATGCAACAAGAATACCGAGTACCATGACCAAATTATAGGGCTTGTAAATAAGAATATACCCCTTATTCAACAACGATTAGCAGCATAAATAGTAATAATTAGGGCGGAGCAATCCGCCCACAAATTCAATAGATATGAAAACAACAGAAGTGAACGACAGCATAATAGGAAAGCGTTGTAAATCCATTTTTACAGGCTTAATGGTAACAGGAACTATCGAAGCGATAAACATTACTAAGCATATTGCAGAAGTAAAAGTACGGTTCGATGAGCCACACAGGTGGGGAGACGAACTATTTGAAAATAGCTGGTCGCACGCCCGACTCCATGACGAGTTTGGTTCGCTCCACCATTTGGAAATCATAGACGACCAATATCAGACCATCAAAGTAACATTTTCGGAAACGATAAAGCAGATAAACGTAATGTTTACAGGCGATTACAAAACTTGGGGAGTAGTCAATCTAAAAGAATGGTGCGATACTTATGAAAGTACTCGTTTTACTCAAATAGACGAGCGTACAGCCATTATCACATCAGAATATAATATGGAGTATGTGAAGGAGTGGCTTTCAAAAAACACTCCAATAACGGCAATAGAAACAATAATCTAAAAACAACAGACATGAAATCAAATTCAATCAATGACAGCAACGGTTGTTCCATTTGCAAACAAGGGAAAGAGAATTATACTACTTTCATAGCAGGAGCGTTCAGAGGAACGGAATACTATCAATACGATTACCGCCACACGAGCGGAGAATTGTTTTCAACGGTTGCCAAAACATTGGAAGAGTGTCGAAAACAACGAGATGAATGGCTTTCTAAATTTGAGTGAATGACGGCGGATTTTTTCCGCCGTTACTTTTTCCATGACTTGTTAAACGGACGGGAGAAAAAGTAACAAAAAGCCGGATTGATTACTTTTTTCATGAGCGTTATTCGAAGGCACAGCGGGGAAAAAAGTAAAAAAGTCTGTGTGAAAATTATATTTCCCAGTTTATCTGCTCTACTAATTTCATCATTTTTTTGGCTTCTTCAGGTTCAATAGAGTGCACAAATAAAATTTTACCAAGTATCCACTCCTTTCTATATCCCTTATCGGGACTAATTCTTTGAAAATGAGAATACACTCCATGTTTTTTGCAAAAATGAAGATGTCTATATATTTCTTTTTTGATTTTTTTAGGGATTCGGACTTTTTTATCTATCAATAATCCTGTAACCATTTGCTTTTGCCCTACTTTATATTTACCTACTTTACCCCAGTTAATATTAAAGCCCTCTGCTGCTATTATCTTTTTTAAGATGCCCATATTGGGCAAACTATTAGCATCTCCAGAAAAAGTAATATCATCGGCATATCTTGAATAATTGGCTCCATGCTTATTAGCCAGTTTAGACAACCTGCTATCTAATTTTTTACATATAGCATTTGAAATTCCGGGACTTGTTGGAGCACCTTGTATTAAAAAAGACTCCTTTCGAGAACGTAAATTCTGGAAATATTTTTGCTCTATTTCTGATAATTGCTCAAATTTATAATCGGAAATAGAAGCCGTACATATTTTAGCCAGCTCTACAGATAGATTTGAAGCATATCCCAACATCTTAAACATTCCATAGACTCTTCTTTCATTGATTGTTTCAAAAAAATCAGATAAGTCAATATTAAATATTACACTCTTATTTTCGTGTATTTTTGCATTGTTGAGTATGGATTTTTCTTTTACAAATCCGGTGGCACTTGGGCTAAGCTCAATCTTATCTATAATATTTGTTTTGATCCACCTCTGTAATTCTTTGATATTAGGATGTGGGGCAATTATTCTTCTATATCCTCCTTTTTTCTTTTTAATCAAATAATACTCATAGTTGTTATCTCTATTGCTTATTATTGATTTGAGCAGACCAAACTCCATTCCAACTATTATCGCAAGATGTTTGAGAGAGAAGATGACGGGCAAATTTTTACGGATTAAATTATCTGCATAATTCAACGTATTCTCAATGAAGGCATCAGAATGACCTTCCTGTTTTGCATTTTCAATATATAAGTTTCGAGGGAAATCCATGTTCGATTCAATTACTCTTGTTTGAATATTCACGAAGTGAATCATGTGCGGCCCGAGTGCCCGCAGGTGTTGCACATGAATCAGTATAATGTAGCTTTATTAACTCTTAAACCAAACGGGTTTAAAAGGTCTTCTGTTATGAAAGACATAGCTAATTAAATCTACTTATGAACTTCCCTGAAACTTTTTAGGTATATATAAAATATCTTCTTGAATCATTAATTTGTCATTAATTAGCTCTTTTTGAAATCTATATTTTTTTTGTATTTCCTCAAAAATATGTATTGCTTGTTTTGTTAAGTTGCCTTCTGAATCAAAAAGACTCTTATTTTTGCCTTTCTCTATTATGGAGTCATACTCAGGCAAACTAAGACCCAACAACTGACATATTGCCAATGGATTTTTTTGTTTCTTTTTGAGATATATCATACTAATGAGTTGAATAGTGTCACTATTATATTTTTCTTTTATCTCAAATAAAGTTTCATTTAATCCTAATTTGAAAACAATATTTACCCAATAGTATTGACTCTGTTTGAATTTTTGAGATTTTTCAATCAACAAATTACCCCTTCTTGGAAATAATGGAACCCAATATTCATTTGTCCCCTTAATTTTACAATCCGCCCATAGGATAGGTAAGGTGTTATTTGGTATAGAATGGTCAAAACCTATAAGTGCTTGTGTATTTAAATAGCCAAGAGGATGTTGAGCTGTTTTTTTCTCTTTATATTTATGCTCCGGATATAACATGTTCCCATATCTAAAACAAAAATCTCTTATAGCAATCATTTTAGGATAATATCCAAACACAGAACCTCTTGATGCAAAAGCAGGCATTCTTTCATTTCCAATAACTCGTATATTACTTTTTTCAAGATTGATTTTAGCCTTTCCCATATATACTGTGGTCAAAGCATATACAGTATGATTATCTGGTAGATTAGTCTTAAACTGATTGTAAAATTCTATAATGGAGTTCCCTGTACCAGCAAAGTCGTCAACTATTACAATACCGCAACCATCCGTGAGCGCAGAAAAATTATTCTCTTCTATAAATTCGATCCTTTTATTATTGCTAAATGCGGGGGTTTTCTTTAAGTAATACGCCATTGCCACACCACTTTTTCCTATTTTTCCCAATGGAATTAAGTATATGCTTGTAATAGGGGGTAAATCACTTAAGATATTTAATAAACCATGATTAAACTCCTTAATTATACTTTTGATAGAGAAAAATTCAAAACTATTTAGAACAATTAATGCTTTCTTTTTATCAGATTCTTCGAAGTTATCAAGCCAAGCAAGTACATCTAAAGGAGAAATGATATTTTCAAATCTCGCACATACTGTTTCTATTATATCTTGATAATCTTTAAACATAAATACTTTTAACTTATCTGCAAAAGTACCCATAAAAAAACACTTGACAAAATTGCTTGCCAAGTGTTTTTCAACAACTTACCCGAAGTCGTTTATTCATCAATGAATCTGCCTGTTTATCTCCATTTTGAACCGAAACGGATTGGAAACATAGTAGTAGCAGTTGGTTGCCCCTCCGGTTGTAACCACGATTGATCCATACCCGAAGATACGTCCCCCGACACCCTGCATTACCTGAATGCCCTCGCATTTCGCCAATACCAGTTCCACCGTTCTACGGCTGATAATACCTGTTTTTATAATTACACGCCTGTTAGTAACGGCATAGATTGAGCCAACCTTGATAAACACACGCTGCACAAGCGAGACTAAGCCCAAGAATAGCAATGTTACCCCTAAATAGTGTGTTATCCTGATTGCATCAAAATAACACAGAAAGCCAATCCCCAAAAGGATTGCAGGTTGCAGGAAAAGAAAAATATGTATCCTTGCCTTGTATCTGATTTCCTCTCCCGGCTGTAAATATGTATTAAGAAATTTCATATTGTCTTTCGTTTATAATTTGTTTGTTTAATATCTCAAGCAGGCAATAACACCATTCTGACGGATTAAGATAGCATTTACCTTTCCTCACTTCGTAATGCAAGTGATAACCCGTTGATAACCCTGTATTGCCTACACAAGCAATTTGTTCGGCAATCCGTAGCGTATCGCCTACATTGACCATTGTTTTACTCAAATGTGCATAAAATGAACGGAAACTACCTGCGTGCTGAATTTCTATATAATACCCATACCCCGAACAATATCCCTTACGGCTAACAACGCCGTTGCCTGTCGCATACACCGCAGTTCCTTTGGGTTTCGCTATATCAATTCCTGTATGGAATTTTCGCACCTTAGAGATAGGGTGTTTCCGCATTCCGAAGCTCGAAGAAATAACAGGTTTCTTAATCGGAAAAATCACAGGGTAGTCGGATAATTCTTGAATGGATAATTCCAATGAATCCGCCATCTGCTGAAACTCTGTTACCGAATAAACCTTCTCTGTGAGTTTTTCTATATTGGCTGTTCGGGTCAATTGTGCGGACAATGGTAGATGTAGCCAAACGAGAATGAGTATTATTGTATATTTCATAATCTGTCTGTAAATACAGTAAGCGTCCGAATTACTCCGGACGCTTGCTAATTACTCATCTTCTTCTGTTCCGCTACTATCCCCGTTGTCATTCTGCCAACTGAAATTCTTTTGTACGACTTGCCCGAAGCTATCTTCGATATATACGTCGATTACCTGTTGATCGGTACAATGCGAAGTGTAATAAAGCCTAAAAGTAGTTCTATCCAATGGGTATAGGTCATTCGGAAGGAATACCGTACCATCGTCCATTTTCAGCTCGCCAACCCCGTCTGTTTGGAAATAACGGATAAAGAATTGAGTCTGTTTGTATTCGCCCTCTTTTACCAACTGGCATCGAATTTCTGCCACCTCTCCCTGAACGATTTTTTTCTGCACCGGCATACAAACCAAATCATATGTGTAAGCCTGATGAATATCCAAGTCGTCACTACAGGCACAGACTACTGCCGCAAGCAGTAGCGTGTATAAAATATAGGCTGCTGTTTTTTTCATTGTCATTTCGTTTTTATTTGATGATAAATTTTAGTCCCGCTCCGAACTGGGTATGGAAATGCCCTGTCGATGTCCCCCACAATATCCGCTCACGGGCAGTCAGGAGAAACACAACACGGTCGGACAAATAAGTTTCCATTTCCAACGTAATCGCACTGCCGTAGATAAAGCTGTCTTTGTCCCGAAGCGTAGAACCGTCAAAGAGTGTCTTCTCTCCCCAGTTGCTTGTTTCGTATCCAGCGAGAGCAGATCCGCCCAATGAGAAAAGAACTACTTTATTATGGTCGGAAAGGAATTTCAGGTAATAGCCGCCCTCTGCCGTAAATTGGCTCACGGGTATCCTGTCGGTTTTGTATGGGTAGTATTTATTCAAGAACTCCGCACCGAATACCCATTTGTTTGCGTGTTTGGTATAGGTTGCCATCGACATTCCGAAGTAGTAGCCCAGCTCATTCTTTTTGGACGAAGAATGAAAACCGTCCACCATTCCGCCTGTTACCTGTATGCCCTGCATACCGGGTAAGCAACGCTGTGCGTGTGCTTGGTCTATAAAGACCAGGCACAACGCAAACGTTAAGATTATAGATAATCGCTTCATGGTTATTTCAGTTTTAATTCGTTGATTACTTTGGCACGAACAAGGTCGGCGTTCTCAACCGTGAACGATTGGTGTCGGCCACCCTCTTTTTCGTTCAGTTCGATAATGAGGTGCTTATCGTCAGGTATGGTAAACTTGGGTAGTGTAAACACAACCCGTTCCGTTCTTTTACCGCCTATCAAGGTCAGGTTGTTATGCGCTCGAAGCGGTACGATTACCTGTTCCTGAATGGCTGTCCGCTTCGCCACTTTCTTATCTACTATTTTGAAAGTGATATAATCCACGTCAAACGGCACATTGGAAGAATTTTTTAGTTGAATATGGAAATAAAGTAATCCGTTATGCGTATAAATACCTTTGAGCGTGTATTGGATTCCAAAACGTTTGCTACCGATATGCTTTATACCCCTGTCATTGTTCTTGTATATGGATTTCATAATCAGTTTGACCAACAATGGCGACTCGCTCCCCAATTCTCTCATATAAATCTCCATTGCGTTATTCGGGCGGTTTACCGCTTCTCCATCGTGGATAAAGTCGGTCATTTCGACAGATAGCTTCACAGGCTCATCGGCATATTTCACATTAAAAGTATAGTAACTACCGTCTTCTGTAATGACTGCCAGATTGCTTTCACGAGAGAAATCACGCAAAGCGGCTTTCACACGGAGTACATTTTCAGCTCCGTCCGCTTTGGCGGCCAACAAGTCGGCAGAACCTAAATCGACGTAGCGGATTGCTGAAGGGAAAATAATATGTACTGTTTTCGAGAATGTTACTTCCAACGCATACGGCGGTATCATTCTATTAAAGGTCAGCGGTCTTGTCAGACCGTCATAGTAATCTCCTTTCGTGGGAGCGTTCAGGCGTTCTACTTCCTGTTTGTTTTCCTGCACTGTTTCCTGTGCGTTGGCTGTGAAAATGCACCCTATAAAAGCGAGTGCGATAAGAAACTGTTTCATGCGAAATTTGTTTTTAATTGTTAATTACTAAATTGTTACTTTGGATTTTTTAGTGGTTGTTTTATGCTTTTGGGAGCAGCAATACTTTGTAGTTTGCTTTCAGCGTAACTTTTACCTCACGCATCTTTTTACTTATGTATTGCGAAGCACCCTGTATGGCACTTCGTCCCAAATCGGCGGCAAGCTGTGAGCCTGCATCGTCCGTTATCGTTATGGAAGAACCCATTTGCGTACCCATATTGGCGGCAATTTCCTTGACCGCATTCAGTTCTGCCGAGTTCGGAACGAAAATCCCCTGCATACCATCCATATCATAGACTGCCATTTCAACAGGTATCACGTTGTCGGCATACTGTATAGAGGTAATGGTTATCAAAAGGCGTTCTCCGCCAATCTTTGCACTACCCGTCAGGACGGTATTTGCAGGTATCAATATGTTTCCGGCTCTCATCGGCTCTAATAATCGCAGTTGCAATTCTTTCCCGTCCGACAGGGTTACGGTTTGGTAAACACAGGCACGGATAGCATTTTTTTCCATTACCGCTTCGTTTCCGGCAGCCGTGATAAATCCCATGTTTCGGGGCTTGCTGTATTGCTCCATAAAGTCATCATTACTCATAGGAGTCGCCAACAGCGAAACTACATTGTGGTGTACCTGTGAAACAGGCTTCGGAATAACCTTTTCCGTCATACTGTTACTTGCCGTTTGCACCTGTTGTCCATCTGTTATCTGTCCGTTAGGCGAATATTTGGCGGCAATCTGGTACGATTTTTCAATCAGTTCCAGTTGCTTATCCTCCGCACTTTTAGCGGCTTCGGCTTCCGACAGCTTGCGTTCCAGTTCTTCAACACGCAATGCCATTTCAGTCTGCGCCTGTTCATTCACATTCGTTTCAGGCTGTTCGTACCAACTGTTTAACTGGCGGTTTACATCCTGATAGGCATGAGCGGAAGATTGGATTGCATTTCGTGGAGATTGTGCATTACCCGGAGTTTCTTCATAATCCGGAGTTATGTTTACCTGATTACTGTTTTCTTCTTCCGAGAGCATAAAGGCGAAGTCTTGCAGGCTGCGCCGCTTTTCTTCCTGCTTGTTGCGTATGGCTTCCTGTTCGTAAGCCGTCCGCTTATCCCCTACGATTGCTTCGTCTTTGGGTACGGGAAGTTCCGAATTAAACCCGTCGGGTTGGCTTTCATCCTTATCGCCGGAGGGTGCGAAAATAATCCACATAACCCCAGCGAATATGAGAAAGAACAACGGATAGACGAGCATCTTTTTCCGTTTCTGTATCTCCTGCGGAGTAAGCTCTTTTTTCGGCTTATCCGCTTTCTTGGTTTCGGCAACGTTCTGTTTGTTTTCGCCGCCTTCATTTTCACTACTCATAATTAAAATCGTTTTTATGGTTTATACTATCTGCTTTCTGCTGATATTCCAGTTCCACCCCCTTGATATGCTCTATCTGCATCTGCTGACCACTTTTCTTTCCCATGTTATATATGGAAGAAACCGTCATGTAGATTGAGCCGAAACTGAACACGAAAAGCATGATTAGGATTATGGTAATCCGTCCGTCAGGCGTAACACGCCCCAACAACGACCGCAGACCGTCTTCCATCCAGTCCCTTACAGCTATTAGTTTTTTCTTAATCATAACTTTACCTTTCTAATGTTCGTAAATCCCTGTTTTCGAGAATTTCAAAGCGTTCCATCGTGAACCCGTGAGGGTTGTTGTCGCTCCTGACAGAGTTTATCAGGTTGCAACGTGTTACAAGACTTCGCTCCGTAACGTTGCTTGCCCTGATAATCATTTGCTTTGCGTATGTCATCACATGATAGGGATACACATCGAAATTGCACGCCACAGAATCAATCTGAATAATCTGATTGATATTGCCCGATACAATGCGGTTGTAGTAACCCTTTTCCTGCATATCCTGATAATAGCGGAAAGCACTCTTATCCACGAGAAAAAGTGCCCTGTTGATATTTGATTCAATGGCACTCTTATCAGGGGACAATGTGAAGAACAGTTCGTGAAACCGCTTGATATGTTCTTTAGCTTCCACAGGACGGTTTTGTGATAAATCCTGCGAGAGCGCTAACATAAGCGATTTCCCTTCATCCAATACATAGATTTTCTGCCGTTGCGCTTCGGCGAAGGTGTATGAGTTCCAGAGGGCATAACCCGTAATTCCGGCACACAGCACGACAAACACAATGGCGATAATCCGTATCTGCTTGAAACTTGTTTCAATGTTTTTTAATGATTTAAATTCCATGTTTTGTTATTGATTTATATGTTACTTACCGATTAGGCGACCGCCTACGTTTCCTGCAACGGAGCCTGCAACACCTCCGGCGATACCGCCTGCCTTGCCTGCCGTTTTATTAACCGCACTTCCGTATGCACCTGCTCCGCCACTCTGAATAATCCAACCGGAGACTGTCGGGATAGTGAAGTATCCGATAATTCCGATTATCAGGAACACGATATACACGCCGTTCGAGCCGTCGGGAATATAGGTCGGATCTTGCAGCAGGGCAATGTCCTGTTTGAGCATCAACTCCTGTATTTTGGATAATACGGCGGAAAAAATATCGGAAACGGGCAGCCAGAGATAGATACTAATGTATCGCGTAAGCCATTGTGTCATCGTTGCCTGAAACCCGTCATAGACGGAAAAGGCAAACGCTATCGGCCCCAATATGGCTAACACGACAAGGAAGAATGTCCGAAGCGTGTCAATGGTCAGGGCGGCAGCGTTGAACAGGAGTTCAAAGAAATCCCTTACCACTTCCCTGAACCATGCTTTGATATCATACCAAAGCCGTTCCGTCCACATGGACATAATTTCGGGTGTGTCCCATATACCGAGTTCTTCCATTTCCTTATCCCATTCCTCACTATTGACAAGCCACGCTTTGCCCTCACGCACCCGTGCTTCATATTCCAAATTGTCTTTTTCAGTCTGTAACGACTGCACATTGACAATTTGATTTTCCATAATGGTATGCGCTCCCTTGACAACTGGGCTTAATACGGCATTGATAGTTCCCAACACTATTGTCGGAAAGAACATTATACACAGCCCAATCGCAAAGGGACGGAGCAATGGAAATACGTCGATAGGCTCGGCACGGGAGAGTGCTTGCCAAACCCTGTATGCAACGTAGAACAATGCTCCCAGTCCCGCCAGCCCCTTTGCAACGCCTATCATATTGCTGCAAAGAGGCATCATATCTTGATACAGATTCGCTAAAATCTGGTGTAGGTTATCAAACATAACTGATTACTTTTTTGATTACCAATATCTTTCGGACGGAGTACCGTACAAGGATAAAACACGTTCTGTATCGCCCTTTTCTTTGGCGCGGATATAGGAAACCGATATACTTTTCTGTGTATAATACTTCGTCAGGTTGCGGTATCTCAACATTTTATTATACACATCGTCTATCACTTCCATACGTTCTTTATCGGACAAGGACAATCCGTTGCTTCCGGTAACTATGTTTTTCAAATCCGTTACCAATGCACCGCCTTCTTCGAGTAGCCGGGCATAGCCTGTCGAGATAGCCGCCAGTTCATTGGCTGTAAAATTCGGATCGGCAAGCATTTTGTTGAATCCGGTAACATATATGTCCGTGATTTCACTTACCATTTCAATGGTCTTCTGAACTTTGCGGGCATCTTTAATCAGGTTGTGGACTGATTTAAGCGCATCGTAAAATTCCTTACCCTGCTTGTAAATCTTGATACTCTCCTGTACATTGCTTATCATATTGGTAGCGGTGCTTGTACCCTGAACCGCACTGATAACATTCTGTACAAGATTGGTGGGATCGGTAACGACCCACTGTGCTTTTGCCTGAAATGAGAACAGCGACAAAGCCACCGTCAGGCATAGAATTATTCGTTTCATACTCTTTAATTTTAATTTGTTATTGATTTAATCGTACATTCTTTGGTATTCGCCTTCGCCTGTAACGAGAAGCATATCCCGCTCGTCATCGTAGGCAATCTTTATCATACCATAGAAATAGAAAAAGGTAATCCCCCAGCCTTGCTGTAAAGGGACGGTAAACGCCGTATCGTGTTTGTAAATAAACTGCAACCGGAACCGACTACCGTCATGGAATATCTTTATGCCGGGGGAACCGCAAAGGCTGACCCATGTCCCGCAGATATTGCGAAGCGGAAAAAAGGTATATACTTGCAGTGCCGGATTCGGCTTACTCTTTTTTCTTTTCATGGCGGCTATCGTTTACTTTCGGCAATATGTTTGATTGCCAGTTCGTAGTTCCCGCCGAGTTCTTCGGTTTTCTGCTGCACTTCCAGTTTCTCGGATTCTTCTGTCGTGAACGTCAGATATTCTTCCATCGAAACTTCTGTGGCATATACAGCAGATTGCACACCGCCCAATCCGAACCATACTTCTTTGTATTTTCGGCTCGGATTATTAGCCATATTGATTGAGAGGATCTGCCCTTTCTCCTTTTCGGTCAATCCCAGTAGCGACTGGATTACGTCAAAGCGGTTCATGAACTTGCGTTGGTCGAGAAGGATTTTACAATCGCTATTGTTTATAATCGCTTCTTTCACAATGGGCGAGGAAATAATATCGTCCACCTCTTGCGTTACGACAATCGCTTCCCCGAAATACTTTCTGACGGTTTTATACATGTACTGCATGTATGCAGCCATGTTCGCCGAAGAAAGAGCCTTCCACGCTTCTTCCACAATAAGCTGTTTCCGAATACCTTTCAGCCTTCTGAGCTTGTTTATAAATGCTTCCATAATGATTATGGTTACAACCGGAAAAAGCTCGCGGTTCTCTTTTATCGAATCAATTTCGAAGACAATAAAGCTCTTGGATAAGAGGTCGATATTCTCCGCCGAGTTCAAGAGAAAGTCATACCGTCCGCCACGATAATACTGGCGCATGGTGGTCAGCATATTGTCGATATTAAAATCTTCACGGCTTACTTTGATTTCTCTTTCCTCTATCCCCCTGCGGTAATCGTCTCGCATATACTCATAGAAAGTATTGAAGCACGGTATAATCGACCTGTCGCTTTGGATACGTTCAACATAGGCGCTTACAGCACTTCCCAACTCTCCCGATTCGGTTTTACTCACTTTGTCGTCATCGGACTTCCAAAGTGTCAGGAGCAGCGTTTTAATGGAATCTTTCTTTTCCACGTCAAAAACATAGTCGTCGGTGTAAAAAGGATTGAAACTGATCGGATTTTCTTCGGTATATGTAAAGTAAATCCCGTCTTCGCCTTTGGTTTTCCGACGTATCATTTCACAAAGCCCCTGATAGGAGTTCCCCGTGTCCACAAGAACGACGTGCGTTCCCTGTTCCCAGTATTGGCGCACCATGTGGTTCATAAAGAATGATTTCCCGCTGCCGGAAGGCCCCAACACGAATTTATTTCGGTTGGTGGTTATTCCTTTTCGCATCGGTAAATCCGAAATATCCACATGAAGTGGCTTTCCGCTAATACGATCGCACATTTTAATTCCGAATGGACTTGGCGAAGATTGGTAGTTGGTTTCTTCCGTAAAGAAACACAACGCAGGTTCAATAAACGTAAAAAACGATTCTTCCGCAGGGAAATCCCCTGCATTGCCCGGCATACCTGCCCAGTACAAAGTGGCTGCATCAACTGTATTATGACGTGGTTTACATTCCATAAGAGCCAACTGGCTACCCACGTCATTACGGATATGCTTGAGTTCTTCCACATCTTCACTCCACGCCATGACGTTGAAATGCGCCCGAATGGAAGTCAGCCCGAAACTATGCGCTTCGTTCAAATACTGGTCAATCCACTCTTTATTGATTTGGTTTCCACGACTGTACCTTGAAAGCGACTGCATATTCCTTGCACTCTTTTCAAACTTCCGAAGATTCTCCGCACTATCCTCAATAAATAAATACTGGTTGTAGATATGGTCGCAAGACAACAATAACCCGACAGGAGAAGCGAAAGACAATCGGCAATCGCTCCGGTCTGTGGAAAGTTTCTCATATCGCATATCTGTTCCGATACGTCCGGGTAGGTCTTCCGCATCCGAAAGCGTGTGCAAACAAACATGTTTACTACCCACCCGAAGACCGTCAGCACTCAGTTCCATGTCCTGAAGACAAGTAGTGTCGTCCAACGATAAGGCGAAATACTTTTCGATTAATCCCGGCTTTTCGTCCGTGCCTGTAATCTCATCCGATTTTATTCGGGCAAGGGTTATAAAACCGCTGTCGTTCAATATACGCTCAAACTGTCCGACCGCTTCCAAGAACTTCACACTTGTATCCTTATTGACTTCTTTAGGAATGATATTCCCACGACAAAGCGACGAGAAATTGCTCTGCATTCTCATTCGCTCTTTGGTTGTTTTAGTCAGGAACAAGAAACATGAGTGGTTCAGGAACGGGCGTTCGTTGAAGTGCTTTTCAAAACTGCGTGATAGGAAACTCATATCTTCCTTATCGGTGGCAGGTTTATAAGTTTCACGAACAAACCAATCCTGTTTATGCACCACACTGTATTCAGGAAGCACTTTTATGGCTTTCGCCCATGATGAATGGATTGCTTCGTACTCCGCACTGGTAACAGTAAACAGTTCCGGCAGATCTACACAGTATGCAACCGTAATATCTGCATCCTTACTGATAATGCAGTCGTGTTCGACCGCCAGTAAGGGAAACTTGCTTTCGATGGTGGCAGCTTTCATAATATTACGCATACACTATCTCCTTTCTTTTCCTTTTGAACAGGCGGTGCGGAGTTTTTCTGTTAATCAGGTAGCGGGGATGCTGCTTGACAGCCATGAGTTTCATGAGTCCATATTCTCCATACTTCTGATTCAGGTTAAAGGTCATCCAGACCAATACCGAAGCCGCTATCAAGCCGAAACCTATGCAAATCCATTGGTCAATGCCTATCATATACATGATGACAAAAACCACAAAAACGGACAGCAGACCTCCGGCGAAGATGAAAAGGTATTGTGCTTTCAGCCCCTTAAACTCCACACTGGCGCCTATTCCCTTGTTAATGTTATACTCCATAACTCTTTTTGGTATAAAGCGGATTACAGGAAGAAGGAACGCAGGATTGTAGCGGCTACAATCAGGAATATACAGGCTCCGAACCACGAAGCAGCGGTTTTACTGGTGTCGGGGTCGCCCGATGAGAACTTGCCGTACACCTTTACACCTCCAATCAAACCGACCACAGCACCGATGGCGTAAATCAGCTTTGTGCCGGGATCGAAGTACGATGTTACCATGTTGGTAGCTTCTGTAATACCACCAACTCCATTTCCTTGTGCAAATGCGCTTGAAACAGCAGCCAAGACGAAGGCTGCCGACATAAGAATTTTTTTCTTTGTCATAATGAGAAATTGTTAAGTTGGTAAGTGGGGTGGATAGTCCCACTTACCGGATGAATAATTATTATTACTTTGAATTTTTTAGTGGCGGCTTATCCGTTAGCCGTAATCTCTTTCTTTCATCTTTCCTTGTTTTTACATTGTTTATACTTTTTCGCTATGCGAAATCTCTTATATCAAAACTATCGGGAGCTTTCTTGCCGTTTCCGGCATTCCCTGCTTCTTTGTCTTTTTTCTGGTGGAAAGCCGCCAGACTTTCTGCCATAAGCGAGGTAACTGTTTCCCGTGCATCGGGTTTTGAAACCAACTGCTCAAACATATCGGTCTGGCGTATTTCCAGCAAGGTGTCCCCTGCCGCTTTCTTTTCTTCCGGAGTAGCTTCTTTTGTCCGGTTTACTGTTCGCACTGCATTTCCCAAATCTTCAAACCGAGTTCCCGAAGCGAGTACAGCCCCAGCCATTCCCTCGATTTCCTCTGTTTCTTCTTCCTCGTCATCGTCTGTTTCGTCCGGTTCATATTCGAGCGGATAATCAATATCCAAAAGCTCGTTTTCGTCTTCGGGCGGAGTATCGGAAAACACTTCGTCAAGTTCTTCCGGCGGCACTTCGGCGGAGGGTTTAACCTCATTAGTCGGGACAAAAGTATCGGGATTTTCTATCCCTTTTTCGTTTTCGGACGAGGTGGCAGTGAGTGGCGTCGATTTGGAAGCGAGTGGCGTTGAGCGTGTTCCGTCGTACTTGCTTTTTCCGACAATATCGGTTTTCAGATTGCCTGTTTTGTCTATGACACCTCCTTTGCCGACAATATCTTTTCTCCGCTTTTTTGCCAACTTCAACCTGAAAAGATAAAGGGCGACAAAGAGTGCATACAGCACAACTACGGTTATAAATATCTTTTCCATGACTAACTTTTAGGAAGTAAATAGTCATCATCATAATTCTTATAATGCTCTGAAATCTCATTATGGTAAGTTTCAAAATGATGTTTAAGCACATTATCCAAATAGCTGAATATTGACACATCATCATCGCCGATAAACTCTACGATCTGTGCAATACGTTTATGGTATTTCGTGCGAATACCAACTGTTTTATTACATCTTGGCTCTTTAGTCTGTACTACAAATCGTCTTTTGTAATCAGCCATATATTTTTCAAAAGAGATTTTATCAGTTGGTACAATTACCATTTCTATCTCCTGTTTTTCAATCGGAGTAACTTTTTCTTTTGTAGCCTCTTGTTCTTCCGCAGCAGGTTTTGCAGTCTCATTTTGTTTTACTTGTTTCCTATGCCGTATCGCTTTCGGAATCATTACGGCTGCGAGGATTAACACGCAACACACGACAAGGGCTATCATTATCACATTGTCGTTGAATAAAATCGGATTGGGTATCATAACTTTTACTTTTTAGGAATTAAATAATCATCGTCATTGTTATTCTTGCTGTACAGTTCTGTTATCTCATCTTGGAATGTTTCAAAATGATGATTCAGTACATTGTCAATGTAGCTGAATATGGAAACCTCTTTTTTCCCGATTACCTGTACAATCTTTGTAATCCGTTCATGGTATTTTTCACGGATACTGACCAGTTTACCGCTTCGTGTGGGTATATCGGCATTTATAAGGAACAGACTTTCGTAATCAGGCGATTTTGTCCGCTTGCGCTTTGTTTCCTCACGGGGAGTTTCTACCAGATTAGTTGCCGGAGTTTCTTTTTCTTCGGATTGCTCCGCTTCCTGTTCTTTTGCCTTTTCGTGTTCAGGAACTAATGCTTTGGGAATGGAACTGGGATTGTTCCGCCTTTCCTTATTCTTGAATGAGGATATGACAAAGTTTGCATCAATCTCATTCAGGTTTACTTCTTCTTTCTTTGCCATATCTCAATTATTTTAGGGTTTCCAACATTTCATCTATCAGGGTATCGAGGTTGCTACCTCTTACCAATGCTTTGTCCGCAGGAAACAAAGTTGAGCGGAACAACGCCTTATGGTTGATTGATTGCTCACGGCGGAAGCGTTTACTATCAGGCAGGAATGTTTTGAAAAGTGGGAAACCCAGTTTTTCAATCACTTCTTCATATACTTCGTAGAGTTCGGTCTTTTCCCGTCCGTCCACAAGGTTCCACAGCAAATGGATTCCCTTGATTGTCGCTTTGCCCGGAGTTATCAGAGCATCATTAACTGTGATTACATATTGCAGGGTACTTTCCAACACCAAGCGGTCGGCGGAAATCGGAGCAATAATGTAATCCATGTGCGAAAGGGTACGAACAACAGCCGGATTGTTGATTGTTCCCGGCAGGTCGAAAAACACGAAGTCGGGCTTCAGTTCCTCAATCACGTCTTTTGCATCTTCCATAGCATTTTCAGGACTGCTTTCTATGACTTCGTAAGCCTTTTTCCCTAAAGAGGAAAATTGCTCGTAAGCCATAAGTTTGTAATGCTCGTCTTCCTTTGCCATTTTCAAATCACGCTCACGCATTTCCGCAATGGAGTGTTGCGGAAAGTCGCAGTCAATCACGGCTACATTATAGCCGCGCACATAATGCAGATAGCTTGCTACCAATACTGTCAGGGTTGTTTTTCCGGCTCCACCCTTTTGGGTTGAGAAAGCCACGTTCAAAGTTTTCTTTTCCATTGTTTCTAATTTTTGAAATTCAACATTGTTTTATACTTTATTAATCGCTTATGTTATCAATCAATTAATCACTCGATTGCTTTGTTAATCGGCTGATTGATTGCATGACTGACTGCTAAATCAATCAATCGCTTTATTGGTTTATCAATCGCTCAATCTTTCAATCGACCGCGCGGTTGATTGCTTACTTAATCATTCGATTGGCTAATCATTCGTTCACTCAATAAATCGCTCGTTTGAATGATTGATTTTGTAATCATTTTATCGCTTGATTATGCAAGCGTGTAATCAATCTGTCGGCAAATAAACACCTAAAAATTCTCTCACGCACCACTTTTTCACGAGGTGGTAGCGAGTGGCGTCGATTTGGCAGTGAGTGGCGTTGCTCCCTGTAATACAGCACATTACTTTAGCCTGTAACTTTGCAGCATGAAACGTCGTGTTATATCTAAGCCGTTTTTTCAAGGCTCGTACCTCGCATTTTTTCTGTCCCTGTTCAGGACAGAATTTATTTGCGTCATGGCAAATAGCAAGCTGTGTTTTTTGCTGCACGGAATCCGTTATGCTGCAAAAAACGCTTGCCCCACAAGGGGGGAAACACCCTCCGAAGTCGGTTGTTTTTGATAATCATTTCGGGCAATGATTGAATGACAGTAGATACTGCACGACGGATTTTACCACTAAAAAATCCGACGTATGAATGAAAATGCAAGT
>JARKQF010000002.1 GCA_029973975.1 Paludibacter sp.
TTCGGCAGTAAGTGCGACCTTAGCCTTGGCAAAAATCTCGATCAGCGAAACATAAATCATTACTCCGGCAGAGAATCCAAGCGAAGCTGCCAGGAATTTAGGGTTAAATTTCTTATGCAGAAAGCCGATGATGCTCCCGACACCGGTTGCCAAACCTGCAAAAAGCGTTAGTCCGAAAGCAAAAAGAAAATTAGAGCTATCCATACAATTGGTTTAATGTGAGTAAACGCAAAGGTAGGATAAAAAGTTTAAATCTGAGAATCAAAAATAGTACTATATTTGTACCCATGCATTAATTGTTGCTATGTGTCGTTGATTACTGTTGCTACCGTTTAAATGTTGAAGAAATGAAAAACGCTATTTTTGGTGAAATTTCGCCGTTGTCGGATAAGGATTGTTTTACTGTGTTCTCAAGGCTAAAGAATGCATTCACCTATCCGATACATACGCATGATAATATTTATGAGTTGAATTTTATTGAAAATGCTGCTGGTGCCCGCAGGGTTGTCGGGGATAGTGTGGAGGAAATTGGTTATCTTGAATTGACTTTGATTACGGGTCATGCATTGAGTCATGCGTGGTTAAACAACAATAAAAAGTTTAAGGATATAAAAGAAATAACGATACAGTTTCATGCAGATTTGTTGAATCATGATTTGCTCGAACGGAATCAGTTTAAGTCAGTAAAAGACATGTTTGAGAAAGCCAAATGTGGTGTGACGTTTTCGGAATCGACAGTCGAAAGATATAAAGAACGCATTGAAGAACTATCGGGAGAAAGCCATGGGGCCCATTCCGTATTAAAGTTAATCGGATTGTTGTATGATTTGTCGGTAAGTAATGATATGCGTGTGCTTTCAAGTAAATCCTTCGTAGAACAGGATGAAGATGCTTTTGATAGTCGCCGTATCAACAAGGCATATCATTATATGTTGGAAAATTATGACAAGCCCATTAAGTTGGCCGATGTGGCTGGATTGGTCAATATGTCGGAAACGGCCTTCAGCCGTTTTATAAAGAAAAGAACCGGGAAAAATTATGTGGATGCCCTGAACGACATACGGCTTGGCCATGCAACCCGTATGCTGGTAGAAACCACACACAGCATTATCGAGATTTGTTACGAATGCGGCTTTAATAATCTCTCTAACTTCAACCGTATCTTTAAGAAAAAGAAAAACTGTACCCCAAGAGAATTCAGAGACAATTACTGGAAGACCCACATCATTATTTAAAGCATTTTTCTTTGGCACAGAATTGATGGGCTCTCTATGGTTGATTACTACATTTGTTAGCTGTCAAAAAAACATTATTGAAAAGTCATAAAAGTATCAGTTTGATTCTGTGTGTATTGTTTGTTGTTTAAGTTTTAATAATCCTGATGCTATTTTTTGTTAGTTAATATACTTATATTCAATTTGTTTTAATTGTTGATGTCACTTGGGCTATCTTTGGACTGTTACAATTCAATATACTATTTCTTGGGCAAAAAAAGCAAAGCTAAATGCAAAAAAATATCGGTAATAGGTAAAAAAACACTTGTTGCCTTCTGTTGACACATCTATTTTTGCAACAGATGATTTAGCGTTTGGTTGTAATATAAAACTCTAAAGTTTTTGCCGGCTAAACTCTATATTATGAACAATAATCTTAAAAATAATTTATACCATGACACAAAATCTTTTTTTTAATTTTTTAAGAAAAGGTGTTAAGCAATTGTGGTCGGATGAAAAAACGACCGGTCTGAAGACAATGGTAGTTATGCTGCTTATGTTAATCGGGAGTATTGGTTTTGTAAATGCTTACACTGGAAATCATTCCGTATCATCTTCAGTTGCGGTGGATGAAGTGATAAAAATCACCGGAAGAATCAGGGATGTTAACAACGATCCCATGGTTGGTGTTTCAGTGGTTCTGAAGGGAACTAATGTTGGAACAGTAACCGATTTAAATGGGAATTTCTCCTTAAATATAAAATCTTCCGCGGATGTCATCCGGGTATCATATTTAGGATACAAAACCAAAGAATTTGGAATTGGTGGCATTCGCAATTTCAATATAACGATGGAAGAAGATGAAAAAGTGTTGGATGAAGTGGTTGTTGTCGGATATGGAGCCATGAAGAAAAGAGACTTATCTGGTTCTGTATCTCAGATCAAAGCAGAAGAGATTCTGGCAGGTAACCCATCTTCCAGTATAAACCAGGCACTGCAGGGGCGTATTGCAGGGGTTATCATTAATCAAAATGACGGAGCTCCCGGAGCTGGTGTAAACATGCAGATTCGTGGTACAAACTCTTTCTCTTCGAATACACAACCCTTATATATTGTAGACGGAATTCCGTTTGAAGTACCAACAACTCCAAGAAGTGCAGAGAATACCGATGGAAGTCTGGAGGCAACTGCAAATGCACTGGCTTTTATTAATCCTCATGATATAGCTTCAATCGAAGTGCTAAAAGATGCTTCTGCAACAGCGATTTATGGCTCTCGTGGCGCAAATGGCGTAGTCCTCATTACAACTAAATCAGGTGAAAAAGGGAAACCCCGCATCGAACTTACTTCAAACCTGAGCAGTTCTGTAATCCGTAAACAGGTTCCTGTGTTGGATGGTTATCATTATGCGCTTTATCGCAATGAACAACAGGATAATGCTTTGTTTTATGATGGGTCGCCTTTTACCCAATATGTATATCCAACTCCGGGAGCATGGGCATACAAAACAAGTAACGGAGAAGTGCTGAGTGCAAAATATAATCCATCACCCGAAGATTTTCTGAATCCGGGTTGGCGTGAAGGAACTGATCCCAATGGTGGTATCTGGAGACAATGGGTTGAAGGTACCAATTGGCAGGATGAGATATTCCAAACAGCATATTCACAGGAATATAACATGCAGATTTCAGGAGCAACTGATCGTGGAAACTATGCCTTCTCAGGAAACTTTACCCAGCAGGACGGTATCATAAAAGGTACCGGCTTTGAAAGATACACCCTGCGCTCCAATACCAGTCAGAACATCTCAAAAAACATAACTGTTGGTTTAAATCTGAATTATACAAACTCGGTAACCGATTTCGCGAGAGGTAACTCGCTTGATTATAGTATTCTTCGTTCAGCTTTACTATATCCTTCTACCATATATTATGGTGATTTTTCTCAAAGCGATGAATTGTTGTGGTTATCAGCAAACCCTCGTACTTATGTCGTTTCTACAAAGAATGAACTATCAAGTGCAAATTTATTTGCTTCTGCTTTTGCAAGTATTCGTTTAAATAAAAACCTCGTTTTTCGTCAAAACCTGGGATTGAGTAATTTTGAAAGTCAGCGTAGTACTTATTCGAATCGTGACACCGGTGAAGGTGCTATCGATAAAGTAAACGGAAAAGGAGGATTGAGCAATAGCCGTCAGTCGCATACAACTACTGAATCGATGTTGACCTATAATCAAACATTTAATAACATACACAGTTTAAATGCTGTTGCTGCAGTGACATACGAGCATCGGATTAACAGTGCTGAGGCTTTGACAGCTACTCAGTTCCCAACGGACATCACAGAAAATTATGACATGGGTCTTGCGTTGGTGCCGGGTAGTTTGGTTAGCTTGAAGGTGGAGAGTAAATTATTCTCTATGCTGGGACGTGTAAATTACGTGCTAAAAGACAGATATATCCTGACAGCCAGCTTCCGTCGTGATGGTTCTAGTAAATTTTCTGCTGTAAACCGCTATGCCAACTTTGCTTCAGGAGCATTTGCATGGCGACTCTCAGAAGAGCAGTTTATTAAAAACCTGAATGTATTTGATAATTTAAAACTTCGTTTGAGTTATGGGCAAACTGGTAATCAGGCTATCCCTGATTATCAGACCATGTACACGATGCGGGTAGCAAATTATCCGCTCGGAGGTTCCGAACACAGCGGTTTCGTAAGCGATCATGCTTTCAATGAAAATCTGAAATGGGAAACTACAGACCAGTATAATGTCGGACTTGATTTTGGCTTCTGGAAAAACCGGCTGAGCTTTATTGTAGATTACTATTTCAAGAAAACAAGAGATTTGTTGCAGAATGTAAAAACTCCGCAATCGACCGGTTATGTTTCTCAAATTATCAACAATGGTTTTGTAACCAATGAAGGACTCGAATTATCAGCCAACTTCAAGGCGGTTCAAAATAAGGCCTTCAACTGGACCATTGATGCTAACTTGTCGTTCAACAGAAACCGCATTGGTGGATTATTAGCAGATCAGTTCTCAAGTCGTCTGTGGTACAAAGCCGATAATGTGTTTATCCAACGTAATGGATTGCCTATTGGCGCCATCTACGGATATGTTGAAGATGGATTTTATGACAACGAAGCAGAGGTTAGAGAAGACCCCACCTATGCTTCTGCTAATGCTAACGTTGTTAAATCGATGATTGGTGAGATTAAGTACCGACCGGGACTGCATGTTATCGGGGATACCAATCCTGATTATACCTTTGGTATTACCAACAATTTCGCCTGGAATAATTTTACATTCAGTTTCTTCCTACAGGGAGTTATGGGGAATGATATTTTCAATGGTAATCTCATGAATGTAACGCTCTACAACACAACCAATATCCCGGTTGCCGTTTACGAATCGCGTTGGACACCTGAAACTACTGAAACAGCAAAGTGGCCGAAGGCAACAAATCAGGCAAAAAGAACCTGGCTCATCTCTAATCGCTATGTTGAAGATGGATCATACCTGCGTCTGAAGAACATCAATCTTGGATATACGTTTAAGAAAATAAGTTTCCTGAAAGAAATCAACAGCATTCATGTGAATGCAAGTGCTTCGAACTTACTGACACTAACCAGCTATAGTTGGTATGATCCGGATGTAAACGCTTTTGGAAATGATCCAGCCCGCCGTGGTGTCGACGTTTACTCCTATCCTACAAGCAGAACATTCTCATTTGGTGTTAAAGTACAATTCTAATATTTTAAAGATAAAACAATGAAAAAAAATATTCAAATTGCAGGTTTATTCAGCTTCCTGTTTACCATATTAATTTTTTCTTCCTGTAGTGATATTTTAGATGTAAATGCATTCTCAAAAATAACGAATGAAGATATTGAGGATTCAGATCAGGGTGCTGATATGTGGGTCATGGGGGCCTATAATGGGTTGTCCCGAATGTATGTGTATGATGAATTTCCACGTTGTCTGGAGCTTGATAATGACTATGTTACAGGTCCTAGTTGGGCTTTTGGTGAGCTGGGTGCCGGTAACTTTCAGGGAGCTACCAATCAGTCGGATGCGGTTTGGAAGCTCAGCTATGATTTGATTAACAGAACCAACGAGGCAATTTACCACGTGGAGAAAATGATAAATGTAACTGATGCGGCAAAAAACAACTGCTTGGGAGAACTGTACTTCCTTCAGGCTTATGGTTACTTTCTGTTGGTTCGTGCATATGGCGCTGTTCCTATCTATGAAAAATCAATTAACCAAGGTAATGATCCAAATCAACCGCGTCAGCCCATTCCGGCTGTGTATGCTCACATCATCGATTTGCTGAGTAATGCGAAGGATATGATTTACAAAAATACAAATGCTTCTTACAAGGAAGGTCGCGTAAGTGCAGGGGCTGCGGCTTCATTACTTGCGAAAGTATATGCCACGATTGCTTCTGCGGCCATGCCAAGTGGCACTGTATATGTTAAAGGAGGTATTCCTTTCAGCATGAATGGTAGTGTAAAAGTGTTGACACAGCCACAGAAACTTACTATTCAGAAACAACAGGTAGCAGGTTATGAATCATTCGATTATATGGAGTATTATACACTTGCCAGAGATCTTGCTAAAGATATCGTAATTGATAAACTCTACGGAAATCATGAGTTAATCCCGTATTCCATTCTTTGGAAAAAATCAGGCAGAACGAGTACAGAACACTTTTTTGCCCTACAGACAAAATCCGGAGATGATTACTTCGGCGCTTTGTTTGCCCGTGCATACAGCGGCCAGATTGTAAACGGCTACGTGCCGAGTGGCGGTGGTTTATCACATGGTTTGAGAGACCATTGGTATAAATTGTTTGAAGATAATGACCTGCGAATTGTGGAGGGTGTTATGCACCGGTTTGTTCGTCAGTCTGATGTATCGTGGAATGGAGGTGGATATTATCCAAATACCAATGAGTGGAAATTAAAGGCAAGAGGCCTGGATGCTGCAGATAATAAAGTGGCTGACCCGGTTCCTCCATTTAATGATGGTCGTGATTATCGTTCGAGCATTGGTGAGCAATATCTCGCTTATGTTACGAAATACATTGATGTAACAGATCGTTCACTTACCCGTACTGATGCCATGTTGCCTTTGTTACGCTATGCTGATGTGGTACTGATTTATGCGGAAGCTTCTAATGAGGTTGACGGTCTTAACAATGATGCCTTAGATGCCTTGAATTCAGTTCGTACCAGGAGCAATGCAACAGCTAAGTGGTTTGGTGCTTCTGAAACCGGAGGTATTGAAACAAAAGAAGAGTTTCGTTCAGCTGTGTTGGAGGAAAGAGCGATGGAATTTGCATTGGAAAGCGATCGTCGCTGGGATCTAATTCGCTGGGGAATTTACCTGGATGTAATGAATGGTGTAGGTACTGTGGATGAAATCAATACAATCAAGATGAGAGAATCAAAACATTTATTGTATCCGATTCCTCAGGATGAAATCCTCACAAATCAGGCTATTTCTGAGAATAATCCCGGATGGAAATAATTAACGCAATTAAAAATCTTCTGTATATGAAAACTTCAATAATTAAATATCTTTCATTAACATTCCTGTTGACAGTATTCTTCATAGCTTGTGACGATATTGTTACCTACGATGATAATTATGATGATGGCACGGTTTCAAATGGTCCCCCTGTAATCACAAGAATAAGTCCGGTTGAAAATCCGGAAAAGGATACTACTGAAGGTAGTTTCAATCAAATGATTATCATTCATGGAGAAAACCTGAGTCAGGTGAGATCAATCCTTTTCAATGATCAGGCGGTAGATTTAAAAGAGGTATATGCAATTTCTTCTAAAATTGTGGTACCCATTCCTGGAACTGTACCAAACGAGATAACAAATAAAGTGGTTGTAACTACAGCTAAAGGAACAATTGATTATGACTTTAAAATCAAATTTCCGGATTTAATAATTAATGGCTTTAACTTTGATTTTGGAAATGCCGGTGATACTGTCGTATTACAGGGAGATAACCTGTTGCTGTATGATTTAACTGCTGAAAACGGAGAGATTAAAATGAATGGAAATCAGGCAACACTTCTTTCTACCACTGAGCAGGCTGTAACATTGGTTGTGCCGGATGGTATAACTGACAATGCTACGGTTACTGTCAGCAGTTCGAGAATAAAAGCAGTATTGGGAGATGATCCGATTGAATTTCCATATCGCGATCTGGGTATCCGTATTGTTGATATTAGTCCGGCATATCTGACCAATCCATCATCTAGCAATTTCTCAACTGATGGAACACGCGAAGGCGATCCGGCACCCCTTTTCCCCGGCACCTGCTTTGCCCGTATCAAACCGACTGTGGCCGGATATAGTACCAATATCCCTATCTACAATTATCCTTTCGATGCACCTTCTTCAGATGTAATGTTTGCTGATATGCGTGTCAACCCATCTGATTATGTAATTAAATATGAATTGCTGATTAAATCAGAATTTCCGATTACAGCTCCGGGTGACAGAATCAGAATGGTTATTAATGGATTCAGGGCAACAAACGATAAGGAATGGATTCCTGCTTTGTCGGGTGTGGCTTACCACACTCGCAGTAAATGGACTACCATATCATCGGATTTCGCATTCTATAAAAATGCAACAGGTGGAAGTCCGCTCTTCGAAACCGGAAACAAATTCACCTTTGCCTATATCCATGGTGCGGGGACGGTTGCTCCGACAGACCTCTCCATGACCAATCTGAGATTTGCCAAAAAAATAAAAATTGTTAGAAAACAACTATAAAAACAGTATTAAGAAGGGAACTGTTTGCCTGAACGGTAATATGTTCCCCTAAAGAAATAAACATGAAGAAAATCATTTATATATTATCCCTTATTTCCCTTGTTTTTCTGGGTGCTTGTGAAGTGGAAAGAGACATAAAATTGCCGACTGGTCCTGATACAAACAAACCCAATCCCAACCCTGATACCAATGGCTCTTATCCAAATGCCATGATAGAAAGTTTTGGCGTAAACCTGTCGGGTGGTGAATTCGGTGGAGTATATCCGGGTGTTGTTGGTACGCATTATGGATATCCGACCTATAAAGATCTCGATTATTTTAAATCAAAAAAGTTAACGCTGATTCGTTTTCCATTCCGTTGGGAAAGAGTACAATATGAGATGAATGGACCTTTGAACCCATTTGATTTAGGTAAAATGAAAGAATTTGTTAAAGCCGCGGAAGATAGAGATATGCCCATCATTCTCGACATGCATAATTTTGCCCGGTATTCTTTTGATGGAGGTAAAACGCTGACAGTAATAGGATCGGGTCCTCAACTTACCAAGGAACATTTGGCTGATGTATGGAAAAAATTAGCGTTGGAATTCAAATCGTATAAAAACATCTGGGCTTATGATATCATGAATGAGCCTTATAACATGCCAAGTACTACTGCCTGGTTCGACATTGCTCAGGCAGCCATCAATAGTATCCGTCAGGTGGATACCGAAACGCCGATTCTGATTAGTGGTGACCGATACAGTTCTGCTTTTCACTGGGTGCAATTCAGTGATAACCTCAGAAATCTGGTTGATCCTTCAGACAAACTGATTTATCAGGCACACATCTATTTCGATAAAAATACCTCCGGTTCTTATGGTAGTTATGTAAACGGTGTTTTTGTACCATCAACCTATGAAGCGGAAGAAGCAACCCCACAAACGGGTGTAAACAGGATGAAACCTTTTGTGGAATGGTTGAGAAAATACAACAAAAAAGGGATGGTGGGAGAATACGGTATACCGGACGATGATCCGAGATGGAATACTGTGCTTGAAAATATGTTGATTTACCTGAGAGATAATGGTGTGCCGGGAACCTATTGGTCGGCAGGTCCTCGCTGGGGAGGCTATCGACTGGCTGTTCAGCCATCTGAAAATTACACCAAAGACCGACCGCAAATGGCTGTGCTGGAGAAATATACAGTAACAGATCCTAAGTAAGAAAGCAAAAAGTTGAGTTACAAACTGAAAAAATAGTTTTATAATGGGTAAAAAAGTATTGATATCGTTTTTAGTAGCAGTGATGATGCTTTCAGGTACAACTGCTCAAAATTTTTCAAAAGTGAAGAATGATCCTCAGCCATTTGGGTTGAACATGGCAGGCGCTGATTTTGGAAAAAATTTCCCCGGAGTGTATAACAAGGATTATACCTACCCGACAGCAGCCAACCTGGATTATGTGAAATCCAAAGGTTTCAGGTTGATTCGTTTGCCGTTTAAATGGGATCGGATTCAGCATGAACTTTATGGAGAACTGGTAAAAGATGAACTGAAACGATTGAAGTATGTCGTTGATGAGGCAGCCAAACGTGACATCCTCGTGTTATTCGATTTACATAATTATGGCAGGAGATACCTGGGAGAAACCCGCTACATCATTGGGGAGGGTGGATTAAAACCGGAACATCTGGCGGATTTGTGGGGAAAAATTGCGAAAGAGTTCTGCGGATACAAAAACATCTGGGGATATGGCTTGATGAATGAACCTAACAATATGCTGGATAGTATGCCCTGGGCGAGAATTGCACAAGCCTCAATCCTGCCATTCGGAAATACGACACCAAAAATTCGATTGTGGTAGGTGGCGACAGCTGGAGTTCGGCTGAGCGTTGGATGCAATACGGTGATAACCTGAAGTATTTATATGACCCTGCTGATAATCTGATGTTTGAGGCGC
>JARKQF010000011.1 GCA_029973975.1 Paludibacter sp.
AACGATGAAAACTGGTGTGGACATCACTTCGCACAGGCAAACTGGTTTGCTTTCGGACGCCTGGCCTGGAATCCCGATTATGACGATAATGTCATTACTGAACAATGGATAAAAATGACTTGGAACTGTGGAGATCAGACTCTTGCTACAATCAAAGAGATTATGACACCTACATGGGAGAGTTTTGTTAAAAGCCAAACTCCTTATGCGTTAGGTATGACCTGCTCGGCAAAAGATCATTTCGCGCCCGACTTTCCAAAGCGTGCTAACAAGTCATGGAAGGTAACAACCAAGGCAATAGGCAATGAACGTACTTCGCACGGTAGTGACTATGTGTCGCAATATTTCAAACCAAATCGCACGATGTTCGACAAGATCGAAACCTGCCCCGAGGAGATGTTGCTTTTTTTTCACCTTGTTGATTGGAATCACAAAATGAAATCGGGAAAAACTCTTAGGGAGGAGTTTTTTGAAGGGTTGCGGAGCAACATCGAATTAAGTCGACGCAATATCGCATTGTGGCAAAGTCTCAAAGAACAGCTCGATGAAAGGCGATTTGACGAGGTTCTCTCGAAGCTTGAAAAACAGCTCGAAGCGTCAGAGGAGTACTACGATAACGGATTCCGTTTTTTTTCAGAAATTATTGAAAATGGAAAATAAATTCTCTGTAATGTTATCTGCCTCATTGCTTACACTATCCCCCCCGGGATGAGTATGCTGATAATTAATAAATAAAAAATCACTTGAGTTAATCCTGATTGACCAAGGTTGAATAGCTTTTGATATATTCATAATGTGGTTACTACCCTGACCCTCGGGTCGGAAACTTGAGTTGATGCTTCGGAGTCTTTGCTCCGGGAGCATACATTACCGAAGTAAAAAACGATTAAGAAAATCAATCTGTTAAGTGTAAGCATTGTTTTTTATGAAAAAATATACCCAAAATTTTAGAAATCTAACTTTTCATTTTTGCATTCAGCGAACAAAAAATGTTTTTTTAGCGATATCCAGCAAAAAATCAGGAAAAATTGCAATAGCACTATTCACAATTTTCTGGATTATTCTGTCAGGTTTTAATATAAATGAACAAACTCAAGATGTCACCAATGGTATGGTTGGGCGTTGGGAATTTGATGATAGAACTGGCAGGGATTTATCGGGTAATGATAATGATGCAGTATTAAACGAAAGTAATATTTATCCCTTAACACAAGGACAAAACTGCATTCAACTATTACCCAAAACAGAACCAGTTAAAATTCCGGTTAAGGAAAAATCATCATTAGCTATTTCAAGAGGAACAATATGT
>JARKQF010000047.1 GCA_029973975.1 Paludibacter sp.
CGGGATAAAAGCCGTAGTCTGCTGCCCATAATTGTCGTAGCCATTGGAGTGATGATGACGGTGTTCCTGCAGGCATATATGAACGGCGTGTTTTATGACAGCATCGAATCGGCTGCCAGATTTACTTCCGGACATGTAAAAGTAGTGACGAATGCCTATAAGGAAAATCTTTCGCAAATGCCGAATGATTATGCCATGACAGGTGTTGATGATATTCTGGAGCGACTCAATACGACTTACCCGGATATGGAATGGACGGACAGGATTATGTTCGGTGGTTTGCTGGATGCTCCTGATAGCCTCGGAACTACCCGTGCTCAGGGAAATGTGGCCGGTGCCGGTATTCACTTGTTGGGTACAGAGGATGAAATCATCCGCATGGATTTGAAACCAAAGCTGATTAGCGGTCGTTTCCCTGAGAAGAACGGCGAAGTGTTGATTTCTAACGAGCTTTTCAAGAAAATGAAATTGCAACTTGGTGATCCGGTAACCTTGATTTCAAGTACGATGTACGGCGATATGGCCATGTATAATTTCATGGTTTGCGGTACCTTGCATTTTGGTGTCAGCATGCTTGATAAAGGGATGATTTATGCTGATATCGATGATGTGAGGATGGCGCTTAATATGGAAGATGCCGCAGGAGAGATACTCGGTTTTTTCAAAGATGCTCCGTATGAAAACGACAGGGCACATGCAGTGGCCGATCAATTCAATGCTGATAATACGAATGAAGCGGATGTTTTCTCGCTGACCATGATGCCGATGAGCATGACCAATGGTATGGACTTCATGATAACTTACGCTGAAAATGCGCAATTTGTCGTAATTCTGATATTTATTTTTGCCATGTCGATTGTGTTGTGGAATGCAGGTCTGCTGGGCGGTTTACGGCGATACGGCGAATTCGGATTGCGACTCGCGATTGGCGAAAACAAGCATGAGACTTACCGTTCACTGGTAGGGGAAGCTGTGTTGGTGGGATTGCTGGGTTCGGTAATCGGGATAGCCTTTGGGTTGTTTTTTGCTTATCTGATGCAGGAACATGGTATCGATGCGGGTGATATGATCAAGGATTCCACGATCATCATGCCAACGGTGTTTCGTGCTCAAATCAATTCCACGACTTATTATATCGGATTTATTCCCGGAGTATTATCGACTGTGATCGGGGCCATGCTTGCCGGAATCGGGATATATAAGAGGCAAACGGCGAATTTGTTCAAGGAGTTGCAGGCGTAGTGCTCGGAAGTTGCTTGTTGCAATCAAGTTTGGAATCAAGTTGGGGATATTCGGTTGATTACGCTTCTCACTGAAGTTAATTGTTGGGAATCAAGTTAATATATCAAGTTCTGAAATTATATCATAATATGAAATACAATTGCGTTATTAGATCATATTCCAAATCAAGTAAACCCAAACTTGATTCCAAACTTGATTCCCAACAATTAACTTCAGTGAGAAGCGTGAGAAGCGTGAGGAAATATACTCCTTCCGCATCAAACAACTTGATTCCTAACTTGATTGCAACGAGCAACTTCAGTGAGAGAGACCAGACGTACCAGACACACTATAACTTGATTTAAAACTTGATACTAACAAACAACTTTGTGTATGAAACCAACTTTATTATTTCTCTTTCTTTTCCCCTTCATCTTGTCGGCGCAATCATACCCCGCCGGCAAAACCCTGCTGGATAAAATTGATGCCAACATGTCAGCCAAATCCCGTGTTGTTACAGCTAAAATGGAAATAAACACTGCCAGGGGAACCCGCACCATGGAATCCAAATCATGGAGCGAAGGCGACGAACGGGCATTTACCGAATACCTGGCTCCTGCAAGAGAAAAAGGTACCAAGATGCTTAAACTCGAAAGTCAGTTGTGGATTTATTCCCCTTCAACCGACCGGGTAATACAGATTTCCGGGCACATGTTGCGACAATCGGTCATGGGTAGTGATATGTCGTACGAAGATATGATGAACGACACGCCCTTGCTGGAACAATATGCAGCCAATGTGACGGGTGAAGAAGTTGTGGATGGCAGAAAATGCTGGATACTCACCCTTACCGCCATCAAGCCGGATGTAAATTATCAGTCGCAGCAAATGTGGGTCGATCAGGAAAGGTTTGTTCCCTTAAAAGTCGAAATGTTTGCCAAAAGCGGCAAGCTTCTGAAAAAGATTACATTCAGTGATGTGAAAAGGGTACAGGGGCGTTGGTATCCAATGACCATGCTCTACAAAGATATGTTGAAAAATGGCGGCGGAACTCGTATGATGATACAGGAAATAACACTGGACCAGAAGATTCCGGCAAGTGTTTTCAATAAATCGTCTCTTAAATAGTCATCGGTCAACAGTCAACAGTCTACGGTCTACAGACTTCTATACCTGAACAAGAAAGCAGTAACCAGAGAAAGGTGTTTGATAATCAGAGTCTGTAGACTGTAGACTGTTGTCCAAAATATCACACAAACGCCAGTATCAGTATCTGCGCCAGAATAACCCGTAAAAACATGGTAAGCGGATACACAGTTGAATAAGCTACTGCCGGAGCGTCGTTCCCGGCGGTGGCATTGGCGTAGGCAAGGGCAGGAGGATCGGTAGTACTGCCAGCCAGCAAACCCATCAGGGTAAAATAGTTCATTTTCATCACTTTCCGGCCAAAGATACCCACGATCAGCAATGGAATCATCGTGATGAGTACACCACAGGCAACCCATAAAAGTCCGTCACCGTGTACGACCGTTTCAACAAATTTATCGCCCGAGGCAATACCTACACTGGCAAGGAATAAAGTAATCCCGATTTCACGCAGCAACAGGTTGGCACTTTGGGTTGTATAGGTGATGAGCTTTAATTTGAATCCGAACCGTCCCAACAAAATGGCTACTACAAGCGGACCGCCGGCTAAACCCAGTTTCACCGGCATCGGCATACCGGGGATGAAGAATGGGATACTTCCGAAGATAATTCCCAGGAAAATACCAATAAAAAGCGTGATTAAATGAGGTTCATTCAGGCGGTTCAGCGTATTTCCCAATACCTCTTCTATTCGCTTGATTGATTCGGGAGAACCAACTACCACTACGCGGTCACCCACCTGTAACACAAGATCTTCGCTGGCAAACAAATCGAATCCCGAACGGATTACCCTCGTGCAGTTTACATTCAGAGCTCTTAATCTCAACGAACCTAGTGTTTTCCCGTTGATGATGTCACGGGTAATCACGATCCTGCGGGAAATCATTTTTACTTCCGATTCTTTCCAGTCATATTCAATGGCATCCCCTAACAGCTCTTTTACAGCTTCTGCATCCTCTTCGGCGGCTACAACTAATACGATGTCATTGTTATGTAATACGGTTTCACCCTTCGGGATAGAGTATTCACCTTCGTGAAAAAGCCTGGATATCACGAACTGCCGGCCTATTAGTTTGCGGATTTGCAGCAGATTCTTTCCGTGAATAGCTTTGGAGTGAATCTTTAATGTCATTATTTTTGTTCCCTCTGTGGAGTTAATGTTCTCTTTTATTTTTTCGTGTTCTTTGTCCAGATTAACTTTAAAAAGCACCCGGATGATGATGAGCGAGAATATAATTCCTGTTACACCAAGCGGATAAGCCACGGCATAACCCAGTGCGATTTGCGGAATTTCAGTTATCTGTCCGGCATCAAACAATTGTCTGAGCGCCTCCTGAGCAGCTCCCAGTCCAGGCGTATTGGTAACTGCTCCCGAAAGGATTCCGACAAACATTGACATGGGAATTCTACCGGCAAATATATAATAAAGTGCGATGGTAACACCGACTCCAAGTAGTACAACGCTTGTTGCCAGGAGGTTTTGTTGCATACCGCCTTTTTTAAACGAAGAAAAGAATCCCGGTCCAACCTGCAATCCGATAGAATATATAAAAAGGATAAGTCCGAATTCACGCATGAAATGCATCAGTTCCGGATTGGCGCTAAAACCGAGGTGCCCGACCAGAATGCCGACGAATAAGACAAAAGTAACACCCAGCGAAACACCGAAGAATTTTACTTTTCCAATCATTACACCCATCGCGATGACAAATGCATAAAGTAAAATCGTGTGCGCGATGCCATCTTCCGTGAACAGAGAAATTAACCAGTCTAATTCCATTTTTGTAAACAATTATTTGTGAGGTAGTTGTCTGAAAATAAACACAATCTTTAAATTGCTGCAAAGGTATGATTAATATTCAATTATTCAAAGAACAAAATATGAGTTTTAAATAAATCCGACTTTATTCCGTGGTTTCGTTAAATGTTTCTTTTCATTCTGCAATTCAGCCAAAGATTGGTTGATAAGCTCAATTTGCATACGGGTATCTTCGTTGATGTCATTATAGTCGGCGAAGACATCTTCTATATAGGCTTTTAGCTCTTTAATTTCGGCTTGTAATGCTGTAGTTTTATCGTTTGGTTGTAGAAATAATGATTGACGAATAGCGACAAAAGCTCTTACAATCGCAATATTAACTTGTATTGCAGTTTCACTCTTTAAAACACTTGCCAGCATCGCCACGCCTTGTTCTGTAAATGCGAAAGGTTTATATCGTACTCCTCCCCAACTTGAGGACGCAATTTGCGTCCTCAAGTTTTTCCATTCTATGCCTTCAAGTTCAAACATAAAATCAGATGGGAAACGGGTAATATTTCTCCTTACAGCTTCTTTCAACCGTTTAGTTTCTACGCCATAAAGTTCAGCCAAATCAAAATCCAGCATTACCTTATGATTCCTTATTTCGTAAATTTTGTTTTGAATATCAGAAGTTTGAATTTGTAAATTTTCAGTCATAATTAAAGATTGTAAAGTGGTTTTATGGATAAAGATAAGGGGCTCATGTCTCTGTTGTCAAAATTATTTGTTATTTGGGAGGTTTTTGTTTATCAGGTGATAAACCCGATTTTATTCCGAGGTTTGGCTTGTTGTTTTTTTTCATTATGTAATTCAGCCAAGGATTGGTTGATAAGCTCAATTTGCATACGGGTATCTTCGTTGATGTCATTATAGTCGGCGAAGACATCTTCGATATAGGCCTTTAATTCTTTTAATTCAGTATATAAGTCTGATTTTCTTTTCTTTGACTGAGTTAATGATTGCCGAATTGTGACAAATGTTCGCATGATTCCTCGATTAACCTCAATAGCAGTTCTCGAATTCAAAACACTGCTTAACATGGCGATGCCAAGTTCAGTGAAAGCAAAAGGTGCATGTTTAATATTGAAACCTCTTCCTTTGTTCAAGGTCGCAAATTGCGTCCTTGAAAATTCAGCGATTTCCATCTTGGAAAGTTGAAACATAAAATCATCACCTTCGAAACGCTCAATATTTCTCCTTACAGCTTCTTTCAACCGTTTAGTTTCTACGCCATAAAGTTCCGCCAGATCAAAATCCAGCATTACCTTCTGACTCCTTATTTCGTAAATTTTGTTTTGAATAGTAATAGGTTGGAGTTGTAAATCTTCAGTCATAAAATTAAATAGTTATGTTGGTTTAAGCTTAGAAACTAAGATATCAGAATCTTTTAAATGCAGCTTCCGTCGCCATTATGTGTAAACAATTATAGATTACAAAAGTAAAATTATTTCTTCGTAATTATAAAAGTGTTTACTGAAAATTAACAGGAAAAATGTTTGATTTGTGAATAACTTAGGGCAAAGCTTTCAGCAAACTATTAAGCCGACGTTACAAACATTTTTCAATCAGCTAAAAATAAACTATTTTTGTAGTCGTTTTAATTCACTGAAAATAAAATTCAGCACATGTCAGCAGGCAACCAACAAAAAAAGAAAGTCTTGTTTATCGATCGAGATGGTACGATTATTATAGAACCATCAGTCACCTATCAAGTTGATAATCTGGAACAACTGGAGTTTTTACCCGGTGTAATCCGCAATTTGTATTTCATCCGGCATAAACTTGATTTCGAATGGGCAATGGTGACTAATCAGGACGGACTGGGAACATCCTGTTATCCGCAGGCTCATTTTGATATGGTGCAGGGAAAGATGATGCAGGTACTCAATAATGAAGGGATCGATTTTGATAAAATCTTTATTGATAAATCTTTTCCGGAGGAAAACCTGCCGACACGGAAACCTGGTACAGGGATGTTGATGGAGTATTTTTCTGATACTTATGATTTGGATCATTCTTTTGTAATCGGCGACAGAGTTACTGATGTTGAATTAGCAAAGAACCTGGGTTGTAAGGCAATACTTATAAGTGGGGATGATAAGGTTCTGGAAGATAGTGGATTGCAGGAGTATTGCGCTTTACAAACAACTTCGTGGGATTGCATTACCGAATTTTTATTTGCTGGAGAAAGGGTTGCTACAGTTCAGCGTACGACCAAAGAGACGGATATTTTTGTGAGAATTAATTTAGATGGAAGTGGAAAAGCAGATATCAATACCGGCTTGAAGTTCTTCGACCACATGCTGGAACAAATCGGTCGCCATGCCGGTTGTGACCTCACTATTCAGGTAAAAGGAGATTTGGAAGTAGACGAGCACCACACCATTGAAGATACTGCTCTCGCACTCGGTGAAGCACTTTCAAAGGCTATCGGCGACAAGCGTGGTATCGAACGGTATGGCTTTACCCTGCCGATGGATGAAAGTCTGTGCTCAGTAGCGTTGGATTTCGGAGGTCGTCCCTGGTTGATGTACGATGTGCAGTTCAAACGGGAATATGTGGGGGACATGCCGACGGAAATGGTCATGCATTTCTTCAAATCACTGAGTGATGCTGCCCGCATGAATCTGAATATCAAAGCAGAAGGAGATAACGAACACCACAAGATTGAAGGAATCTTCAAGGCATTGGCAAAATCCATCAAAATGGCGGTGAAACGGGATATATATCAGTATGAATTACCTTCGACCAAGGGAACGCTATAAAAAGCGGAAAGCTGAAAACGTAGAGCGAAAAGCGTATGGAGAAAAAGCGTTAAATTAAATTTTAAACTGGTATATAAGATTTTTACTTTATGATAATAAATGTATTCTGTTCTTCGCTTTCCGCTTTCCGTTTTTCGCAAAAAATATCTTTCGAAAAATGAATAAGATCATATTAATACTCCTCCTCCTCCCATTCATTGTCTCGGCTCAGCCTCGTTTGGTGGTGGGTATCATGGTTGACGGATTGCAACAAAGACATATTGAAGAATTACGGGATCGTTTCGTCGCAGGTGGTTTCAAAAAACTGACTGGTGAGGGCGTTTCTTTCCCTAATATAGTTTGTAATATCGTATCTTCGGGAAACGCAACTGATATTGTAACGCTAACTTCCGGTACGGTTCCTTATTATCATGGTGTTGTGTCGAATCAGGTCTTTAACCGGAATACAGGTAATGTAGAATCGGTTTTTCAGGATGCTGCATATTCCGGGATAGAATCTCCTTTGAAACTATCAGCCAGAAATTTCAGAACGACGGGTATTGTTGATGAGCTCATGATGGCTACTCAACGGAAATCAAAGTCCTATGCCATCGGTTTACATGCTGAAGATGTTATCGCGTTGGGTGGTCATGCCGCCAATGGTGTGGTTTGGATGGATGACGTGCTGATGAAATGGAGTTCGACGGATTATTATGCGGAAGGTATGCCCTGGCAGGCACTGGACATGAATGTTAACGGAGCTTTTCAGCGTTATGTCGACCGGGTATGGCAGCCATTGTATCCGACGTCAACCTACCTGGCTGCATTGAATGAGAGAAATCCAAAGTCGTTTGAATATAAAAGCACCTCGAAAAAAAAGAGTAACAGTCCGGCCACCATGTTGAAGCAAACTCCTTCAGCTAATTCCCTGATAGCAGAATTGGCATTGCGGATTTTTCAGGAGCAAGAGTTGGGAATGGATAAATTTCCGGATGCTTTGATACTTCAATTTACGGTACGCACACCCAATGAGAAAAAATTCTCGCTGCAAACACTCGAAAAAGAGGACATGTACCTGCGGTTAGATGATGAATTGCAATTTCTGATTCAGAAAATTGAAAATAAAATCGGAGCAGATAAGGTGCTTTTTGTTCTTTTTGGGAACCAAACCAATACCTATACGCCGGAAGAGTTGAAAGAACATAATGTGCATGCCGGCTATTTCAATGCCAATCGTTCCATGGCCCTGTTAAGTTCTTATCTGATGGCCATTTATGGTCAGGAGAAATGGATCAGTGGTTATTATGGTAAAAATATTTATCTGAACAAAAAACTGATAGAAGAAAAAGGTGTTGATTTCAGGCAAATGCAGGAAGTTGCCATTGAATTTATGCTGGAATTTGAGGGAGTGCAGTCGGCATACCGCTTTAGTCAGCTTATGAATAACGGAGCTAATCCGGGAACTGAAATGGCTAAAATCAGGAATTCGACGTATAAAAACTATGCCGGCGATATTATCCTTACCCTGATGCCGGGCTGGCTGGAAGTTGATGACCGTGAAAATCCGGTTGGTGAATCGAATACCTTGATTTCCAAATTGCCGGTTTGGTTTTATGGTGCAAAAATTCCGCAGCAACGAATAGTAAATCAATATCAAATTACAGATATAGCACCCACGATTTCGAGTATATTAAATATACCATATCCGAATGCAAATATCGGGGAGGCAATTAAATTAACGAACAACGAATAGCGGAAAATGGATATGGTAGAGACAGGGCATGCCCTGTCCCCACGACAAACATGCGACGAAACGTCAATAGATACATTAAAAATGAAATACAATTTTGATGAAATAATCGACCGCACGAACACCAATGCGGTAAAATTAGAACGATGTAAAACCCTCTTCGGAACGGAGGATGTGTTGCCTTTGTGGGTGGCGGACATGGATTTCCGTACACCCGATTTTGTGTTGGAAGCCATACAAAAGCGTATAGAACATCCTATATTAGGCTATACTATGCCACCACGTAACTTCTTCAATTTATTCACGGAATGGGTTAGAACGCATCACGACTGGGAACTGGAAAGAGATGAGGTTGGGTTTGTTCCCGGGATAGTTCCGGCACTGGCATTTGCCGTACAGTGTTACACCGAACCCGGTGATGAGATTATTGTGCAACCGCCGGTTTATTATCCTTTCTTCAATGTGATAAAAAACAACAACCGGACGTTGGTGTATAATCAGCTTATTGAAGAAAAGGGAAAGTTTGAAATGGATTTCGAAGATTTGGAACGAAAGATTACTTCCAAAACGAAGATGCTCATTCTGTGTAATCCCCATAACCCCGGTGGGCGGGTGTGGTCTTTGAAAACCCTCCGCAAGCTTGATAACATTTGTTCAAAACACAATGTCCTGATTGTTTCTGACGAGATTCATGCAGATATGGTCTTGTCCGGAAGTAAACATATTCCCTTTGCGACGGTTTCTAAAAAAGCTGCAGCCAATTCGGTCACTTTTATGGCACCCAGTAAAGTATTTAATATGCCCGGTGTTGTTTCTTCATTTTACATCATACCCAACCCTGAATTATACAGGAAATATGCTGAATATCTGGAAGCTTCTGAGATGGGATCGGGGAATATATTTGCCTATCAGGCAACTGTAGCCTGCTATGCCAAAGGTGAAAACTGGCGGGTTGCAATGTTGAAATATGTAGAAGAAAATGTGAATTATGTAATGGAATATCTCCGGGAGTTCATTCCGCAAATTAAGCCTATGCGCCCCGAAGCTTCATTTCTGATGTGGCTTGATTGCAGGGATTTAGGCATGGACAGCGATGAACTGCATCGTTTTTTTGCCCGAAAAGCCGGTTTAGGTTTAAACAAAGGAACCATTTTCGGTCCCGGCGGCGAGTATCATTTGCGTATGAATGTGGCGTGTTCCCGTAAAATTATAGAACAAGCCATGATGCAACTTAAAAAAGCCATATCTTTTAAATAAGATGAGATAAACAATGGATGTGAAAATTGAAAAATCGTGGAAAGAGGCGCTGCAAGCAGAATTTGACAAGCCTTATTTTGCAGCACTTGTTGACTTTGTCAAACGGGAGTACGCAACCAAAAGGATTTTTCCTCCTGCTCCCCTGATTTTTAATGCATTCGATCAATGTCCGCTGGATGAAGTGAAAGTTGTTATCCTTGGACAAGATCCCTATCACGGTCCCGGCCAGGCACATGGATTGTGTTTCTCTGTCAACGACGGGGTCGAGTTTCCACCCTCCCTGATCAATATCTTCAAAGAAATTGAGCGTGACTTACATATTCCGGTACCATCAACCGGTAATTTGTTGCGTTGGGCAAAGCAGGGAGTTTTGCTCCTGAATGCTACTTTGACGGTCGAGGCCCACAGAGCTGGCTCTCATCAGGGTAAAGGATGGGAAGTATTTACGGATGCGGTAATCAGGGTGCTTTCAGAGAAAAGAGAAAATCTGGTTTTTATGCTTTGGGGATCTTATGCACAACAGAAAGGAATTCAGATTAATCATTCGAAACATTTGGTTTTGCGGTCGGTTCATCCATCTCCTTTATCTGCCTACAGAGGATTTATTGGATGCGGACATTTTTCGGAAGCAAACGAATTTTTAATTTCAAAAGAAAAAACGCCAATTCAATGGTAAAGAATGTCAACAGTCATCAGTCAACGGTCATCAGTCAACGGTCATCAGTCATATCAGACCGTAGACCGCAGACTGCAGACTGCAGACAAATATAAACATATATCATAAACAAAAAATCATGGCATTACAGGAATCATTAGAACAAGAAGGCAATATCCTTTTCAGATACAGGAGTTTCTTGCCACTTATTATTATTTTAGCGGGAATCATCGTGTTTTTCTACGACAACATCACCCAACAGGTGGTTTCGAATGATACAACTTATACGTTGATTGAGATTATCTCGCTGGTGGTTAGTTTTACGGGTTTAATAATCCGGATTATCGCGGTGGGACATACGCCTGCTAATACATCAGGCAGAAATACAAAAGCACAGTTGGCTGATGAAATCAACACAACAGGTATTTATTCTACTGTACGGCACCCGTTGTATCTGGGTAATTTCTTTATGTGGGCAGGTGCTGTGATTCTGATTGCCAATGTATGGTTTTTCATTGTTTTTGTATTGGCTTACTGGATTTATTATGAAAGAATCATGTATGCCGAAGAGCAATTTCTCCGCCGGAAATTCGGTCAGCCCTATATCGACTGGGCAGCTAAAACACCGCCTTTTATCCCATCCGGTAAATATAAAGTGAAATCGAAATACCCTTTCAGCATGAAAAAAATACTGAAAAAGGAGAAGAACGGGGTATTTGCCATTTTTATACTGCTGTTTATTTTTCACAACATCCGGAATTCGTTTATCAGCGGAGAAATAAAAATTGAAAATGACTGGATATTGTGGTGCACGCTGGCATCAGCAGTTATTTATTTTGTGTTGAAATTAATCAAGAAATATACAAACTTGCTGAATGAATCGGGCAGGTAGCCTGTGATTTATTTTTGAGTTTCAAAGCTTATTTGCAACGACCGCCTGTAAAAAGTAACAGACGGTCGTTTTTTGTGTGTTAATTTCAACCAGCGATGTTCCGGTGGTTTTTGACTCATTTTGACATTTATATGTCCCAAACTGATACAGCTTATTTTTTTACCTGTATATCTTTGCAAACAAGAATAAATGTGATGACAATTTTATCAATATAATAAGAGTTACAATAAATACATAATAATAACAACTCAAATTAACTGAAAAAACTGATTTTATGCGAAAACACAAACTTTTTTTTCTTTTTATCTTTGTTTTTGCCACGGCAATTATTCAGGCACAAATACGTGTGTCGGGAATTGTGTCTGATCAAAACAATGATCCGTTGATAGGTGTTACGGTAAAAGTTATCGACACCAATGTGGGAACCATAACTGACCTGAACGGGAAGTATACAATCGCTGTGCCCGCAGGTAAAAATTCATTGGAATTTTCTTATACCGGATTTACAACATTGAGGATGCCTGTCAATAATCAGGCTTACATCAATGTAACCTTGAAAGAATCTATTAAGCAACTGGAAGAGGTTATGGTAATAGGGTATGGCGCAATGAAAAAGCGTGATATCACTGGAGCCATCAGTTCTATTTCTGCGCAAACCATAGAAGAGAAAACGCCTATCAGTATTTATGATGCTTTACAGGGACAATCATCGGGTGTGCAAATTGTAACAGGTAGTGGAGCCCCCGGCGAAGGTTCTGAAATTCGTATTCGTGGAGTTTCTACATTTGATGAAGGTGCCAGTCCGCTTTTTGTTGTGGATGGGGTTCCGCTTGATAACGTAGACAATATCAATCCAAACGATATCGAAAGTATCGAAGTGTTAAAAGATGCAGCATCGGCTGCAATTTATGGATCTCGTTCGGCAAACGGAGTTATTCTGGTTACAACAAAAAAAGGAGAGAGAACCCGCCCGAGAGTTGATGTGAGGTATTTGCGCAGCTATAGTACCTTGTCGCGCAGTATGCCAAGAGCCAATGGAGATGAAAGAAGATATTATGACGATATTCGCAAACAATATCTGGTTGGTGGTGACTATCTGATTAATATCGTAGATTCGCTGGCTTATATTACCAATCAGGATTTGGATATTGTGAACCTTCTGTTTCGCCCCGCAACCCGCGATCAGGTTGATTTTAGTGTTTCTGGAGCTTCTGAAACCTTTAACTATTACATGAGCACAGCCTATTTGAACGAGAAGGGTATTATAGTAAACAGTGATTTTGATAGAATTACCTCCAGAATTAATACAGAATATAAGCCTTCCAAATCGTTGACTGTTGGAAGTAAGGTACAGTTTGCTTATTCATCCAAAAATGGAATAGATGAAGATGGTGTGTTGAATTCATTATTAGTTAAACCTGCTTATTTGGCGATTTTAAATCCCGACGGTACTTATATACCTAATATCAGCGCCCGTCGTAATCCTCTTGCGGTTGCCATGACTGATGTAAATAAAGCTCAAACCTACAGGGCGTCCATGTATGAATATGTCGACTGGAAATTGTCAGATAAATTAAAACTCAATTCATCGATTCAGATGAATTATTATCAGGAAAGATACCAAAGGAGGAGATCTTCAACACAGTTATCAACAGAAGAAGCCGGCACACCGAATAGTGGTTCGCGCGACCGGACACTCATCAATTATGAGATTACAAATGAGAACTACGCTACGTATACCGATACCTGGGGGGATTATCATGATGTAACGGCCATGTTGGGAAACAGCATTAATTTTTGGGGTGTCGAAAGATTAAATATGCTCGGCATGAATATGACTTCTGATATAATTTATACTTTGAATGCCGCTTCTTCTTTTGATGCCCGGAATACATCCACCAATATGTCCAGGAGCGCCATGTTGTCATATTTTGGACGACTGACTTATGGCTATAAAGGAAAATACCTCGCAAATTTCAATATGCGTTACGATGGTTCTTCTCGATTTGGTAAGGACAATCGCTGGGGCGCTTTTCCTTCCGGTTCAGTAGGATGGAGATTCTCTGATGAGAAATTCATGCGGTTCTCCAGACAAGTGCTGAGCGATGGTAAGTTGAGAGCCAGTCTTGGGGTTACCGGAAATCAACGTATCGGAGACTATGATGCATGGCAACTTTACAGTCCTAATTTCATTTACGAAGGAATTTCCGGCATTGCTGCCAGTAATCTGGCCGACAGAAACCTGGGATGGGAGAGTACAACGCAGTATAATGGAGGGGTAGACTTGGTGCTCTTCAAAAATAGAGTCAGAATTTCTATTGACTATTATAAAAAGCTTACCGATCAGTTGCTGGCAAAAGTTGAATTGCCTAAAGAATCGGGTTTTCAAACTACCAGAAGAAATGTGGGTGCTATGACCAATGAAGGTATCGAAGGGTCAATAGATTTTGATATTATTCATAAAACGGATTTAAAATGGACTGTTAATCTGAATGTTGCCAATAATAAAACCATTATTACCAGGGTAGCTGATGATATTCCTTTCTATCGTGGTATGCATGACGCAATTTATGTACAACCTAATGCCCGCCTGGGGGAATTCTACGGATATCAGTATCAGGGGATTTTCGCTTTCGATGAATCCAATGCGTTTACACCGGATGGACAAAGACTGACTCCTGTGTTCTCAAACGGGGTGTTTCAAAACTCCTATTACCTCGGCAGTCAGCCTTATTCAGGAGTTGTAGAACAGAAAAAAGCAGCTAACGGAGACATTTTGAAAGGTGGAGATGTGGATTTGGCTGATACTGACGGAAACTGGATTATTGACCTGAATGACAAAAAAGTGATTGGTTGTGCTCAACCATTCCTGTACGGAGGATTCAGCACCAATCTTACTTATAAGAATCTGACTTTATCGATGATGTTTTATTACTCATTGGGTGGACAAATTTACAACTATGCACTGGCTCGTCAGAACTCATTTGAGTTTGATGGTGTAACGCCAACTCCTTATGCAATTGAAAATATGTGGACTAAACCGGGTGATGATGCTATTTACCCAGTGCCCAAGAAGAGTGAACACAACCGCTTGGCTCCTTCAGATTTCTTCCTTGAAGATGCTTCTTATATTAAACTAAAATCAGCCCGTATTTCTTATCGAATCCCGGGTTCGAAATTGGAGAAGGTTTTCCTGAAAGGGGTTAATGTGTATGTGTATGGAAATAATCTTCTGACCTTCACGAATTATTCAGGTTACGACCCTGAATTCAGGGGCGGTGGCGATGCCTTAACTTTAGGAATCGACCAAAACAGTTATCCCCGTAAACGTGAATTTGGTTTCGGTTTAAATGTAAATTTCTAAAATGTTGACCATCATGAAAATATATAAGAAAATTAAAATAAAAATAATCGGAATACTGTTCATTGCGGGTTTAAGCTCCTGTGAATTGCTTATGCAAGAACCAATCAGCGATTTGACTGCTGATAGTTTCTGGAAATCGCAGACAGATGCCGAAGTGGGAGTTGCAGCTATTTATTCTTCTATGTCGACAGCTCTTGCCCGTGGTTTATGGGACTGGGGTGAACTCAGGGGAGAAAGTTTTCTGCCGCATGAAAAAGAAGCTTATGATCAGGGAGAACTGATATTCAATAATATCCTGAATGACAACAATGCGACTTTGTGGACACAACTTTATCAGGTAATCGGTCAGGCTAATTCGGCGATCAAATATATACCGAGTATTACCATGACTCCTTCATTGAAGAACAACCTGCTGGCAGAAGCATATACGTTACGGGCGTGGGCCTATTTTTACGCGGTAAGAGTTTGGGGGGATGTGCCTCTCTATACAGAACCTCTTGAAGAAATCGGACCTGCTATGTATCGCCCCAGAGAAGATAAAAATTATATCCTTGAAAATGTTGTTCTGGTTGACCTCGAAAAAGCCTATTTGATGATTGACAGAACCTCCGTGAAACGTACACGTGTCAATGTCGCTGCAATTTGTGCCATGTTGATGGATGTAAATGCCTGGATGCACAGGTATGAACGGGTTGTCACAATCATGAATGAAAGGGTAAACGGATTGAATTCGAGTAACTGGAATCTGATTGCAACTACTCCGGCTAATTTTAAAAACGACTGGAGAGGAATTTTTATAGAAGACCCTGTTCTTCCTGCGTCGAAGGAGGTACTGTTCAAAATGGCTTATGAGGTTTTTGGTAATGGTATTAACCAGGCTGTTAGCTATTTTGCAAGTTCTCAACCCAAAGTGTGGGTTTCAACCTATGTGAAAAATAGTTTGTACAATGCAGGTACTGATATGAGATTTGGTTCGACACAGTGGGAAAGTATTGACACGCAGAATTCGAAGTTAAACCGTAAATTCTGGTATAATGGAACAGTTTTCTCGGGCACAACAGGCAGAGATGTCGATTTGGTTATGTATCGTTATGCCGATATTGTATTGTTATATGCTGAAGCTTTAGCAATGACCGATAATTTCAGTGAAGCAGTTTATCAGTTAAACAGAATCAATACCCGTGCAGGAAATACAGCCTATTTTACCGCTGATTTTGTAAGTCAGGAAGAGTTAATCGATGCTATTTTGCTGGAAAGACACAGAGAATTTCTGGGTGAAGGTAAACGCTGGTTTGATTTAGTACGTTGCAACAGACTGAATTTGCTTGAAGAGAGAAATAATGTGATAATCAAACCTAATCAGATTTATTTTCCGATCCATAGGGATCACATCAATCAAAATCCTTTAATTGATCAGAATCCATATTAATAACTGCAAAATCTTCTATATATGAAACATATATTTTTAATATCAACAATTGTCGTATTTATGTTCTCAGGATGTCTGGGTATACCCGAGGATTATGAATACACACCTGCTAATAAAAGCAATGTAGTAGATATGACGGTTTGGGACTTTATTAAATCCCGGCCGGATGTATTCTCTGAATTTACTGCTGCAATAAGGGAAAGTGGAATCGATACGACCCTGTATTATTCATCAACAACCAAATATACTTATTTGTTGCTGAATAATAGTGCAATGGGCAGTCTTACGGCTATTCTGGGAGCTGTTACTCCAACAAATAAAACCAAATGGGAGAATTTGCTGAAATATCATATCATCGATGGTTACTACCATGGATTAGGACAGCTTAATTTTGACCCGACGCCCGTTGTGACCTTATGGCGTTCGCCTGATGCCTACATGACATTGCAACTTGAAAACAGAAATTCATTTAATTATTCCCGGTTAATTGTAAATGGCCTGGATCCGGCATGGCAGAGCCTGACGAATTCACTAAAATATGCTGTAACTTCTAATTTGATGTGTACCAATGCAGTTTGCCATGTTTTAAACAGACATGCACGACCGGTTAATAACAATACATTTAACTAATCTATAGAAATTAATCAACATGAAGATAAAAGAATTTTTATTATTATTTGTCATACTATTTGCCGGTTGCAAGCCGGATCCTATCGATCTGGATGCTTTTGCTGAACCCAGAATTATTTTTATGGTCGACAGTATAGTGGTTGATCTGAATGCAGCCCGTGTTCCGGAAATAGTATCTGTAATTCAGGCGGAAGCTGGTCTTACAAGTGTTACTCAGTATGTAATTAAATCTGAACTTTCAGAAACAATGTACGAAAGTCCGGTTACTTCTTTTTCAAATGTCAATAGCTTTTCTATTTCAAAATTAATTCCATATACCGAAGATGTAGTTGGATTTAAGGTAGAAGCCAAAGATAAAGCAGGCCGTATCGTGTCGGCAACACTGCCGATCAGGGTAATTCCCTTAAGAGATGCACCTACTGTAAATTTCAGGGTAAATGGCATTGAATCGACAGTAGTAAGTTATCGTGAAGGAGATCCGATGCCAGTCATTGTGATCAATGCCTCAAGTGAAGATGAACTCATGACTTTTGCAGTTTCGAAAGTGGTAAACCGGATTGAGACTCCCATCCTTATTGAAGGTAAAGATACAATTAAATTCTCGGGTCAGGATAAATCTTACCGGGTCGATCTGAGTGTGGATGGTTATCAGTTTGAACCAAAAACAACTGCAGTGAAGGTATATGTTTCGGCAGGCGAACAAAGTAAACCTAAAATTAAAGTGGCAACATTAAAAATTGAGTTTACCGAAATCCCGGGTCCGGAAGTTGTCTTTACAGGTGGAGCCTCAATCAGTGCAAATGAATTTTCAAATGTAACGATAGCAGGTAGTATTACTGCCGAAGCTAAAATAAAACAAGTAAAACTCTTCAGAAAGAAAACTTCGGGGAATGTGTTGCTTAACGAGGTTAATTTGTCGCCCACACAAGCTTCCTATCCTTTCTCTGTTCAGTTAGAAAGGCTTACAATGGAAGATCAGGGGCTGATTGTACAGGCAACAGATGGAAATAATAAGACAACTTCCTTTACATGTACAGTTCAGGTTGTTGAAACAGCCCCAGCGCCTACAGTAACGTTAAACCAGACGATTGATGCATTCAACGGAGTTGATGACGGACAAAACATAACCCTGACAGGTAGTATCTCAACACTCAGCGGTTATCAATCGGTCGATTTTGTTGTATACGACAACACAGGTGCTATTATACAAAGAATTCCGGTAAGTTATTCAGGTAATAATATCACGTTGAATCCAACTTTCGCTGCAACTAAGTCAACCCGCAAAGTTGGAATTGAGGTTGTGGATATCAATGGTAAGGTAACAAATATTTACCGTGACGTGCATGTTGGATATTATTATGCACGGGTATTGATGTCAATGGCCGGTGAAGATTCCAAAGCCACATCCGATACCGGGCCTCTTCCCGGACCTTTCTTCTCTGCCAAAAACAGGAAAGCAATGAGTTATATCGAAGGTAAGGCTGCCCCAATGGAATGTGATGTGGCTTTCCATACGCAATCAACCTATGGTGCCGTTCGTGTTGGTAACATGACTTATGCGAGAGGATCAGCCAAATTTACAGGTCATACAAAAACCGGCGCCGGTCTGGATACCTGGGGAACATCCACCAATTACACCGTTAAGACGATTTCGGCAGTCAACCGTGCTGATTTTGACGAGACAACGATTGACAATCTCGAAGCATTAACATTTACCGGAAGCTCAGAAAGTCCGGTGATTGCATCCGGAGCTTTCCCGAATCCTGTACCTGCCAATATGGTAATAGGTTATCAGGCTCAAATTGATGGACAACCGAAGAATGTGATGTTTATTTATGATATGTTTGACAATATGCCGGCCGATAAATCAGCATCGACTTTCTATATCAAAGTAAAAATTCAGAAGTAACAATATTCCTGTCAGG
>JARKQF010000054.1 GCA_029973975.1 Paludibacter sp.
TTTACCATGCCGCAATACAATACCTGGATTGAACTCATGTATAACCAGAATCAGAAAGACATCATGCGTTATGCCCAAAGTATCATCGAACATAAATTTCCGACAGGCGTAATCATGATTGATGACAATTGGCAAAAACATTATGGTAATTTTGAATTCAAACCTGATAAATTCCCGGATCCTCGCAGCATGGTGGCAGCATTACACCAAATGGGGTTTAAAGTTATGTTGTGGGTTTGCCCGTTTGTAAGCGCCGATAGCCCTGAGTACCGTGAACTGAGAGATAAAGGCTTCCTGATACGTAAAAAAGGCAGCGACAGTCCTGCTGTAATTGAATGGTGGAACGGTTACAGTGCGTGCTACGACTTAACCAACCCGGAAGCTGCTGCATATTTCGTATCACAACTCAAGCATCTGCAAACACAATACGGCATTGATGGTTTTAAATTTGATGCCGGCGACAACCAGTTTTACAATCCGGCAATGATCGACAGCTATATGAAAAATGCCAGGTCAGTTGATCACACCATGGCCTGGGCAAAAATCGGATTGCAATTTCCGTTTAACGAGTATCGTGCCGGTTATGCTATGGGCGGGATGCCTCTTGTACAACGGCTTGGCGACAAGGATTATTCATGGGATGCTGTAAAAAGCCTGATTCCTGAAATGCTGACAGCTGGCTTACTGGGCTACGCCTACACTTGCCCGGATATGATCGGAGGCGGACAATTTACAGCCTTCCTTGGAATTAACGACTCTGAATTTAATCAGGAACTAATCGTACGTTCGGCACAGGTTCACGCCCTGATGCCTATGATGCAGTTTTCGGTTGCTCCCTGGAGAATTCTAAATAAAGAAAATCTGAATATCGTGCGGGATGCTGCACTATTACATCAGCAATTTGGCAAATATATCCTGGAACTGGCTAAAGAATCAGCCCGAACTGGTGAACCGATTGTAAGACACATGGAATATGCATTCCCCCATCAGGGATTTGCAACTTGCAATGACCAGTTTATGCTGGGAGACAAATACCTGATTGCACCGGTAATATGCACTTCCAATGTTCGTCAGGTGCGATTACCCAAAGGTAAATGGGTCGATGACAAAGGAATTAAGTATTCCGGAGGAAAATCAGTTGAGGTAGAAGTTCCTTTAAACCGTTTATTGTACTTTACCCGCTTGAAATAAAACCAAATAATAATATGTCCAGAAAATCAATTATCTTGCTATTGTCATTGATGTGTACTTTCATGTTGAAAACACAAAACATAATTATTGACGGGATTAGTAATGACTGGAAAAACGTACCAATAATAAGCGAACCGGGAGAATTCCCCTATACGAAGGTACAGGTTTCCGGTGACTCTCTATTATATATGATGCAACTTTCACCGGCAACTCCTGAAGCAAATATTCAGAAAATTAATTATGCTCCTGACAATGTTACAATCTTTCCAAATCCGGAAAGAGGTTTTTATAAACATACCGAAAGTATTTTGGGTTCAAGCGGGTCTTTAAATGAAAATACATTAAGATCATACATGAAAAATGATAATATCGCGCTGATCTTACGCGTATATTATCTTACCAATTTTAAATCGGCAGCTTTGAGTTCAACGGCATTACAACGTCTTGATACCGATATGGATGTTTTACGCAAAGCCGGACTGAAATGTATTTTACGTTTTGCTTATACCAATCAGATGCCGGGAGAAGATGCACCACTTGAAATTGTCAAGCAACATTTGGATCAATTAGCTCCATACTTTGTAAAACATGCCGATGTTATAGCATTCATGCAGGCCGGATTTGCCGGCCCCTGGGGAGAATGGCACAGTTCATCGAATAACCTGACAACTCCTGCTGCCAGTTCAGAAATACTGAATAAAATACTGGCATGCCTACCTGCCGACCGAATGGTTCAGGTAAGAACACCAAATTATAAACAACGTTTTTTAGATCGGACAACTGCACTTACCAATAATGAAGGATTTGATCAAAGCAAGGTGGCAAGAATCGGACATCACAATGATTGTTTTATGGCTAGTATAAACGATTACGGGACTTACAAAGAAGTAGAAATTGAAAAGGCATACCTGAATTCAGAATGCCTTTATGTGCCTTCTGGTGGTGAAACTTGTCCTCCCAGTGGTATTGACCCGGCCGACTGCACAAAAGCACAACAGGAAATGCGCTTTCTACGTTGGACCTATCTGAATGACGATTACTACCGGGGAGTAAACGATCAGTGGATTGTTCAGGGTTGTATGGACAATATCAAAAGAGAAATGGGCTATCGTTTTCAATTGAAATCAGGAGTATTTACACGTGTTCTAGCTCCCGGAGCAGCGTTTAATGCACGCATTATTATTCAAAACTCTGGATATGCCCCCCTTTATAACAAACGTAATATTGAACTAATACTCAGAAACAATCAAAACAACATGATATATGTTGCTAAAATTGATACAGATCCAAGATTATGGCAACCACTTACTGAAAATCTCATTGATGTTACGATAGGCATCCCGGCAAACATACCGTCGGGCACTTATAGCCTTTTGCTTAACTTACCTGATGCTTATGCAGGTATTTCAAATAGACCGGAGTATGCTGTGAGATTTGCCAATCAACAGGTATGGGAAGCTTCAACCGGCTATAATAATTTGCTTGTTAATATCAATATCGATGATAATACCGCAGAAACCGGGACTTATCAGGGAGAGCATTATTTCATGCCGGAATAATTTTTTAAACCACTCATAATGAAAAACATAACAAGAATCATATTCCTGATATTATTCTGTAATAATTTAAATGCTGAAATAAGCAATAAAAAGTTTGATCCGGGATCCTGGTATATTATTGATGTGTACCTTGACGCAGACATGAATGACCAAACCGGCATGAAAAGTAATTGGCTATATACATCTGCCGGAATTGATTATCTGGCACAAGGCCCTTTTATTTACAAATACACGGGTACTCCCGGCACCAATGAATGGAGTTGGACAGATCTTTCGTCTGTGAAACGGGCATGCTCTTTCGATTCTACATTTGTGGAAGGCTTAATTTCGACAAATTCGATTGTAAACCCTTCTCTAAATGATAAGTTTGGTATTTCTTTTCCTTATTATTTAATAAAGGCCACTTCTGCCGATGTAATTTATTTCCCTGAAAATAATGATGCATACCAGCAGAAAAAGCCTTTTAAATTTAAATCACGGCAAAAAATCGAATTGAACACAAACGCAGAATTACTTTCGAATAATGCTTATTATCATCCGTTCATGACCGACCCTGAGACTGTTCATTACCTGGATTATGCCGCAACCGAAAAAGAAGAAGATAAATCTGTGCAATGGGCCAGCTGGGCATTACAAGTTAATTTACCTGCTGTCTACAATGTAACTTTAACAATGCAGAACAGTAATCCTGCTATTTTAAAATTATCGTTGATAGATATGTCCACAAATTTGGTTGTCAAATCATTTCCCGAGATGGTGGTGAATCAGGTGCATAGCCAGTTTACAAACATTAAAACCGGGAACATCAACCTACTGGATATACCAACAGGAAATTATATGCTTAAACTGAAAGATTATTCTGTTTTTACAAACAATTTAAAAATAGAAAAAATCTTACTTAATCAGGAGCTTTCAGATATAACGGATTTCAAAAACGACACATACAGAATTAGTAGTAATTCAGGAATTATTGCTGTTCATGGTTCGACCCTCTGCGACGTTTACATTATTTCTTCTGACGGAAGAACAGGCGCCGCTTCTTTAAATAATAAGGAACATTATATTCGCCAGGATAAAGGAGTCTATCTCTTAAGAATTATTTCTCAAAACGAAACAATTGTCAGAAAGATAATTGTACGTTAAGGTAAATATTTCTGCTTTATCCGCAATTGTGCATGGAATATGCAGTATCACGCATTTTTATATTTATTAAGACTGAAAAGTGTGTTATAAAAGAATTTTGAACTACCTTTGCTGATTCAAAAAATCACCATCTTATTATTCGTAAAACACATTTTCAATGGAAAAAATTCTGACTCAATTCAAGCTCAAAACTAAAATTACCGACATTAAACCACTTAAAATCGGGCACATCAA
>JARKQF010000057.1 GCA_029973975.1 Paludibacter sp.
GAAGTAAATACCCGTCAGGGTGGAATCGGAGATTTTATGCCAAGTCTGGATTTTGGCTCTTATCCACGAAACAGAGCTATATCTTTTGGTGTCAATCTTACCTTATAATTTATTGTAATTTGTATAAAAACAGAATCATGAAAACAATCAAATTATCCTTCATATTGTTGAGTTTTGTCCTGAGTTGGACATTGACTTCCTGTTCTGATTTTCTGACAGAAGAGCCTAAATCTCAGTACACAGCACAGAATTATTTTATCAACGGTCCTTCGCTCAAAGCAGGTGTTGTAGGGGCATACCAGGCAACTATTGATTTGTTTGTGGTTAATACCAATACACCATTGTTCCTGCCTCTGTTGGGTACTGATGAAATGGGCTTTTATTTTTCAACAGCCAATAGCACCAATGTGCGTAATGTCGTTGATAAATATGCCTATACTTCTACGGAAGGATGTATTCAGGAGCTTTGGGCAAGGTATTATAAGGTAATCGAACGTTGTAATGTGGTAATTGATTTTGCTCCGGAAATCAGCAATATCACAGATCATGATCGGAATCTATGTCTTGCAGAAGCTAAGTTCCTGAGAGCATGGTCCTATTTCCAGTTAGTGCAATTTTTTGGAGATGTACCAAAAATTACCAGCCGGACAACTTCTTTTAATTACACAATTGGAAGAAGTCCTTTAAATGAAATTTACAGTTTAATAATCGAAGATTTAAAATATGCATCAACAGAAGGATATCTTTCTGCAGAGGTAAAAGACGGGCATGCTAATTATTGGGCAGCAAAAACTTTATTAGGAAAAGTCTATCTGACAATGGCATCAGCCAAGAAATCGGGCAAAGTTGCCGGATATTCATATATCGCAGAGCCTGTAGATACGCTTTACCAATGGGCATATAATGAACTGGAAGATGTTATGCAGGAGAGTGACCGTGATCTGATGCCGGTGTACGGAGACTTATTCCGCATAGAAAATAAAAATAAAAATACAGAAAGCATCTGGGAAATTCAGTTTAGTCCAATTGAACCTTACGGTACACAATGGTCGAAAGAAATGGGGTTGATAAGTTCAGGATACGGCGGAACTGTGGGAGGATGGAGATATAATGCATGGGCAGGCCAATGCCAGCTGAAAGGACTTCCTTCTTTCAGAGCCTATTATGCAGAACGGGATCCGACAATGAAATATGATCAGAGAAAAAGATGGAACCTGATGGATTCTCTTGTTACTTTCGACAAAAATACAGGAAAACCGGTCAAATGTCAGCATATTATAGGAACAGCAGGTGTTTCAGCATCTTCTTCCCTGTTCGATAACGGTAACAGTAACCTGTTCAATAAAACATCAATTACCAAGTACCGTTGGGGAAATTCATGGAAAGAAGAAATGCCGTTTATCTATTCCAATTGCCCCAACAACATCATTGCGCTGCGATATGCCGATGTTTTGTTAATGTTTGCAGAAGCTGATATGGCATTGAATAACGGCGTAGTTACCAGCCGGGGACTGGCGGCTGTTAATCAGGTGGTACAAAGAGCACGCGGTCTGAAAGCAGACAATGTGACACCCCTGACAGAAGCAGAAACTCCCGGATTCAATGATTATACTGCAGAAACACTGACTTTCGATCAACTAATGAAGGAAAGATCACGAGAACTTTGTTTTGAATTCTGGCGCCGGCATGACCTCATTCGTACAGGGACGGTTGAAGCTTATACAGCCATACGTAATTTGGATACTAATACAAATAGTATTAAAATTTACTTTGATCCGGAAAAAAATTATTTATTACCTGTTCCACAATATGAAATTGATAATTCACGGAACAAAGCCGGTATGTATCAGAATCCGAATTATTGATTCAGCATTAGTTTATGAAAATATTCAATAAACATATTATCAGCCTTCTATTGCTATTAAGTATTTCAACAGGCATTTCTGCTTCAAAAGAATATTGGTGGCCGGATCAAAAACTTCCTGCACAGATACTCCGTGTATCTCCTGCAAATTTAGCTGAGAGAAACCTGGTACAATCCATATCCGGACTTGCAGCCAGATCGGTAAATGCAGGTACAAACGATGAGCTTATCTGGACTTCTGTTACGGGATCTGCCTATAATTATTATTTAAGCAAATGGTTAGCCCGTACTTCAGTTCAGGATAAAGGTAATATCAGTTTATGGAATTTAGTCGATCGATATATGACCAAAGGCATTATTAAAGGATATATTTTATATAAAGAAGGTGATTATTCCGTCAATTTTGCCACCATTTATGCTTCGTTATATGATGCTGTTTTAATAGAAGAAAGTCTCGAAGCCACTGCAATTTCACGAGGGTTGACATTAAAATTTGATGCTCGTTCGTTCAGTACAAAAGCCTCTTACACACAAACATGGTTTAACACGCTAAAAACCAGTTTGAATAATAAAATGATTGTTACCATTGCACCTACTGATTACCGTCAGCGCGAAATGGCCATTGCGCACAACTGTATGGTATACTGGGGTGTTGATGATTTCTATAAATCTGTTTTAGACTGGATGGAACCTAACAGTCCGGTTGTGGGTTGGAATGAAGGTGATGAGGGTACTGCCATAAATGCATGTTCTGAATATGGACAGTTTACTACCGGAGCAACGATTGTAAATCTTTCAATACTTTCTGCCGGATCAAGGCAACTTCCTGTTGCAAGAGCAGGCAACGTAAATCCCCGGGAGATTGACTTCTCTGAAAAAAGGAACTACCTGTCGTATGTAATGAGCGATGGAGGTAACATGATGATTCAGGCTACAGGAATGGCGCTTGCAGATGAATACAGGGCAAATCCGGATATTAATAATCTGCCAATGTGTTGGGCCAGTTGTCCGGTTAATCTTATTCAAATGGTTCCTGACGCATGGAACTTGTTCACGGCACAATCTGCGCCGACACCCGGTAGCCTGACCGAATTCAGCGGAGGACTCTATCCCGATTTGTACGGCTTATCGCGGGGGACTTCATCAGAAACAATAAGACGACAATATGCCGGAATGATAAACAGGAAACTAAAATCAGTAGGTGTTAAGGTGTTTGGTTGTTTAACAAGGGATATTGACAGCGATGAGGCTAAAAAAATGTATCAAATTTTTGCGGATTCAATTGACGGATTGGTAGGTATTATCGCAATTCAATATGTTCCTTATAATGGAGGTAATGGTGCAATTTACTGGGTTACTAACAAGGATGGCAAGCACATACCGGTTTTAACGGCAAAATATTATTTGCATAACGAAAATAGCAAGTATGTTGATATGGGTGGTCCCGTGACCATCGCAAATAGTGTCAATGCTGCTACATCAACTTCCGAAGAAATGCTTGACTGGACAATTGTACACGCTTGGTCTTATTATAAAAAAGAAACAAATGGAGTAATCCGTGACGCAGAATCGACAGAAGAAGGTGCTTTACGCGGGGTGACACCATCCATGTGGTCGAAGTCCATGATGAATAACATAAATATTGTTTCTATCGAAGAATTACTCTGGAGATTACGCATGAAACACTATCCGCAGGAAACAGCCGAGGTTATCAGAACTTATACCCCGGATAGTGCTGACTCTTTATTTACCTATCCGGATTCACTTGAAATTGATTTTTCAAATTTCAGTTCATCTACTACCGATATGAGCTTAGCCTCACATCCGAATAACTGGTATAGTGCTTCAAAAAATTTCTGGACATCTCAATATTGTTATGCTCAGGATGTGACTTCTCTTCCTTATATCGGGAAATCGATACGATTTGGAGCATCCACGCAGGAGAATACAGGTTCAGCAACTACGTCTGTCCTCAATCTGAAAGCCAATTACGATGAGGAAGTCGTGTTGAGAATTTCAGTAGGTTGTGGTAATACCAAAGGAGGTGTTTTGGATTTGAAAGTAGATGATACGATTTTTGCAAGAATTGACGCCAAAGCAAATGGTGATAGTGGTGAAAACGGAACAACTTTCGGCACTAAGATGTACACATTCGATTTTGTTCTCCCTAGTGATATTGCAACAAACCGGTCCGTCATTTCACTGGTTCATTCACGAAATATTCCGGGGGAATATATTTACATAAATCAGTTTAAGGTATTTCGCAGAGCGAAAGTTCCTAACGAAACTGTACAAAATACTTCAGAACCAATAGTTTGTTACATTGATACAGATGATAATTTGGTTATTAAAAATGCAGGACATAATGCAATCATTCAAGTGTATAATGTTGCCGGTTCTTTATTACACACATTAAAGACATCGTCATCAGTTGAGAAAATTAAGGTGAAAAATACTGATAAAAATCTGTTATTGGTCAAAGTTACAGGACAATCAGGAATTTCATATCAAAAACTGGTCAATATTTGATTATCGCATAATGGAAAAGATACGAACATATAAAATCTATTTGATTCTCAGCTTGATGCTTGTCTCTATGTCAGCGCTTTCGGCTGTAAAAGAAAGCTGGTGGCCGGAACAAAAGCTCCCTGCTCAAATTGTGCGAATCAGGCCGGCTAATTTAAAAGAACGTAATTTAGTTCAGTCAATTTCAGGATTGGCGGCTAAGGGAGTAAATGACGGAACTAATAATGAGCTTATCTGGACCAACGTAACCGGGACTGCCTATAATTATTTTCTCAGCAAATGGTTGCAAAGGACAGGTGTTGTCGATAGGGGAGAGACTGACTTGTGGTCACTGGTAGCGCAATATAAAAACAAAAATATCATCAAAGGATATGTACTCTATAAAGAGGATGCGGGAAATTATTCTGTTAACTTTGCTACCCTTTATGCTTCCCGTTACGACGCGATACTGGTGGAAGAGTCGATGGAAGCGATAGCAATTTCATACGGACTTACCCTCAAATTTGATGCACGTCCGTTAAACAGCCTCTCATCCTACACTGCCGAATGGTTCAATACAGTCAAATCATGGTTGAATAAAACCATGATTGTAACACTGCCTCCTGATGACTACAAACAGAGGGATATGGCTATTGCCCATGGATGTATGGTGTATTGGGGTACCGATGATTTTTATAAATCAGTCTTGTCCTGGATGGATCCCAACAGTCCCGTTGTAGGATGGAATGCCGGGGACGAAGGAACCCATGTGGAAATAGCAACTCGTTATGGCATGTTAACAACAGGCGCAAGCATTGTAAATTTACCAATTTTATCCGCAGGTGCTAATGCGGTTACGCCTGATAAAGTCCGGAATGTCAATCCCAAATTATTGGATTTTAGTACCGGAAAAGATTATCATGCTTTTGTGATGAGCGATGGCGATAATATGATGATACAAGCAACCAGTTTGCCTTTGAACGTTGAGTATTGGGCGAATCCTGATATCAATAATCTCCCTATGAACTGGACCAGTTGCCCGGTTAATCTTTCTCAAATGGTACCAGATGCGTGGAAGTACTACGTAGAACAATCGTCGGAAACGCCGGGGAACATCATTGAGTTTGGTGGAGCTTATCAATATCCCGATTTATATGCTTCATCAAGAGGAAGTGAGGCTTCAACTATACACAGGCAATTTGCCGGTATGGTCAACAAAAAAATGAAATCGACAGGCAGTCGTGTTTTCGGATTCATTACGCGTAACAGTTTAAGCAGTGATGCTGCTAAAGCTGCCTATCAAATATATGCTGATTCCATTGAAAATCTGGTAGGAATCATTGCTGTGCAATATGTTCCCTATAACGGAGGAAGTGGCAGTGTTTTTTGGGTTACCAATAAACATGGAGTGCATATTCCTGTTTTTACGGCAAAGTATCAAATGTGGGCCGGATTAAATGTCAGCAATTCAGGTAATCCCGCGACAATTGCAAATTTACTTAACAATTCAGCTTCACAAACCAGTGTCACTTTGCTTGACTGGACCATTGTTCATGCCTGGTCCTACTTTAAAAAGGATGCTAATGGTATAATCAGTGATGCTGTTGCAGCTGATGAGGGTGCAGTCAGGGGAGTAAGCCCGGCCGTGTGGTCAAAAGATTTATTGAACAATAATTTTGAAATTGTATCGATAGAAGAGTTGTTGTGGAGATTACGCATGAAGTATTATCCGGATGAAACTTTGAATGTCATAAATAACTACATTCCTGCTGAGGAAGAGCCGGTGTCGTATCCTGATTCTCTCGGAATTAACTTTGCTAACTTCACAACTTCATCTACCGAAATGATGTTGGCTCAGGGATATAACAACTGGCTTTCAGCATCAGGTTATCAATGGGAATCGCAGTATTGTTATGCACAAGATATCACCACGTTGCCTTATATCGGTAAAGCCATACGTTTTGGTGCTTCGGTTTTATCCAATACAGGGAAAGCCACAACACCAAAACTGGATCTCAGGCCATCGGAACAGCAAGATGTTGTTTTACAATTATCGGTCGGATGCGGCAGCACAAAAGGAGGAATGCTCGAAGTAAAAATTGACAATTTCGTGATTGATACCATCAGTGCTTCCAAAGACGGCGATAGTGGTGCGAACGGAACCAGCTTTGGAGCCAGGATGTATGATTTCGAATATATAATTCCAGCATCTGTTGTTTCAAGTCAATCTACAATTACATTAACCCACTCCCGCTCTGTATCAGGAGAATATATTTACATGAACAAATTCAGGGTTTTCAGGAGAATGAAACTTACTTCTGTTCATACGAATCAGAAACAGTCATTGATAATTACTGAAAACAGAAATGGATATATTAATATACAAGGATTATCAGGCAAGGCAACCATCGAAGCTTTTACTATGGAAGGTAAGCTGATAAAGAAAATTGTTGCGAAAGATAATTCCGGTTTTTATCTGAATGGTGTTGATTGTGGGTTGGTGTTGATAAAGGTTATTCAGTCGAATGGAATATCAATACATAAAGTATTCTTAAAGAAATAATTATAAATGTTTCATATTAAAAATTTAGTTTTATGAGAAAAGAATTAGTCTTACTTGTTTTTTTTATTCTTGGCCTTTCGCTTCAGGCACAAACCGAAGAAATTGTATTGAATCTTGATTGTTCGATTTTTCAGGTATCTGCATCAAAAGATATGTCTGAATCAAATGCTCCTCATAACTGGAAATCAGTTTGTGGCCTCAATTGGCAGTCAACCAGTGTTTTTGCTCAATCGATAACAGAAGGAAACATGAATTTCCTGGGAAAAGCAGTTCGTTTCGGATCATTGAAAAGTGGAGATGGTAAAGCAACGTTAGCATCAGTAGATCTTTCTAAAACGAAAAATCAAAAGGTTGTTCTTCGCATATCAGTAAGCTCAGGAGCTGATAAAAGCGGAAAACTAGACATCAGGGTGGATGGAAAATCAATTGGGACTATCGCCGCTTCTGACGGAAATAATGGTCGTAGTTTCGGAAGAGAATATTATCCCTTCGAATTTGAAATAAAAAATGGTAAAAACACATCGGAAATTACCATCGAACATTCCAGCACGGATAATAAAGGATTTATTTATATGAATCAGTTTGCTATTGTAAAAATTAACAAATAAAATGAATGTTGAACGCTCAAAAATTGTATTATTATGAAAAAAATTAACTTTCTCATTGTGATGATGTTAGTTTCAATATTGACATCTCAGATAAATGCAGCCACTCCACTGGCAGAGGCAAAAAGTTTTGAAACGGTTATCCTTAAGCTTAATTGTTCAGGATTCAATGTGACTGGTACCGGTACTTCCGAAATGTCAGTAGGAACAGAGCCCAATAACTGGGTAGCTTCAACAGGCGCTGAATGGACGTCATACAACTGCTTTCCGGCTAATATCACCAGCGTACCGCACATTAAACAAGCAGTACAATTCGGTTCTACAACTACTGGAACAGGACTTGCTACAACACCTGCATTAGATCTGTCACCTTCAACAGGAAAAACCACAAGAGTGCGTATTTCAGCCACTGCAGGGTCTAACAAAACAGGTTCATTAACTGTAAAACTGAATGGGAATACTATTGGTACTATCAGTGCAGCAACTTTTGGTGCTACTTATTACACCTTCGAATATGATATCACGGCTTCAGGTACATCAGCATCAATTTTATCATTTGAACACAGTAGAGTTGAAGAAGCCGGTAATATATATGTAAATGACATTACAGTATACAAGACACCCAATATACTGCTTTCACTTAATTGTTCAGTTTTTACAACAAATGCAGCTACAGAAATGTCTGTTGCAACAGCTCCACACAACTGGACAGCTGCGATTGGTGCAAATCCTGCTGTTTCTGAATTTATGTATGCTCAGGGAACTTCTACAAACGCTTATGGAAAAGCGGTTCGCTTTGGTGCAACGAGCGGTAATATTAAAGTAGGCAAAATAACTACTAACGATATGGATTTAAGTTCCTCCGGTGATTACAAAACAAAAATGTATATTGAATTGTATATGACAACGGTAGATGTAGGTACAAAGCTCAACATGTCTGTTGACAACGGGGAAATTCAATGGACATTTGATCCTAAAACAGATAATGGTGGAAATCCTGTTACTCCGGCAACCTGGATTGCTTACGACACAGAGATTATTGGAGGAACATCAGCGTCGAAACTTACCCTTTCACACACCCGGAATGAAATTGAAACAACTTGTATCTACATGCGTAACCTGAAAATTTACAAGGAATATACAGGTCCGACAACGGTAAAAGAAAATTTCATGAATAATTCAATCAAATTATATCCCAATCCATGTTATAACGAACTTTATACAGATGCAGATTATCTTTCAGTTATTAATCTGACCGGAAATAGCATAATACAAACGAAAGTTAATAACGGCAGGATCAATGTGTCTTCATTACCATCAGGAGCATATTTTGTGCATTGTTACGATAAGGATGGCAATAAATCCGTACATAAAATAATTAAGAACTAATTTTTATGTAAAAACACAAATGATACATGAAAGCGTATCATTTGTGTTTACAACCTATGAAGATAAAGAAACATAGGAATTCAGCAAATCAATTCAATATTTCATTCTAAAAGATATTATAATGAGTTTCAGCAGAAGATCTTTTCTAATAAAAGCAGGGGCAGGACTGGCATTTGGAGCGCTTTCTCCTGCAATTTTGTCTGCACAAGACACCAAAAAAGCAAAGTCAATCATTTCGACTCATCCGAAACTGCAATGCGATGTAGTGGTGGTTGGTGCAGGTCCCGGTGGTGTGCCGGCAGCATTAGCAGCTGCCCGTAACGGGTCAAAAGTTATTTTGGTTGAAGAAGACAATATGCCCGGAGGAGCCCCCGTAGATATGTATGTCACGTATATCTGTGGCGGACCGAGGGTTGGTGCTTTTCAGCGGATGGTGAAAAAACTGAATGATTTTCATACCATCGGAGGTGAGGCGTGTGATACTTTTGGCAATGCCGGTCAGGATGGTAAGAATCATTGGTGGATGCCGGGAGATTACGCCCAGGTGATTTATCAAGCGATTGCTGCTGAAAAAAATATCACTTTGCTTTGTGGGGCTCCGGTTGTAGATACAATTGTGACTCATAAAGGAAACCGGAATATTGTACAGGGAGTCAGGATTATGCGTAATGGTGAATTGCAGGATATTGAGGCAAGTGTCACCATTGATGCTACCGGAACCGGTATTGTAGCAGCTATGGCAGGCTGTGAATACATGTTTGGTAGTGAGGCGAAGAGCGACTTTAACGAAGAAATTGGTATTGAGGTTGCTGACGGTAAGATACAGCCTTGTACCCTGATGTTTATAACCCAACGTATTAAACGTCATGCGGTATTACCTGTCGACAAAATGAAAGGAAGCAGTGGTGTTGAAGATCAGTACGACTGGGTAAGGGCGGCAGATAAAGAAGCCATGATAAAGAGGGATGCCGGTATTTATTTGCATTGGGGAAAAACTGTTTATTGCAAAGATACACGGGATTCTCTTTTGGTCGCTGAGGCACAGCGAAAAGCGCTGGAAGGACTGGAGGAAAACATGCAAATATTACATGAAGCGGGGTATGCTACCCATATTGCTCCAAAAATTGGTGTTCGTGAGGTACGACGGATTAAAGGTGAATATGTATTAACTCAACGAGATTTATCCAACGGAGTTCAGCATGATGATAAAATAGCAGATGCCAGCTATTACTTCGATGTTTGGGGAATGAAAATCGACGAAAAACTAAAACGTGTTCCTCCATACGGAATTCCCTACAGGAGCCTCATCCCGGTTAATACTGAAGGATTGTTGCTTGCCGGGCGTATTATCAGTGCTACGCGTATAGCCCACAGTTCATTGAGAGTTCAACCCATCTGTTCCAACATAGGGGAAGCGGCGGGAACTGCTGCAGCATTGTCGGTCATGTACAAAACCGGTGTGCGATCGATTGATATCAAAGAATTACAGGCAAATTTAAATGCCAACGGATTATTCAACGGATTTAGAAAAACAGGAAGCAAATCATAAATAACATCATTATGTCATTAAACCGAAGAAATTTCTTAAAAAAAGCAGGAGTGGGGATCGCCGGACTTAGCCTCGCCAATATTCCACTGATTGCACAACAAAGTATAAAGAAAGACGATATAAAAAGAAATTACCTGCCGACACTTAAAGCCGATGTGATCGTTGTTGGTGCAGGTCCTTCCGGAGTTCCTGCCGCAATAGCAGCTGCGCGGGAAGGAGCAAAGGTTATACTGCTGGAAGAAGACTGGGCTCCGGGTGGAGCGCCGGTTGACATGTTCGTTACTTTTATGTGTGGAGCTCCCAGAACAGGAATATACCTGGAAACTGTGAGAGAATTGAACAAAAACCATTCGTTGGGTATAACCCCGTCTTCTACTTTTGGTAACTATGCCTGGGATAACAAGAATCACTGGTGGATGCCCTCTTCATATTCTATGGTCTGGAATAAGATGATGGCAGCAGAAAAAAATCTGACACTGATGTGCGGATGCCGTGTGGTAGATACGCTGGTTACGACAAAAGGAAACCGGAATACAGTTACCGGAGTTGTCATGATGAGAAATGAATTGTATCAGAAAGTGGAAGCGCCGGTGACAATAGATGCTACAGGGACTGGCTTAATTGCGGCAAAAGCAGGCTGTGACTTCTTCTACGGAAGCGATGCAAAGAAAGATTTCAACGAAAGTATCGGGCTGGAAAAAAGTGACGGTAGGGTACAACCCTGTACGCAAATGTTTATCAGTCAAAGAACAAGAAGTAATACCGAATTTCCAAGAGAAGCATTTAAAACCGGTGTATTGTTGTATGATGATGCAAAATGGGAAACACATCAGACTCCCGAAGAGGCTGTAAGGAAAGATGCCGGTATTTATCTGCACTGGGGCTCCACTGTACCAGTTGCTGATACAACAGACCCGATACAGGTTGCCCAGGCACAGCAGGAAGCACTTATTAAGCTGAAACCTAAATTTGAAGCTTTACAAAAAGCAGGATATACTTCGCATATTGCTCCAAAAATTGGTGTCCGCGAATGCCGGCGAATACGGGGAGAATATGTTATTACAGTAGATGATGTCCTTAAAGGTGTTTTTCCTGACGACCATGTAGCAGACGCATGGTACTCCCTGGATCCATGGGGAATGAAAGTCGATGAGAAAATCAAGCAAAGTGTAGGACCTTACGGTATTCCTTACCGTTCGCTCATTCCCGTGAATACGGAAGGACTGCTGACTGCCGGCAGGATAATCAGTGGGACGAGATTAGCAATGAGCTCGTATCGGGTTCAACCGATATGTGGTACGATAGGAGAGGCGGCAGGAACTGCTGCCGCAATGGCTGCGCTAAATAAAACCGGAGTCCGTAACCTGGATGTAAGATCACTGCAGAACAAACTGGAGAAAAAAGGTCTTTTTGACTGGTATGGTAATGTAAATATGAATGTAAACAATAAGCCCTGGAAAAAATGAATATAAAATCCTTTATAAAAACTTTTGCTTTATTGATTGTACTTTATCCCGGGATACTTGCCGGGCAGAAAAATGTCGCTGCAAAACTGAAAAAACCGGAACAGCAAACAGTAGTTGTATATGGAGCCAGCGTTGCGGCAACAACAAGCACCCGTATATGGGTTGATGAATTATTCGGACGATTAGATAAGCGTTATCCCGGAAAGCTTACTTGTTATAATATTTCTAAAAGCGGAGTAAACTCTTTCTGGGCAACAGAAAACTTTAAAGATTCGGTTCTAAGCAAGAAACCGGATATCTTGATTTTCGGGTTTTGTGAGAATGATTGTGTTGAACGGTTTAATTTTTGGCCATGGTATTCCGGTAAATGTGCTGAATACATGATTGATAATTTAAAAAAACAAAATCCGGAGGCGATTGTTATTATGTACATTATGAGCGAATTTCCAATAGGGAATGCGGCTACAACCCGGCCTGAGATAAAGGCGTTTAATGATTCATACCGGGAAGTGGCGAAAAAAAGAAATGTATTGTTGGTCGACTTTTCAAAGGAATTCAAAGATATATATGAAATTGAAGGCGAAAAAGTGTTCAGGTCTTACCAGGGAGATGGGATTCTTCCAAGTAAAAAAGCAGCTTATGAAGTAATTGTGCCCGGATTCTTAAAGGCAATGGGAATCAAATAACGTTGAATTAAATATTAAGCGACTTCATCCTGAAATGTAATATCCGTGATCTGAAAATTAATCTTTATATGAAGCATATAATTTTTGTTGTTGTAGTTGCCATGTTAACAACGTGCAGCTTGAGTGCACAATCCAAACTGGCACAGAACCTGAAAAAAGGTAAGGTGCAGACATTGGTGGTTTACGGAACCAGCATATCAAGTATGGCTCCAAATGGTGTTTTGTGGGTGGAGGAAGTTGGTAATCAGTTGAATCGGATGTTTGATAACAAGCTTACCGTGTATAACTCAGGGAAATCCGGACAGAACTCTGAGTGGGCGTTGGCCAATCTTTCCGACAGCGTATTATCCAGAAGGCCGGATGCCGTCATAATTGAATTTGCGACCAACGATGCGGTTCAGCGTTTTGGCATTTCAATAGAACAATGCAGGGCAAATACGGAGAAACTGATATTGCAGATTAAAGAAGCATTCCCTGAATGTGAGGTTTTTCTGCATACTCCCTGCGGATATCCTCTCGGCAAGAATGCAGAAAGCAGACCTACCATGCAGGCATATAATAAAATTTATGAAGAACTGGCAACATTATTCAATCTGATTTGGATCGACGAATCTTTAGAACTCAAAAGAATAGCGGAAGAGCAAGGTGTTCCGGCATTAAAAAAGTATGCAGGGGATGGAGTACACCCTACCCGTAAAGCAGCGTTGGAACTGATTGCGCCGAATGTTGTCAGCGCTATTGTCAAAGGAAAATAATTTTGTACTGTTTTCTCAATATATCAATGAAAAAAACGAACATTAACTTTCTGCTAATAACTATAATGGTATTGTTTTGTGTATTGCAGGTCGCGGCAATACCGGGAAATTACCTTTCCATGAAAGGGACTGTGCATACGCATTCGTTTCATGATCAGGAGGACAGCCTTTCGGTAAAAGAAATAGTGGAGTTACAGGGAGATGATGGACTTCCGGTATGGTTTGGAAGGTCTATGAGGAAAGTAGTTTGTTTGACGGGAGAATGCAGAATTGCCCGGTTATGGCTGTTTTGGGACGGAACAGGTGATTATCTCGGCTTTCAGCTATACAATGATGAAGAACTTACCAAAACTGATCATGATGCTTTCAGCCCGGATGATTACCGGAAATTAGACCGGATTCTCAGGGATTCATTATCGTTTATTAAGCATATTTCTCAGGAAGATTTGGTCTTCAATGAAAGTCTCGATGGACGATCAGGTGCTACACAGCCTGCTTATAAAGAGCAACTTGTGGAAGGAGCTGCATATACTTGTTATAGTTTATGGCATACCGTTTACGGTAACACACGAACTAAAATATATGATATCATTCAATCACGTTGTGATAGTACTTATCTGAACAAATTGCTCAATAGTAATAATTTTTTATATCGTAAATGGGCAGTACGGTATTTGATTGAACATCCTCAACAACAAAAATGGTTTGATTTGACAGTTTTTCGTTTTCTCTCAAATGAATATGAAGAATTAGCCCTGTTAGCACTGGATTATCTGAATCCTGAAATGTTAAAACAGCCGGATGTACAGCAAGAGTTTTACCGTTTATTCAGGAACTCGGATGTCATGCGCAGATTTCAAATTATGCGTAGATTATCGCAGTTGGATCATGTTGATGAGAACATTGTTTTGTATTTATTGAATCAATTTGACAAACAGGAAATATCGGCCTCGTCCTTAATTTATGTTTATAAATGTATCAATCAGGAGCATTTAAAAAACAATCACATCACAAAAAAACTGAATAAATTTCTTAAACATAAGAACAATTTTGTGCGGACTATTACGCAGCAGGTTTATGACAAAAGCCATATTCAATAATTGAGTATGTGTTTTTTGTATCATAAATAATTTTTATCATCATAAATCTCATTTATAAACACATTCTTCTGAATCAAAAAAATAAATTTCAATATGAGAATAATCAAGCTCTTCATTCTTTTCTTTTTTGTTGTTCGGCTAATTACTGCCAGTGATTTTGTTGATTATGTAAATCCTCTTATGGGCAGTCAGTCGGAATTTAAATTGTCAACCGGGAATACTTATCCTGTGATTGGTATGCCTTGGGGTATGAACTGCTGGACTCCTCAAACCAACAAGATGGGAGATGGTTGGGTATATAATTATAACCACTACCAAATTAACGGTTTCAAGCAAACTCATCAACCCAGTCCGTGGATCAATGATTACGGTCAGTTTTCCATTATGCCGGTTACAGGAAACAAAATTACGGAAAAGCAGCGTGAGAGTTGGTTTTCTCATAAAAGCGAACTGGCAAAGCCTCATTATTACAGTGTATATTTAGCTGATCATGATATTTTTACTGAAATTGCTCCGACTGAAAGAGCTGCTATTTTCAGGATGACATTTCCTGAAAACGATTCTTCACGCATTGTCATTGATGCTTTTGATAAGGGATCGTTTGTTAAAGTTATTCCTTCGGAAAATAAGATTATCGGTTATACCACCCGTAATAGTGGAGGGGTACCTGATAACTTTAAGAACTACTTTGTCATCATTTTTGATCAACCCTTTGCTGAGTATCGTGTGTGGACCGGTAACAAAATAATTGCCGCTAAGGAAGTCGCTGATAATCATGTTGGTGCTGTCATCGATTTTAAAACCAGGAAAGGTCAAAAGGTGCACCTCAGGGTTGCTTCTTCCTTTATTAGTTATGAACAAGCAGAACTTAACCTGAAAGAGTTAGGAGATAAATCATTCGATACCATAAAAGAGCAGGGGCGTAAACGATGGAATGAGGTGTTGAGTAAAATTGATATAGAAGCAGACCTGGATGTAAAACGAACATTTTACAGTTGTCTCTATCGTTCAACTTTATTCCCGCGAAAATTTTATGAAATCAACAGTGCCGGAGAGGTTGTACATTATAGTCCCTACAATGGTGAAATCAGATCTGGCTACATGTATACCGACACAGGTTTTTGGGATACTTTCAGGGCTTTATTTCCCCTGCTTAATCTTGTTTATCCGGATGAAAACATCAAAATACAACAAGGTTTGATGAATACTTATCTGGAAAGCGGTTTCATGCCAGAATGGGCATCTCCCGGACATCGTGATTGTATGGTAGGAAATAATTCAGCTTCAGTTATTGCTGACGCGATTTTGAAAGATATTACACCCGATTCTCTTCATTTGTCTCTTTATGAAGCCATGATTAAAACGGCTAATGATGTTCATCCGGAAGTATCATCTACAGGCCGGTTGGGTTACGAATACTATAATACGCTGGGTTATGTTCCCTATAATGTGGGAATTAAGGAAAATGCAGCCCGTACATTGGAATATGCTTACAACGACTGGTGTATTTATCAGGTTGCTAAAAAACTGAATCGTCCCGCAGCAGAAACAGAGTTATACCGTACACGGAGTAAAAATTACAGTAATCTTTTTGATAAAAGTTCAGGACTGATGCGTGGACGAAATAAAGAAGGTGACTTCCAGGCTCCTTTCAACCCTCTGAAATGGGGAGATGCTTTTACTGAAGGGAATAGCTGGCATTATACATGGTCGGTATTTCATGATATTGAAGGACTTAAAAAACTCATGGGAGGTCGTGAAAAATTTGTTTCCATGCTTGATTCGGTATTTGCGGTGCCTCCTGTTTTCGACAACAGTTATTATGGATTCACCATCCATGAAATCAGGGAGATGCAAATCATGAATATGGGTAATTACGCGCACGGTAATCAGCCGATACAGCACATGATCTATCTGTATAACTATGGAGGAGAACCGTGGAAGACTCAATATTGGGTAAGAGAAACCATGAACAGGATGTACAGACCAACGCCGGACGGCTACTGTGGGGATGAAGATAACGGACAAACTTCAGCCTGGTATGTTTTTTCAGCCCTGGGCTTTTATCCGGTATGTCCCGGAACTGATCAATATGTCATCGGTTCGCCTCTGGTCAATAAGGCTACAATAAAACTATCTAACGGGAAAAAGATTAGCATTACAGCCACCGGTAATAATGCGACAAACCGCTACATTCAATCAATGACAGTTAACGGGAGAAAACATCAGGCTAATTATCTGGATTATAACCAACTTAAAAGAGGGGCCAACATAAATTTCAAGATGGATAGCATCCCGAATAAAAAACGTGGTATCCTCGAGAAAGATGTCCCATATTCGATGAGTATGTTAAAGTAGCAGTAAAAAATGAGGTGTTTTAGTCTGCCCCAAAGCAGGTTCAGGTGAGTGTATATTCATTTGATGTATAATCACTAAAAGTCAGCTCTTTTTGGGGATTAAAAGACTAACGGGTGCATTAAGCAAGGTTTAATGCACCTGTTAGTTTTTAAGTTATGTGTTAATTTTCTTTGTATTTGCAACAACCGGGTAAGGCATCATACGCCTCCTGGTCAGCTTTGTCAAGATCCGTTTCATGTCCGACTTTGGCTATCGATTTACTGATTGTTTTCAGGTTGGTTTGATGAGCATCAAAATTCAGATGAAGTTCCCGGGTTTTCATATCCCACGTAGCTGATGAAACGCCGGCAATGCTTTTTGCTGTTTTCTCAATCCTGTCTTTACACATTTCACACAAACCCTGAACCTTCAGAATTTCATGCTTGTTTTGCATTGAACCGGGTTGTACATTCATACTGTGTTTTTCGTGTCCGGTAACCGGCTTGGCTGCTTCGGTATTCATCATACTGCGTTTGCCCTCGAGTTGTGCGGTCGCATCAATGGAAAATGCTCCGTTTGTAACAATTTCATCTCCTGCATGCAGGCCCGACAATACAACGTAGGATGCTCCGAGCGATGGACCAAGTTCTATTTCCTGCAGCATAAAAGCAGGTGTTTCAGTGTCCGGTTGTTTTACATAAACGATGGAACGTTTGCCTGTCCATAAAACGGCTGATTTGGGAATTACAATCTCATCGTTTTTCTGACGGAGTGATGCATTAACTTTGGCAACAGCATACATTTCGGGTTTCATGAGCATTCCCGGATTGGAAGTTACCACTCTGACCTTAGAAGTACGGGTAGTTTTGTCTAATAAGGGATCAATGAATGAAATCTTTCCCGAAAATGTTCTCCCCGGAACGGCTTGCAGTGTAAATTCAAGTTTATCACCCACTTTTAAGAATGGCAAATCCATTTCATACGCATCAAACATAGCCCAAACCTGTGACAGATTGGCTACTTGCAGCAAAACACTTCCCTGATTGATATAATCGCCCTGACTTACATTTTTGTTTATAACTACACCGTTAGTGTTGGATTTAATGTCAATGACAGGATTAACTTTCCCTGATTTAATGATCGCGTCAATCTGATTTTCTGTTAACTTCCATAACCTTAATTTCTCCTTCGATGCTTCAATCAACATGGGCTGTACAGGTTGCATTTTCAAAGCTTCCAATAACTCTTGTTGTGCATTCAGCAAGTCGGGTGAATAAACTGAGGCAATTGTTTGTCCCTGTTTGATGCTTTCACCTGTAAAGTTTACATAGAGTTTCTCGATACGTCCGTTTACATGAGATGTTTGAGATTGTGACAGGCGTTCATCCACCTGGATCGTGCCGTAAAGTTGAATTTCTTTTACAGCATGTTGTCTGCCAACCACGGTTGTCTGTATATTTGCCAATGCAATGGCTTCGTCCGACATCTGAATCGCATCCGGATTTATGGCTTCCCCTCCATTTCCCGATTTCTTAAGTGGAATTAAATCCATGGCACAGATAGGACATTTTCCGGGTTTCTCCATTTTTATCTGTGGGTGCATGGAACATGTCCAGACAGTATCATCTGTCAGCTCGTGGGCGTGAGCGTGTTCATCTTGATTTCCGGATGAATTGCCGAAGAATAACCATCCGAGAAATAAACCAATGGTCAATAACAGCCCGTATTTTACGTATTTATGACGAAGAATATTGCTGTTTAATACTTTTTTTATCTTGTTTTTCATATTGCTTTTTTTATTTAGTTTCATTAAATGAGATTAAGCGTTGCGCATTTGCTACCATTGTATTGAATGAAGCAATGGCTTCCGCTTTCCTTAGTCGATAATCCAGTAACTGACGTTGCACCTGAATGACATTGGTCAGATCACTTTTCCCTGTTACAAATTCCTGAACCATCAGGTTGTATGCAGTATTTGCAAGCTTTGTTTGTTTTTCTAACAGCCTGATTTGTCTCGATGCATCGTCAAGCAGGTGTTTTGTTTGAAATAATTCTGTTTCCAGTGCATTCATCGTGTTTGCATACTTTTCCCGGCTCGATTGCCATCTTAATTGTCCCTCTTTTTGCTGTGCTTTGTATTTGTTGCGGTAAATGGGAATACTTACTGACAACATCGGCATCAGCATATCCATACCATTCATGGATGTAACAGGTATTTCCGTTGCTGTTCGTTTTTTAAGCAGCGAATATTGAAGTCCAACACCCAACATCGGATAGCTCATTTTTTTATCCATTTCTTGTTTGGCTTTATAAGCAAGAGCTTCTTCGTTAAGCATTCCCAACATCGGATTTTGTGTTGCAATTCTTTCCATAGCTGATGGAATGTCCAGTATGAAAGGGATTTGCTCAAAAGTATCAGGCACTTCTACTTCGCTTTCTGCCGGCCGGTTGAGTAAAGTGTTAAACCTGGCTTTTTCTGACTTTATTTCGGAAAGAAGACGCTCAATATTGTTTTCCAGTTCAGCTGTTTCAAGCTGAATTCTTAATACATCCGACAGACCGGATACACCTGAACCCATATTCCCCTGAGAACCTCCCATTGAAGACATCGTGTTGTTTCCTGATAATGCCTGATTGCCGGTCGCGCCCATTCCTTTCATTCCGCCCATTCCACTACTTGTTGTAGCAGTAGAACCTGGTTGAGGTGTCGGAATTGAAACAGAATAACCCGGGGATGTACCGGTTGGCGATGCGTATTTCCGGACAGACAATGTTTCCAGTTGTTCGAGATATTGCTTGTGTTCCTGACTGTTA
>JARKQF010000138.1 GCA_029973975.1 Paludibacter sp.
TTTTTACACCAACCTCCGGATCAACTCTTCTTTTTCTCCATACAACATATTAATTATTGGGATCTCTATCATTGTGTAGGCACCCGGATTAGTTTTGGTAGCCGCCCTTGCACATGCAACCAGGATTTGAGCTGTCAAGGCAGGATTATTAATTTTCATATTGAATTCGAACAACTGATTGTAAGTTGTTCCGGAAACACCTTTACGTACCAGATTCACGCCATGCCCCATATCAATTAGATTATTTACATCATCAACCTGCATCACATGTGTCTCATCTTTTACAAAATACGCATCTTTTTTAATATTTTGTGCTACTTCTTCAAAATTGAAACCATCCTCTAATTCAATGTATACCATGCGACGGTGTATACTGGTACCCAAAGGAATAGTCATTGATAGGGCTTTCTTTACTCCGGGAACAGCTTTCACTGCAACAGTATGCCCCATACTCATACCCGGACCGAAATTGGTGTAAGTAATACCTTTCGGCGCAATAGCTTCCAGCAAGGCACGTACGACAGAATCACTTCCGGGATCCCAACCGGCCGATACTATAGCAACGGCCTTATTAGCCAGAGCAATCGGTGTAAGCTCCTGACGAAGTTCCCAAATCGTTGAGTGAATATCGTAACTGTCGACTGTATGAATCCCCAATGCCAGTATATCTTTTGCCTGAGCAGGAATGCTGCGTGTTGGTGAACACAATATGGCTACATTTACATCTTGCAGTTTTTTGATGTCATCTACAATGTTGATTCCTGTTAATTCTAAAGGAGAGTTTCCAATAGATGATGCACGACGTACTACACCTGCGACTTCAAAATCGGGTGCTGACTGCAGTGCTTCCAATACCGATTTTCCAATATTGCCATATCCGACAATAGCTGCACGAATTTTTTTCATGAATGACTTAGTTTTATTGTTTGTTTTGGTGCAAAGGTAAAAGATTTAGCGGAAAGCAGAAAACTGAAGGAGGAAAGAAAAAAATTGATATTAATAAATTTTCGATTTATAAGTAGAAAGTTATCTACGATAAAATAAATTAAGCTAATTTTATATATTTGATTACAATATATAATTTATTCAAATCTAAAACCACATAAGTCATATAAGTTACATATAAGTATCACATTCAAATAATAAATTTTTTAAATTTCAAATCGTAGTAGGATTTAAATGTAACTTATATGACTTATGTGGTTATTTAATATATTCACAACAACTTTTTAATCAAATCCTGTCGATTGATTTTTTGTAGTGTTTTGTAGATATCCTTTTTATACTCCGGCTTGTACCAAAAGAAGAATTTCCGCTGACCGAGTTTCTCTTCTTTTGTTTTGGGTGTGTAAACCTGCTCCAGAGTATAAGGATGATAACCGGAATAATATATTTCAGTCGCCAGTGTCATAGGTGTTGGAGTAAAGTCCTGTACTTGTTCAAGTTTAAAGTTCATCTTCTTTGTTTTGATGGCGAGATCTGCCATATCTTCCGGTCCACAAGCAGGGTGACTGGAAATAAAATAAGGAATCAATTGCTGATTCAAACCTTTCTCCCTGTTAATTTGATCGAACTGTTCTTTAAATTTCTGAAAATACTCGAATCCGGGTTTACGCATCAATTTCAACACCTTATCCGACGTATGTTCAGGTGCAATTTTCAACCGACCGGAAACATGCCTGGTGATTAACTCACGTGTATAGGCTGTATGACTCTCATTCGTTTTCGTGTCATTTTTATTCGATAGCAAAATATCATACCGGATACCACTTCCTACAAATGACTTTTTAACACCCGGCAATTGATCAACTGCACGGTACACATCCAGTAAGGGTGTGTGGTCAGTATTAAGATTGAAACACACTTTCGGATGAATACAAGATGGTTTTTTACATGTTTTGCAAATCTCCATGTCAATACCACGCATTTCATACATATTAGCCGATGGTCCGCCTAAGTCACTTAAATAGCCTTTGAAATCCGGCATTTTTGTAATCTGTTTCACTTCGTTTACGATAGACTCTTTCGATCGTGAAACAATAAATTTACCCTGATGGGCTGAAATAGTACAAAATGCACATCCCCCGAAACAGCCACGGTGCAGGTTTACCGAGAATTTAATCATTTCAAAAGCCGGGATGGTTTTACCTTTATATTTAGGATGAGGCAATCGTGTGTAAGGCAAATCAAAAGAAGCATCCAGCTCCCCCTGAGTAAGCGGTTGAAAAGGAGGATTGACCACAATATATTTATTTCCGTTTCGCTGAATCAGGCGATCGGCATTGTAACGATTGGATTCTACTTCGATGTGTTTAAAGTTTGAAGCATACAATTTTTTGTCCTTCAGGCAAGTATCATGATCAATCAGTTCTTTTGTTTTCCATTCAGTATGTTCCGTAACTGATTTCGAAAGATAGGCTGTTTGAGGTACATTTTGTATTTCAGCAAGTGATTTTCCGGATTTTAGTTCCGAAAGAATTGCCATTAAAGGTTTTTCTCCCATCCCGTAAACGAGCAAATCAGCTTTAGAATCTATCAAAATGCCCGGCATCAGTTTATCCGACCAATAATCATAATGTGTAAACCTGCGCAACGAAGCCTCAATACCCCCAATTAGCACAGGTACATCAGGATAGAGTTTTTTCAGAATATTACAATAGGTAATGGTCGCATAATCCGGTCGAAAATGCGGTTTTCCATCCGGCGAATAAGCGTCATCAGAACGCATCCGTTTATTGGCCGTATAATGATTTACCATCGAGTCCATATTGCCGGCAGTCACCGCAAAAAACAGACGCGGGCGACCCAATTTTTTGAAATCCCGCAAATCATCCCGCCAGTTCGGTTGTGGCACAATGGCCACCTTTAGTCCTCGCGCCTCTATCAACCTGCCAATAACGGCGGCACCAAAAGCCGGGTGATCAATGTAAGCATCTCCCGAAAAAAGAATTACATCAAGTTCTTCCCATCCCCGTAGTTCGAGTTCTTTTTTTGTGGTCGGAAGGTAATCTGTAAGTTGGTTATTCATATTTTAATACCCAGGGTCACCCCCTGAAAGCTAATAAATGACGCCACCTTATGGCTAAAATAATATATTATGTTAAACACTTTCCAATCTTATTTGTTCGGTTTTACGTTGTATGATCTTATATTTCAGCAAAGCAATGATTATACTGACAAGCGGACTAACATAATTAAAGACCGCATAAGGCAGATAAGCCAATGTTGAAACACCGAGTACCGTACTTTGCGTCATACCACAAGAATTCCATGGAACTAATACAGAAGTTACCGTTACACTATCTTCGAGCGAACGGCTAAGCAACCTGTTCTCGTAACCTTGCTCTTCGTAAAGTTTCTTAAACATATTACCGGTTAAGATTATGCCAAGATACTGGTCGGCCATGGTCAGATTAGTCAATAAGCCGGTCGCAACCGTAGAACCTACCAGACCGAAGGTATTGTGTATTCTCTTTACCAATGCCAATGTAAAACTTTCAATCATGCGCGTTGAGGCCATTGCAGCACCAAAACAGGTAGCACAAATGATAATCCAAATAGTATTAAGCATCCCCTGCATCCCCCGGGTAGCAATTAATTCATTAATTTCTGCATTACCCGATTCGATGGACGTTTTGCCTATTGTAGTGATAATGGCGCCTTTAATCATATTCGCCGTATTCTTTACAGAACTACCAGCTATCTCATACAACAAATCAGGCTGAAAGACAATTGCAAAAACAAGCGCGATGAGCATAGACAGGAATAAAGTTATCAACGGAGGATATCGTCTGACAATCAAAAAAACCGTTAAAGCCGGCACCAGTAACAACCAGGGAGAAAGTTTGAAATGTTCACTTAATACCTTTTCGTACAAACCTGAATCTACTATTACCTGCTCTTTCATCATCAAACCTGCAACACCAAAAACCAATAAGGAAATAAAGAAAGACGGAGTAGTGGTAATCATCATATAACGAATATGTGTAAACAAAGGTGTACCGGAAACAGAAGAGGCTAATACTGTTGTATCCGACAAAGGAGAAACCTTATCTCCAAAATAAGCTCCGGAAACAATAGCTCCGGCAATCCATCCGGGAGAAAAGCCCAAAGCATTCCCTATACCCAGTAAAGCAATACCAATGGTCGCGATGGTTGTCCACGAACTGCCCGTTAAAATTGAAACCAGAGCACAAATAACACAAGCAGATATCAAAAATACCGCTGGATGGATAATTTTTAAACCATAGACAATAAATAAAGGAACAACTCCACTTATCATCCAGGTAGCAGATAAAGAACCTATTACAAATAAAATCAGCAAAGCCCCTGAGATATTCTTAAAGTTTTTATGCAACTGTTTCTCGAAATCGTGCCAGTGGGCATTGACAGTCAGTTTGCCGAGCAGTAGACAAAAAGCAGCTGCCAGCAACAATGCCATCTGACTGGCACCATTCAAGGCATCAGCACCAAAGAGAAAAACTGCTATCGAGACAAAGCAAATCAACAAAAACACAGGCAAAACAGCAATTAAAGGATGAGGCAATTTATGATGTTCCATAACTTTTTCACATGTTTAACTTCGTAATCTTTCTAACTTTTAAAATTTCAAACAACCATAATTCCCAACCCTTTCAACACAATTTTGAAAGAAAATGCTATCTTTGTGCAAAGATAAATAAAAATTTAACTTCATACAGTTATGAAACATTTCCCTCCATCAGAACTGATTATCAATGCCGACGGGAGCATATTCCACCTGCATTTAAAACCGGAACAATTAGCTGACAATGTGATTTTGGTTGGCGATCCGGGACGGGTTGCCCTGGTTGCTAATTACTTTGATACACAAGAACTTTCAGTATCCAGCCGGGAATTTAACACCATCACCGGAATATACAAAGGGAAACGCATCACAGTACTTTCCACCGGAATCGGAACAGATAACATTGATATCGTCATGAATGAACTGGATGCATTAGCTAATATCGATTTAAAAACCCGTACTGAAAAATCTGTTTTCAGACAGTTAAATATCGTGCGCATAGGCACCTGCGGTGGTATGCAGCCTGATATTCCCCTGGGTAGCTTTCTGATGTCTGAAAAGTCAATCGGTTTCGACGGGATGATTAATTTCTATGCCGGACGGGATGGTGTTTGTGATCTTGCATTCGAATCAGCACTGGTTAAGCATTTAGAATGGAATAAACAACTTGCAGCACCTTATGTGGTAGATGCAGATGCAGAACTGGTTGATCGAATCGGCAAAAATGACATGATACGTGGTGTAACCATATCAGCCAACGGATTTTACGGTCCGCAAGGCCGCGAATTGCGTATTGGGTTGGCCGACCCACACCTGAATGATAAAATTGAAAGTTTCCGTTATGGAAAATATAAAATTACTAATTACGAGATGGAAGGCTCAGCCATTGCCGGTTTAGCTAAACTCATGGGTGGTCATAAAGCCATGACGGTTTGTTGCGTTATTGCCAACCGCAGGGTTGAAGCTGCTAATACCGATTATAAACCATATATTGAAAAACTTGTGCAGACTGTGCTTGACAGGATTTAAACGATTAGAAACCATTTAATCCGTTCATTATGAGCAACTCAACAATTACTGCCATATCAACCGCACCGGGTATCGGAGGAATAGCCGTAATCCGGATTTCCGGAAGTGAAGCCATATCGCTTTGTGACCAGATATTTCTACCTAAAAACAAATCGATCAGACTTGTAGATCAGGCGGCCAACACAATTGTATTCGGCTCTGTTGTTGATAACGCAGGCGAAACCATTGACGATGTGCTCGTCAGTTTATTTCGCACACCACATTCTTTCACCGGTGAAGATGTAGTAGAAATTTCCTGTCACGGATCGGTTTTCATTCAACAACAAATACTGCACTTGCTGATTGAAAAAGGCTGTCGGTTGGCCATGCCGGGTGAATTTACCCAACGTGCTTTTTTGAACGGCAAAATGGATTTGGCACAGGCCGAAGCAGTGGCTGACCTCATTGCTTCCGGTTCGGCAGCTTCGCACAGGATGGCTATGAATCAGATGCGGGGTGGTTTTTCGAACGAACTAACCAGCCTCCGCACACAGTTGCTCGATTTTGTTTCTCTGGTTGAATTAGAACTGGATTTTTCAGAAGAAGATGTAGAGTTTGCCGACAGAACCCAATTGAAGGAACTGGCACTGGAAATTGAAAAACACATCAACGGATTAGCAGATTCTTTTCGTGTCGGAAACGCCCTGAAAAACGGCATCCCGGTTGCGCTGGTAGGCGAAACCAACGTTGGTAAGTCTACCCTGCTTAACCTCCTACTGAAAGAAGAGAAAGCTATTGTTTCCGATATTCACGGCACCACGCGGGATACAATTGAAGACATTGTGAATGTTCATGGAATCTCGTTCCGGTTTATTGACACTGCCGGCATCAGAAAAACTACAGACACTATCGAAAACATTGGCATAGAGCGCACTTTCAAAAAAATAGAACAAGCTTCCATTGTGTTGTGGATTTTGGATTGCACACAACTTAGTGAACACATCGAATGGCTTACCGAAAAGATTGAAAAGAAAGCTGAAGGAAAGAAAATCATCATGATTTTCAACAAAATAGACAAAATAACACCTGATGAAAGAGAAGTGCTTATTCAACTATTCAGTCAATTCGAGTGTGAACGAATTTTCATATCCGCCAAAAACAAAGTCAACATCAAAGAACTGGAAGAAGCTCTGGTTAGGGCTGCCCAGATTCCTGAAATTCAGCCGGGAGATGTAGTGGTTAGTAACATCCGGCATTACGAGGCGCTTCGACAAGCCTTACTGGCCATTCAAAGGGTTATTGAAAACATGGAGAACGGACTTTCCGGCGATTTCTTGTCGCAAGATATCCGGGAATGCATGTTCTATTTAGGCGAAATAACCGGACAGATTTCAAATGATGAGATATTGGGTAATATCTTCGGGAAGTTCTGCATCGGAAAGTAACACAGAAATTCACAAACTCAAACATGAGATTAAAAATTGATACAGATATTGAATTGGTACAACTAACCTATGAAGATACGGTTGCAATTTTCAACACCATCGACAGTCAGCGCAATTATCTGGGAAAATGGCTACCTTTTGTCGAACACACCAAACAGCTCCGCGATTCAGCATCATTCGTACATTCAGTTATAGAGGCTTCAGAAGATAGATTTGAGTATATTTTTACTATACGCAAACAAGATGAGTTTATCGGATTAATTGGATTTAAGGATACAGACCGGGGAAATTTAAAAACCGAAATAGGTTACTGGCTATCTGAGAAATATCAAAAACAAGGTATTGTAACCAGATCTGTTGCCCGGCTTTGTGATTTTGCATTTCAGGAGATGGGTATGAATAGAGTGCAAATCAAATGCGCTGTTGAGAACATATCCAGCATTAACATACCGAAACGACTGGGATTTCTGTTTGAAGGTATCGAACGTCAGGGCGAACTACTTTCCGGCAACACTTTTACCGACTTGATGATTTTCAGCAAATTAAAAAGCGACAAATGAAATTATTGAAAGCTTTCCTGATTGTTATTGGCTTTATAGCTGTCGGTTTGGGCATCCTGGGCATGTTTCTTCCTATCCTCCCCACTACCCCATTTTTGTTACTCGCTGCTGCCTGTTTTGCCAAAAGCTCCGATAAATTCTACCATTGGCTTTTAAATAACAGATGGTTTGGTTCCTACATTAAGAATTATCGCGAAGGAAAAGGTATTCCACTTAAAATTAAAATCATGGCTCTGTGTTTCCTGTGGAGTACCATTCTGATCAGCATTGTTTTCTTTTTAGATAATATATATGTCCAGGTTCTACTGTTTGCCATTGCAGCAGCTGTTACAATTCATATCAGTTTAATAAAGACGAAGAAATGATAATCAGTATTTTACAGGTTAATTGACGGATTCGTCACCAACCAACCTACTCATCCAAAATTAATTATAAATCGCTGTCATTTTTACATAGCGAAAATTCAGTTAGTGATACAAAAAAAACTACAGCAAATAATTTGTTGTAGTTTTTTTGTATCACTGTTTGTTAAACAGTATTATGCTTTAACCATATCACCATTTCGCTTAGTAGCCAAGTTCTTTTTCAATGGCTTCAAGTTCTTTACTCATGCCAAGTCTGTAATAAAGCATGCGAAGATTTCTTTTATAGATTTGTTCATCAGGATTGATTTCAGCTGCTTTCTTGAAGTAATCGATGGCTGATTTGAAAACCTCATTCGCTTTGTTCTTGGCAAGGTTAAATTCTCTGTCAGACTTATAAGCTGCATCATCCAGTATTTTCTGGCCTTCCTCTATCACCAAAACGCCAATTCCAGCATAGGCATCCGCATATTTGGGATCCAACTCAAGCGTTTTATCGTAATACTTACGGGCATCTACATAGTTTTTCTCCGTTTCGTATATTTTGGCTTTAATATAGTAGTAAACAGCTTCTTTGGGAGATACCTGAATTGCCTTGTCGATATAAACTTTTGATTCTTCAATCAGATTATTAGTAAGATAATAATTAATGAGGTTTTGTATAAACCAAGGGTCTTCCGGCATTTTATTGAAACCTTCATCCAATGTTCTAAGGAAATTGGCAGTATCTTTTATCTGTACATATTCTTCATACAGCATTTTATAAACATTACCGGTTTCATATCCCTCATTCTTGATATCTTCATGAATCCGGATCGCTTTATCCCACATTTCTGCATTTCTGGCAGCAAGTGCATTGAAGTATTTCACCTGAATATAAGTGGAGTCAATTTTCACCACATCCTTCATGAACGGAAGATTAGGGATTTCTAAATAGGTTTCAAAAGCCTTCATTGCTCCTTTATAGTCCTTCTTTTCATCATACAAAGTTGCAGCATAGTAAAACAGATTATGTTTTTCCTCAAAATACTCTTTGATTTTGGCCTTGATGTCAGATTCGTATTTAGGTTTAATCTTTTTACCTTTTTTGTTAATCTGATTCTGATCTAATTCATATGCTTTGAGGAAATAATTAAGTGATTCCATAACGGCTTCGCCTTTTTTCACAAAGTCAACCTGTTTACCTAAAGCCAAATCCTTGAAGTAGCTTTCGTTTTCTTTATATCCAATCAATCCTGCAACATGCCAGGTTCTTGGATCTCCACTGGTAGTGGGCTCTTCCAAAGCCGGTAAAATAGCTTCGCGGGCACCTTTAAAATCCGGTGTTTCCATCAAAGCCAGGTTCCTTGCTTTAGATACATTCTTCTTTTGAGCAAATACTGCTGTTACACTTAAAAGTAATAAAAGTGAAAAAATTACTTTTTTCATAATTGTCTAATTTAATAAATTGTTTGTTCTTTATTTGAGTCTCGCAAATACACCGGATTACTCCTCACTTTGAGTTTCTTCTGTTTCTTGTTCAGCCTGATTGTTATTATCTTCGTTTTCAGTAATATTCTCTGTGTTTTCAACATCTTCTTCATCTGTTTCTGCCAACACTTTGCAGACAGATGCAATTTCATCGTTTCGTTTTTCCAGGTTGATGAGTCTGACTCCCTGCGTTGCCCTTCCCATCACACGGATGTCGGATACATGCAGCCTGATAACGATTCCGGAAACATTGATAATCATCAGGTCATTTTCATCTTTTACACTTTTAATGGCAACTAGCTTACCGGTTTTCTCTGTGATGTTAATGGTTTTTACCCCTTTTCCACCCCGGTTTGTAATACGGTAAATCGGTTCTCCGTTTTCATCATCAAGTAAAGAACGCTTGCCATAACCTTGTTGTGATACAACCATGATGGTTTCCTTTGAGTCTTTCTTAACACAAACCATACCAACAACCTCATCCTGTCCGTCATCATCGAGTTGCATACCGATTACACCGGTAGCTGTCCTACCCATGACACGTACCTTGGATTCGTTGAAACGGATGGCACGTCCATTGCGGTTTGCCATGATAATCTCGGAGTCTCCATCAGTCAGACGCACCTGGATTACTTTGTCATCTTCCCGTATATTTATAGCAATAACCCCATTGGCGCGCGGACGAGAATAAGCCTCCAGTGAAGTTTTTTTCACAATACCGTTTTTCGTACAGAAAATGATATAGCGTGAATTGATATATTCTTTATCATCCAAACTTCCTTTTACGCGGATAAAGGCATTCACCTTGTCATCCTGCTCGATGTTCAACAGGTTCTGAATGGCTCTTCCTTTTGAATTTTTACTACCTTCAGGTATTTCGTACACTTTTAACCAGTAACATTTACCTTTCTGGGTAAAGAACATCATGGTATTGTGCATGGATGCCGGGTAGATGTATTCTATAAAATCTTCATCGCGCGAATCGCTTCCTTTTGAACCGACTCCTCCCCTTCCCTGTGCACGGAACTCAGCCAATGCAGTACGTTTGATATATCCGAACCGGGAAATGGTAATAATCATTTCATCATCAGCATAAAAATCTTCCGGGTTGAATTCTTCCGAAGCATAAACAATATCAGTGCGGCGGTTATCCCCGAATTTAGCTTTTACTTCAAGTAACTCTTCTTTGATGATGGCCATTCGAAGCTCCACTTTCTCGAGAATCTCTTTCAATTTAGCAATGAGAGCCATCACATCTTCATATTCGGCACGCAGTTTATCCTGCTCCATTCCGGTAAGCTGACGAAGGCGCATTTCTACAACTGCACGGGACTGTATCTCCGACAAACCAAAAGCTTCCATCAAGCGCGTACGGGCTTCGTCGGGGGTTTTAGAGTCACGTATAATGCGGATAGCTTCATCCAGGTTATCGAGTATAATCATGAATCCTTCAAGCAAATGCGCCCGTTTTTCAGCTTCCGCCAACTCGAATTGCGTGCGACGTGTCACCACTTCATGGCGGTGATCCACAAAGTACCGGATCAGATCCTTCAGGTTGAGCATGCGGGGTCTTCCGTTTACCAACGCGATGTTATTAACACTGAAAGAAGATTGCAATGCTGTAAATTTAAACAGTTTGTTCAATACAACAGAAGAATTGGCATCTCTTTTTATGTCAATTACAACACGCATCCCCTCGCGGTCCGACTCATCGTTAATATGAGCGATACCTTCAATTCGCTTTTCATCAATCAACGCCACGATATTGCGTATCAACTCGGCCTTGTTTACTAAATAAGGTATTTCATTGATTACAATTTTCTCACGACCTGATGCTTCTGTTTCAATTTCAACCTTGGAACGCACCACGACACGACCACGACCGGTCTCATAGGCTTCCTTCACGCCGGCATATCCGTAAATAGTACCTCCGGTCGGGAAGTCAGGCGCTTTTACATATTTCATCAATCCGGCAATATCAATTTCTTTGTCATCGATATAAGCTATGGTCGCATCAACTACTTCAGAAAGATTATGGGGCGCCATATTGGTAGCCATACCCACCGCAATACCCGACGAACCGTTTACAAGCAGGTTCGGAATACGCGTTGGCAGCACCACCGGTTCCTTCAGGGTATCGTCGAAGTTCAGTTGAAAGTCAACTGTATCCTTATTAATGTCGACCAGCATTTCTTCGGCAAGTTTCTGCAAACGAGCTTCAGTATAACGCATCGCAGCAGGACTGTCGCCATCTACCGAACCGAAGTTACCCTGTCCGTCAACCAATGGATAGCGCAACGACCAGGGTTGAGCCATACGAACCAATGTACCATATATGGAAGAGTCGCCATGCGGGTGGTATTTACCCATAACCTCTCCGACAATTCTGGCGGATTTCTTATAGGGTTTATCTGAATTGTTTCCCAATTCATTCATCCCAAACAATACCCGGCGGTGAACAGGTTTAAAACCGTCACGTACATCCGGCAAAGCGCGGGAAACTATCACCGACATAGAATAGTCGATGTACGAAGACTTCATTTCTTCGTCGATATTTACCTTAATAATTCTGTCTTGATTTAACATCTGCACTTGTTTTTTTTCTTTTCAAAAAATCACGCTAAAGTAATACTTTTATTTGGATTTAGCAAGTGATTTTCGAACGATTTTCAGGCATTCTTTTTCCTTTTGATTGCATCTCTGAGATTGACTGCCAGCTCGTATTTTTCTTCATTTACAGCCATATTCAGCAGCTCTTCCAGATCTTCGAGAGATAACATATCAAGTTCCTCCGGAGTAAGTTGTTCGGCATCTATATCTTCCGGATCTTCGTTTTGTACGTTGACCGGTTCCGTGGTCTCCACTTCCATACCAACAATGCCCATAATTTCTTCTTTAATGTAAATCTCGCAATCAGATCTGACTGCCAAAGCAATGGCATCTGATGTACGTGCATCTACCACCATCGACATCTCTCCTTTTATCAGGTGTAATTCGGAATAAAAAACATCATTAACCATGTCGTATATAAGTACTTTCTGAAGTTTCGCTCCGAAAACATTTAAAATCGTCAGAATCAGATCATGGGTCAGTGGGCGCGGTGACTTTTTATTATTCATTTTCAGGGCTATCGACTGGGCTTCAGGCTCACCGATCATAACCGAGAATCGCCTTTTGCCATCTTCCTCGACCAACACCAATCCGTAGGTACCTACTACACTTTGATTATAAACAAGCCCAGCTACATTTATCTTAATTTCAGAAGCCATATTTTTTAAGTTTCAATGTCATTCTTTTAATAAATCGACTATTGCTACAGCAAAGATAAAGCAATTTTACGAGCAGGTAAATTTTCATAGCAAAAAAAATCGTACTTTTGTGTCCGGTTATCAGAACTATACATCATGCGTCATTCATCCAACATATTAATAAAAAACAAGCGGGCAACCTTTGATTACGAAATTATCGAACGGTACACTGCCGGTTTGCAGCTTTTCGGCACGGAAATAAAATCTATACGCGACGGGAAGGCCTCTTTGACCGACACTTACTGTACCTTTATCAACGATGAAATGTGGGTTAAAAACATGCATATCGCTACTTATTTCTTTGGCACATATAACAACCACGATGTACGGCGCGACCGGAAGTTATTATTAAATAAGAAAGAACTAAATAAACTGGCGCGCGCTACCCGTGAAACAGGGTTAACCATTGTACCGATTCGCATGTTCATCAACGACAAAGGGCTGGCAAAATTAGAAATCGGACTGGCAAAGGGAAAGAAAAACTACGA
>JARKQF010000140.1 GCA_029973975.1 Paludibacter sp.
GCCACTTTGTTCTGCGTGCTGAAAATGTCTCCTATGTTGCCGGTGTCACTCTTGGCACCGTCGCTGACAAATATTTCATCGGTTTCGATCTCAATGTCGTGCGTTGCGTAATCATTTACCCTGATCGCTTCGCGGAGAAACAGGTAACCCTGCTCGGGTCCATATCCGCGAAATGTCGCCTGGTCTCTTTGTTCTTCTGCTGCTTTTATCATCGCGTCGACCGAGGCGTCCGGCAAGGGGAGTGTTACGTCTCCGATTCCCATTCGGATAATTCCGGCTTCCGGGTTGGATTCCCGGTGTGCCGTAACCCTTCTTGCAATCTCTGAAAAAAGATAGGTGGCAGGAATCCTGATAAAATGTTCGTTAATCAATGCCATTTCTACTGTACGGTGTGTTTTATTGTTGTTTTATTGTTCTGCTTGTCCTTCGAAAACTGTGACTGCGTCTCCTGTCAGATAGACATGGTTGTCAGTAGCTTTCCATTCGATGGTTAGTTTGCCACCCGGTAATTCTATATCAACTTTCCTGAAACTTAACTTGTTTAATACGCCGGCTACTGCCGCGGCACAAGCGCCTGTTCCGCAGGCCATGGTTTCACCTGATCCTCTTTCCCATACGCGCATTTTCAGTTTGCCGTAAGAAACCACCTCGATAAATTCAGTATTCGTCCTGTTTGGAAAGATCGCCGCGTTTTCAATCTCCGGTCCGATTTTTTGTAAGTCCAGTGTGGCAATGTTTTCGGTGAATATTACCGCATGCGGATTGCCCATCGACACGGTTGTTATGCTGTATGCCCTTCCGGATGGAAACTTAACGGTTTCATTGACCATTGTTTCTTTTGCTGTGTTTACCGGAATTGCATTTGTTTGTATAGCTGGTTCTCCCATATCTACCGTTACCCGTTCTACTTTTCCGTCTTTTCCCGGAATTAATTGCAGCTTTTTAATTCCTGCCGGTGTCTCGAGTGTCAGTTCGGTTTTGTTGGTCATGCCTTTGTCAAATACATATTTCCCGATGCATCTGGAGGCGTTTCCGCACATTTCAGACTCAGAACCATCGGCATTGAACATGCGCATCCTGAAATCAGCTTTTTCCGAAGGTAAAATCAAAACCAATCCGTCGGAACCGATACCTTTGTGCCGGTTGCTCCATCGAACGGCCAATTCGGATGGGTTCTCAATGTGTTCACTAAAACCGTTTATGTATATATAATCGTTACCAGTTCCGTGCATTTTAGTGAAAAATGTAAGCTTTTTGTGTTTTATTGTTGTCATAATGTTTATTAACTGATGCAAAATTATGCATAATGTCAATCCGTTCCAAATCATTTGAGATTTGATTTGTAAAAAATGTGTACGAATGTTTAATTGTAATAATTACAAAAGAATAACTGTGAAAATGAAATGAAATTTGTTAAAATGCTTAACAAATGAAATAGGGGGTGTTTGAAAATTCAGAAAAAAGAAGCAATAAATATGATTGTTTGTGTTCATCAGATAAAAAAATCCGTCCCGAAAAGTGTTTTTTCAGGACGGATAAATATAAGGTGTTTTTCTGAAACGTTATTTCGCTTCTTTCTTATCCGGTAAAATCAGATTCAAGATAACTCCGACAACAGATGCCAGTCCGATACCACTCAGCGAGAAATTTCCGTACGAAATAATGGCTCCGCCGATGCCGATTGTCAGTACAATTGAAACAATTACCTGATTACGGGTAGAGGAAAGATTGATGTGATTATCGACTAAAGTTTTGATACCTACGGAAGCGATGGTGCCAAATAAAAGCAGCATGATACCGCCCAAAACGGCTTGTGGAATGGTTTTGAGAAACCAGGATATTTTACCAATCATCGAAAATACGATGGCAGTCACGGCTGCAATCCGCAATACCAGTGGATTGGTTACTTTAGTCAGCGAGATAGCACCGGTTACCTCCGAATAGGTTGTGTTGGGTACACTGCCCAGAGCGCCGGCTATGGCTGTTGCTATACCATCGCCAAGCAAGGTGCGGTGCAGTCCGGGTTTCTTTATAAAGTCTTTTTCAGCCACATTGCTGATGGCGTACATATCGCCGATATGTTCAATGATAGGAGCGATGGCTACCGGGATTAAAAACAGGATGGCCTGCCAGTTCAGTTCCGGTTTAGCAAACTGAGGTAGTGTGAACCAGCTTGCTTCAGCAAACTGAGAGAAGTCGACCCGTCCCAGTATAACAGCTACAATATAGCCCACGATGATGCCAATGAAAATTGGGATCAGTTTCAGTAGGCCTTTAGCGAAAATTACCGTGAATACAGCTGCTAGCAAACTGATAATGGCAAGTAACCAGTCGGTTTTAGCCATATTAACTGCGGCAGGAGCCAGCGATAATCCGATGATCATGATAACTGGGCCAATCACAACCTTCGGAAAAAGTTTCTCGATGAATCTTAGTCCGTAAGCCTTTACCAGCCCCGACATGATAGCATATACCAAACCCACGGCAATAATACCCCCGAAAGTTCCCGGTAAACCATATAATTCAGTCGACTTGATGATGGGGGCAATAAATGCAAAACTACTCCCAAGGAAGATTGGAACCTGTCCACCAGTAAAAAGATGATAGATCAGTGTGCCGATTCCTGCTGTGAACAGCGCGACTGATGGATCGATTCCAACTAACAACGGCACCAGAACCGTGGCGCCGAATGCTACAAATAAAAACTGAATGCCGATGATGGTGTTTCTCAAATTCAAATCGGGATTGATTTTAAAGGGTTTTTTGCTCATGTGTTTGTAATGTTGAAAATTTGTAATTAATTAAACGCTGTTTTTCAGGTATTTTAATGAATACGCTGAGCAAATGCAAATATATGCAATAAAATTGAAAATATTAATATCTTTGCAGTTGATTCCTCACTTCACTTTGCTCGTTCGGAATGACAGTTTTAAGCGAGTGTGCAACACTGCTGCATAATTTGATTTTACAAACATCATCCTTAAACGGCGGCGGTTCAGGGAGTCCGTTGCCTGGCAATAATAATTCTAAAAATCACAAAATCATCATGAAAAACATGCAGAATCTTCTCTTTTATTGTTTGATATCCTTTTCGGTATTCAATATTTCAGCTCAAAACAAAGCTTACGTACTCCAATCTCCCGATCAGCGGTTGAAACTCGAAATAAATCAGGCAGATAAACTTTCCTTTACTGTTTCTGACGATAAAGGTTTGGTTGTTACGGCTTCGGAGATCTCGCTAAAACTGGCCGACGGTAGTTCGCTGGCTACAGGTGACAAAGTTAGAAAGGTTACCCGGAGTGAAAAGAATCAATCTGTGTCGTCTCCTTTCTATAAAAAAGCGTTGGTGCAGGAAAATTACCGGCAGTTGAAACTGGCATACAAGGATTATGCAGTGGTTTTCAGAGCTTATAATGATGGTGTGGCATACCGTTTCGAAACATCGAAAAAGAAAGGTTTTATTGTTGAAAATGAAATTGCCGATTTTCAGTTTGAACAGGATGCGCCTTTGTTTGCTGCTTATATAAGACCGAGGGAAAAAGGGAAGAGCATGCAATTTGAAAAACAGTTCTTCAACTCATTCGAGAATATTTATACCCATGCGCCACTGTCGGCCTTCAGTCCGGATTCCCTGTTGTTACTTCCTTTGATGGCAGATGCCGGTCAGGGTCGTAAATTGCTTTTCACGGAAGTTAATCTCGAAAACTATCCGGGGATGTACCTGAATCATAAAAAAGGCGCTTTGCAATTGTCGGGAGTGTATGCTCCTTATCCGAAGGAGGTGAAGCAGGGTGGACACAACATGCTGCAAATGCTTGTAGAATCACGTGAATCCTATATCGCGAAAGTGAGCGGAACAACAAATTTCCCGTGGAGGGTGTTAGGCGTTTTCAATCGTGATGCCGATATACTGAACAGTGACCTGGTTTATCAGCTGGCCGATGAATCACGGGTAAAGGATATCAGTTGGATTAAGCCCGGCAAGGTGGCGTGGGACTGGTGGAACGCGTGGAATATCAGCGGGGTGGATTTTGTATCGGGAGTCAATACCGAGACTTATCGATATTATATCGACTTTGCCGCCAGTCAGGGCATCGAATATGTTATTCTCGACGAAGGTTGGGCGGTGAATAAAAAGGCAGATTTGATGCAGGTGGTACCGGAGATTGATTTGAAAGCTATCGTTAAACATGCAGAAGAAAAGGGAGTCGGCATCATCCTGTGGGCAGGGTATTATGCTTTTGAACGGGACATGGAAAACATTTGCCGGCATTACCATGAAATGGGTGTAAAAGGATTTAAAATCGACTTTATGGATCGCGATGATCAGCCTATGACTGAATTTATATACAAAGCGGCCGATGTTTGTGCACGTTATCAAATGCTGGTGGATTTTCACGGCATGTATAAGCCTACGGGTTTACAGCGTACCTATCCCAATGTGTTGAATAACGAAGGTGTTTTCGGACTGGAACAGATGAAGTGGTCGACTCAGGACATGGTGTTGTACGATGTCACTTTTCCTTTTATCAGAATGTTTGCCGGTCCGGTCGACTACACCCAGGGCGCCATGCGTAACGCCATCAAATCCAATTTCAAACCCATCTTTACCGAGCCGATGAGTCAGGGCACCCGTTGCCGGCAGTTAGCCCAGTATGTGGTATATGAATCGCCGCTGAACATGCTGTGTGACAACCCTACGAATTACCTGAAGGAACCGCTTTG
>JARKQF010000269.1 GCA_029973975.1 Paludibacter sp.
TCTCACAGAGGCTATACCAAAGATTGTGCTGTTTTTGAACGAAAAATTGGAATGATTACATACTTCATAAAATTTAAGTTAAATAACAGATCCTTCACTCCGCTATCAACCTTATTTATTAACCTTATTTTCTAACTAAACAACCTTAGTAGCAGAGATTTGGTCGATAATTTCTCTGACCTTATTACCTTATTTTTTGATATGGTTTTAATAAGCTAATAAGGTTAGGTATGGTGGGGGTGTTCATTTTCTACTAAGGTAGTTTAGTTAGAAAATAAGGTTGGGAATAAGGTTTTGGTTGAGCGTAATTGGCCTTCGAACCCGTCGCTGCAAATCACTCAATAAATCTGCAAAACCAACAGCGACGTATATATGACCCCAATCAACGCACCGTCTTTGCGAGTCGGCGAAGCCGACGAAGCAATCCCCCGATAAGTTGTGTTGGCGGATACGTAGAGACGCGATTAATTGCGTCTCTACGTATCCCATTTTGTTAATCCAACAACAAACTGTAACTTTACCTCTCAATTTATAAAAACTTCAATGTTATGAAAAACAGAATAATCGAAGCCTCCATCCTTGCTTTGGGTTTTTGTGTACTTGGTTTAATGCTGTATATGGGCATCAATAGTTTTAAAGACAAAGACCGGGTAGTGAGTGTCAAAGGTCTGGCCGAAATGGAAGTGCCTGCCAACAAAATCATTTGGCCGTTGATGTACAAAGATCTGGGCGATGATCTGATTTCGCTTTACAATAACATCAACACGAAAAACAAAGCTATTATTGCTTTCCTGAAATCAAATGGTATTGCTGAAGAAGAAATCAGCGTGGCTGCACCCGAAATTCTCGACCTCAAGGCTGAAAGGTATAACACAACAGTACCTGAGTTTCGCTACAACGCCACTTCGGTCATCACAGTCACCTCAAACAATGTGGATAAAGTACGCAAACTGATGTCGGAACAAACGGAGTTGCTAAAACAGGGCATCGCCATTTCCGGTGGAGATTACCGCTTCAATGTCAGCTATGAATTTACCGGTTTGAATGAAATCAAGCCGGGCATGATTGAAGAAGCAACACGTAACGCCAGACTCGCTGCTGAGAAATTTGCCAAGGACTCCAATAGCAAGTTAGGCAAAATCCGGGATGCGTATCAGGGGCAGTTTACCATTACCGACCGGGATTCGAATACGCCGTATATTAAGAATGTGCGGGTGGTAACTACCGTAAACTATTATTTGAAACGCTGATAAAAACATCACCCCTTTCTATCCTTCTCCCTGATCTCCGTCCTCCGGATTTTTCCGCTGATGGTCTTGGGGAGTTCGTCAACAAACTCGATGATGCGGGGATATTTATAAGGTGCAGTAACGGTTTTTACATGCTCCTGAATTTCTTTTATCAAGGCTTCACCGGCTTTGTCTTTGTAATCTTTAGCCAAAATGATGGTGGCTTTCACAATTTGGCCCCGGATTTCGTCGGGGACTCCGGTAATGGCACATTCAACCACGGCAGGATGAGTCATCAGGGCGCTTTCGACTTCGAACGGACCTATACGATATCCTGAACTTTTAATTACATCGTCGGTACGCCCCACGAACCAGAAAAATCCATCTTCATCGCGCCAGGCCACATCGCCGGTATGGTAGATATTGTCGTACCAGGCTTCTTTCGTCAGGGTTTCATTGCGGTAATAGCCTTTGAACAGTCCAACCGGATATTGACGATCGGTACGGATAACAATTTCGCCCTGTTCACCGGCTTCGGCTGTACGACCGTCCGGGGTCAGCAAATCAATGTCGTAATGCGGATTGGGAAGCCCCATGGAGCCCGGCTTCGGATTGGTCCAGGGCGAAGTAAAAATGGTCAGTGTCGTCTCACTTTGCCCGTAACCTTCACACAACTTCACTCCTGTCAGTTTGAGAAACTGCTCATAAACCGCAGGATTCAGCGCTTCTCCGGCAATAGTACAGTATTCAAGTGATGTCAAATCATATTTGCTCACATCTTCACGGATGAGAAAACGAAAGATAGTAGGAGGCGCACAAAGAGAGGTAATACGATATTTTTCTATCATCGCCAACATATCAACCGGCGTAAACTTCTCATGGTCGTATACAAACACACAAGCGCCCACTATCCACTGTCCGTATAACTTTCCCCAAACAGCTTTCAGCCAGCCGGTATCGGCAATGGTCAGGTGCAGACTGCCTTCATGCAGGTTATGCCAGTATTTGGCCGTGACAATATGCGCCAACGGATAAACATAGTCCAGCATCACCATTTTCGGATTTCCGGTAGTTCCGGACGTGAAACTGATAATCAGTGGATCAGAGTTTTCATTGACCTTTTCTATTTTGGTGAAAGCAGGCGCTGTTTCAATGCCTTTGTGAAAATCGAGCCATCCTTCCGGCACAACCGGTCCGACCGAAATCAACATTTCAATGGTAGGCGATTCCGCCCTCGAATCGTTGATGTGAGATAGAATCGGTTCCTCTCCTACGGCTATAATGGCTTTGATATCGGCCGCATTGTTGCGGTATACCAGATCTTTTTTTGTCAACAGATGGGTTGCCGGGATAATAATGGCGCCAATTTTATGCAGCGCGACGATGGTGAACCAGAACTCGTACCGACGTTTCAAAATAGCCATTACAATGTCGCCTTTTTTGATTCCCAGGCTCTGAAAGTAAGACGCTGTCTGATCGGAATGATATTTCAACTCGGCAAAGGTGAATTCGCGGCATTCTCCTTTATCATTCGTCCATAACAAGGCTCTTTTATTGGGTTCCTTTTCAGCCCAGGCATCGACGACATCATATCCGAAATTAAAATTGTCGGGAACAACTAATTGATAGTTCGATTTGAAATCTTCGAAGTCTTTAAACTGAGTTTGTCTGAGGAACTGTTCGAGCATGGCGTTACGATATTTTGATTAATTCGGCTGCAAAGGAAATATCTTAATTCAAGAAACTGCACAAACAGGGGCAAAACGTGTAAATATGGGATAAAATGCCCAATAATGGGATGAAAATTTATCCGATTATCGCCAGAAATCTCACTTTTCTGCCTCCGACAGCTTTCATTCCATGGGGTTTTGTGGCATCGAAATAAATGCTGTCACCTTCGTTTAACACCAGATCATTTCCGGCAATGTGCAATTGTAAAGTGCCTTCCAACACCTGATTAAACTCTTGTCCGGCGTGTGTGTTAAGCGTAATGGGCAAATCATTGGGCTCAACAGTCACCTCAAACGGAGCCATCTTTGCCTGACGGAATCCATGGGCCAACGCCAGGTATTTGTAAGCTTTGGTGCGTTCTACGCTAACACCTGTTCCCTTGCGGGTAACAAAATAGGTCGACACGTGTGGTTCTTCTCCCGACATCAACGTAGTACATTCTACACCATAACATTGGGCAAACTGACAGATGAAACTCACCGGGATATCGCTTGTTCCGGACTCATACCTGATCAATTCGGATTCAGTTACCCCACATTTTGTGGCTGCATCCTCAACCGAAACATTCAATACTTCTCTTAATCCGCGGATTCTTTGGGCAATTTGTTTGATTTGTGTATTCATAGCAGTATTAAATTTAATTTTTATTATCGCAAATGTAAGCAATTCTGTCGATATACATAGTTTTCAGGTTCAGCTTTTTTGCCTATCTTTGCAGCCCAAATCAAATCAAATCATAGTTATAATGGCGTTACAATGTGGTATTGTCGGATTACCCAACGTAGGGAAATCGACCCTTTTCAACTGTTTATCGAATGCAAAAGCCCAGGCTGCAAACTTTCCTTTCTGCACCATCGAACCCAATGTGGGTGTGATTACAGTGCCTGATGAAAGATTGAATAAATTAGCCGGACTGGTCAACCCGCAACGCATTGTACCCACTACTGTCGAGATTGTGGATATTGCCGGGCTGGTGAAAGGCGCCAGCAAAGGTGAAGGTCTTGGAAATAAATTTTTAGCCAACATCAGGGAAACAGACGCCATCATTCACGTGTTACGTTGTTTTGAAAACGACAACATTGTGCATGTCGACGGCAGTATCAATCCGGTGAGAGACAAAGAAATTATCGATACGGAATTACAACTGAAAGATCTTGAAACGGTTGAAAGCCGTATCAACAAAGTACAGAAACAAGCGCAAACCGGAGGTGATAAAACTGCCAAAATCGTGTACGATATCTTGCTGAAATACCGCGAAGCTCTTTTGCAGGGAAAATCAGCCCGCACGGTTATCCTCGACAAGGCCGAAAAACCTTATGTAAAGGACTTGTTCCTGCTTACCGACAAACCGGTGATGTATATCTGTAATGTTGATGAAGCATCGGCAGTTAATGGTAATGCTTATGTAGATGCCGTCAGAGAGGCTGTTAAAGATGAAAATGCAGAAATACTGATTGTAGCGGCAGCCACTGAGGCCGACATTGCCGAATTAGAAACCTACGAAGAACGTCAGATGTTCCTCGAGGAAGTCGGACTAACCGAATCGGGAGTTGCCCGGCTGATTAAATCAGCCTATAAATTACTAAACCTGCAAACTTATTTCACAGCAGGAGTTCAGGAAGTCAGGGCATGGACCTTCCACGAAGGATGGAAAGCTCCCCAGTGCGCCGGTGTTATCCATTCTGATTTTGAAAAAGGTTTTATCCGTGCCGAGGTTATTAAATACGACGATTTTATTACACTGGGTTCCGAAGCTGCTTGCAAAGAAGCTGGTAAGATGAATGTGGAAGGCAAAGATTATGTGGTTCAGGACGGAGATATCATGCACTTCAGATTTAATGTATAAAGCGATTCAAGAAACAATATAGCTTTACAAAATGACAAGGCACTGATCTTTTTACAGATTCAGTGCCTTGTTTTTTTACTTTTCAGGAAAGCAAATTTTGCAAACTCACAAATCATTTCATCGGTTAAGCAATTTCATTTAAGTCTGTAAAGTTTCAATAAAATGTTGTATAATTCGATGCAAAGATAAATAATTATTATCTTATATACAAATACAATATCTGTTGTTTAAATAACCTCAGCAACACAAAAGTGCACACCATGGCCAGAAGCTCATTATATGCACTTTAAATAAAACACTTTTTCTGCTTACCGTTGACGTTGGTTACTTAAGCTCTATACAACGGTCAATGATGTCCTGACTCACCCCTGCTTCCCTCAAACGTTGCGCAATCTGATGCTTTTCCTGTTGATGCCTCAATTCGGAGAAAAACAAAGAAATAAGTTGATCGAGTGCCTTTTCTAATCTCTTCTTTCCCGCTTTGGTAGAAAAATCAACATCACAGAATTTAGAGATATTCTGGTGCAGAATTAAATAATACACTCCCGAAATGCACACGGCGGTAAGCACGTTCATATCCAGCCCGGAGCCATCGAAACGCTGCTCCAACAATTGAATCAGTGACTTATTCAGGATTTCACGCTGCACTGCAGTTCGCCGGGTTACCGGATTATTTTCATCACACAACTCCCAAATCAGCAATCTTTGCATGATTTTGTTGCTATAGAGTTCCTTTGCCAAATTCTGAATAATCCATTTAAACGCATCTTCGTCATTCAGATTTTTTGGCATGTTATCAGCGACACTCATGAACCAGTAGTCATACTTTCTGGTATAATCATCAAAGAGTTCTTCCAGATTATCATACCTGCGATAAAACACCGAAGCTTCAATTTTAGCGCGTGTAGCAATTTCTTTGAGTGTTACTTTTCCAAACCCAACATCCTCAATTACGGATGTTACCGCATCAAGCACATCTTTTTCTACATTCTTTTTGGTCCTACGGGGCCTTCTTGGTTTTTTTACTTCTTCAGCCATCTTCTAATTCTCCTTAATTTCAATGAATTAATCATCATTTTGATGCAAAGATATAAAGTTTATCGAAACAAATCAACTCAATTAAAAAAAAATAATATCTGGTAGTTACTATAGACTAACCGGCATAAAGAGTACAAAGCCTGCAAAACAGCCGGGTAACATATCCGGAGATATAATTCAATAAATTTGAAAAAACCCGAAATTAATTTTGGTGATTTCGGTAAAAACATTACCTTTGCACACGCAAAAAGCAAAAACGGCTCCGTAGCTCAACTGTATAGAGCATCTGACTACGGATCAGAAGGTTAAAGGTTAGAATCCTTTCGGAGTCACAAATGCAACAAATGCCCTGTAAATAAAATATTTGCAGGGCATTTTTCTTTTTCCGGAATGTTTACGATTTTAGTATGCAAAAAAACAAAAAGCGCCACAATTGTTAAATTGCAGCGCTTTTCTTTTAAAAGTGGTGCCACCAGGAATCGAACCGGGGACACAAGGATTTTCAGTCCTTTGCTCTACCAACTGAGCTATGGCACCTTGCTTTTGCGGGTGCAAATATACAGTGTTTTTTTGATCCTGCAAAAGAAAAAACAAAAAAAAATTGTATTTTTGCAATTATCAAAAAAAAAGGAGACGCAACTTCTGTAAAAATAGTTAGTTAATCGCTTATGGGTTTGAATTTTGATCTTTTTATTTTAGTTACATCGGTATTGCTGTTCATCAGCTTAATCGCAGGTAAAACCGGCTATAAATACGGAGTACCTACACTCTTGTTATTTCTTTTTATTGGTATTATTTCCGGGAGCGGAGGGCTCGGCATTCAATTCAGCTCACCAAGCGTCACACAATATATCGGGGTAGTAGCACTTAATATCATCCTCTTTTCCGGAGGTATGGACACCAGACTGTCCGAGATTAAGCCAATTGCCCGCGAGGGAGTGGTATTAGCCACTATAGGAGTTCTTCTTACCGCTTTAATCACAGGAGTCTTTGTCTACTGGCTAACTAACAACATCCTTCATAGCGTTACTTTCACGCTGCTCGAATCAATTCTATTGGCAGGAGTGATGTCATCAACCGACTCGGCTTCCGTATTTTCAATATTACGATCGAAGAATCTTTCAATGAAAGAAAACCTACGTCCGTTGCTTGAACTTGAGAGTGGTAGTAACGACCCTATGGCTTACATGATCACAATTGTTTTGATTCAGTTATTGAACACCCCTGAAATAAGTGGCTGGATGGTAATATTGAAATTCATGCAACAACTCTTATTCGGTGCGGGTGCAGGATATTTACTTGGAAAATTCGCAGTGAAACTTATCAACAAAATCAACCTTGATAACGACGCATTGTACTCGGTATTGATGCTGACCATTATGTTTTTCATTTATGGAATAACCACCCAGATAGGAGGTAACGGATATTTAGCCGTTTATTTAGGCGGTTTGATAATCGGAAATCATAAGATTGTACATCGCCGGAGTACCTTAAAGTTTTTTGATGGACTTACCTGGCTCTTTCAAATTATCATGTTCCTGGCTTTAGGGCTGTTGGTAGAACCAAGTGAATTGCTGCCAATTGCCGGCGTAGGAATTATCGTCGGAGTATTTATGATTATTGTGTCCCGTCCGCTTTCAGTTTTTCTGTGTCTGCTGCCCTTTAAAAAACTATCGTTCAGGGCACGCATATTTACTTCATGGGTTGGCCTACGGGGAGCAGTGCCTATCATATTTGCAACTTACCCCTGGGTAAACGATGTGCCACAGGCCAAAATGATTTTTAATATTGTATTTTTCATCACCATACTCTCATTAATGGTTCAGGGAACATCTGTGCCTTTAATTGCCAAATGGCTGAAGCTATCAAGCGTAGCACCCACCAGACCTAAATTGAAAGAATTTGATGTAGAGTTTTCCGACGAGATCAAATCTGCTACCTGCGAAATCAAAGTAAATCAGGAAATGCTGAAGCAAGGGAATAACCTTATGAACATCAACCTTCCTGAACACACACTTGTAGTAATGGTAAAACGACATGACCGCTACTTCATCCCACGCGGAAATACACATCTGGAAGAAGGTGATTCGTTGTTGGTAATAACCGACAACGAAGAAGCAATGCGGGAAACATACCGACAATTAGGCATATCCCCGTTAGAATAGGACGGTATTTCAGAAGTGTTCAAATACAAGGCGCTGAGATATTGAGGATGAGGGTGTGTACTGAAGTACGTGACCGAATCCGAATATCGAAAGTAACACCGCAGTTGGGCACTTATAAAACACCGATAGCTAATTTTTCTATTACTTCCGGAAAGTATCGATATTCCAGTGCATGTACTTTATCTGCAACCATATCGGGAGTATCGCCGACAGACACTTCACAGGTAGCCTGAAAAATAATACTTCCTTCGTCGTATTGCTCATTCACATAGTGAATCGTAATACCCGAATGTGTCTCACCGGCATCCACCACCGCCTGATGCACATGGTGTCCGTACATGCCCTTTCCGCCGAATTTAGGTAAAAGCGCCGGATGGATATTGATGATTTTGTTGGGGTAGGCCTCCAGTATTGGCAATGAAACTTTAAGCAAAAAACCTGCAAGTACGATAAAATCAACCTCATATTTATCTAGTAATGAGACTATTTTTCGTCCGTCTGCAAACTCGTCTCTTGAAAATGTAACCGATGGAACTCCCAGCATCTTTGCCCTTTCATGAACAAAAGCATCTTGTTTATTAGATAAAATCAGGGGGAACTCAACCGTCTTTTTTCCGGCAAAATACCGGACGATGTTTTCAACATTGGATCCTGAACCGGATGCAAAAAGGGCTATTTTAGGGGTCATAAAGCGAATAATTTTGCGCAAAATTGGAAAAATTGTGCAAAAAAGAGTAATTTTTTCAACAATGTCGAGGTTATGTCGAGAAAATTATTTTACTTTGCAGCGCAAAATTAAAAAACAAATTTTATTTATCAACTTAAAAAACAAAATTATGTCAGAAGTTGCAGCTAAAGTAAAAGCGATCATCGTGGAGAAATTAGGTGTTGACGAATCAGAAGTGGTTCCAACAGCAAGTTTTACTAACGATCTGGGAGCAGATTCATTAGACACTGTAGAATTGATCATGGAATTCGAAAAAGAATTCGGAATCACTATTCCTGAAGATCAGGCAGAAAAAATCTCTACAGTTGGTGATGCTATCGCATACATCGAAGCATTATAATAATTATTCCTTAAGAACATTATGGAATTAAAAAGAGTTGTAGTAACCGGTCTTGGTGCCGTTACTCCTCTTGGTAATACTATTCCGGAATTCTGGAATAGTATTATCAATGGAAAGAGCGGTGCTTCACTGATTACCCGCTTTGATACTACCAATTTTAAAACGAAGTTTGCCTGTCAGGTAAAAGATTTCGATCCGAACCAGCATTTCGACCGGAAAGAAGCCAGAAAAATGGACATTTATGCGCAACTCGCGATGGTATCCGCCAAAGAAGCGATTGAGCATAGTGGATTAGATCTGGAAACGGTTGACAAAGATGAAGTAGGAGTAATCTTCTCTGCAGGAATTGGCGGTATAACTACTTTTGAGCAGGAAATTGGGTACTATTATCAGAACCTTGAAAATGGTCCGAAATTCAATCCTTTCTTTATTCCGAAAATGATTTCGGATATTGCAGCAGGACAGATTTCAATTACCTATGGGTTCAGAGGTCCCAACTATTCTATTGCTTCTGCCTGTGCTTCTTCTACCAATGCTTTAATTGACGCTTTCAATTATATCCGGTTAGGAAAAGCTAATGTAATGATCACCGGAGGTGCAGAATCTGCATTGACTCCTGGTGGCGTGGGCGGTTTTAACGCGTTAACAGCGTTATCGACAAGAAACGATAGCCCTGAAACAGCATCCCGCCCATTCAGTGGAAGTCGTGATGGTTTTGTGATGGGAGAAGGTGCCGGATGTCTGGTTTTCGAAGAGCTTGAACACGCACTTGCCCGTGGCGCAAATATCATTTGCGAGGTTGTTGGCGGTGGTCTGTCTGCCGATGCTTATCACCTCACTGCAACACATCCTGATGGATTAGGTGCCATGCTGGTGATGAAAAGAGCATTGAAAGATGCCGGTTTGAAACCTGAAGACATTGACTACATCAATGTTCACGGAACCTCAACGCCGGTTGGAGACCCTTCTGAAGCGAAAGCAATAAAAGATGTTTTCGGAGATCATGCCTACAAACTGAATATCAGTTCTACTAAATCGATGACGGGTCATTTACTGGGAGCTGCCGGTGCTGTAGAAGCAATCGTGGCTGTACTGTCGGTTCAGGATGACATTGTCCCTCCAACCATCAATCATGAAGAAGGAGACAATGATCCGGAAATTGATTATAACCTTAATTTTACGTTTAACAAAGCTCAAAAACGCACGGTAAATGCTGCTCTTTCAAATACCTTTGGATTTGGCGGGCACAATGCGAGCTTAATTGTAAAAAAGTTCAAAAGATAAGGTGTTTAAATATTTATTAAGAAAAATAAGGCTCTTATCGAACGCTCGAAAAGAGCCTTATTTGCAATTTTATCATATCCTGGGATTTTATCCGGATAAAATCAATTACTATCAATTGGCATTGCGGCACCGCTCGATGACCCGTTCATCACCCAGCGGACATTTCCTGAGCAATGAAAGGCTCGAATTTTTGGGAGATGCCGTACTCAATTCGGTGGTCACCGATATTTTGTTTACCCGTTACGACCGTCAACGGGAAGGCTTCCTGACCAATACCCGGTCGAAGTTGGTAAAACGTGACTTTTTAAACCAACTGGCTCTGGAAATGGGACTTGATAAATTGGTCGTAAAGTCGCGTCACATCGCTAACAGCTCCAATAGCAATATCTATGGGAATGCCTTTGAAGCGTTAATTGGTGCCATATACCTTGATCAAGGATACAAGCAATGTAAAAGATTTGTGGAAAAAAGACTATTCAAGACTTTTATCGATCTCGACAAAGTAGTTATTGATGAGAAAAACTACAAGTCCAAAATCATTGAGTATTGTCAGAAATATCACCTGAAATATGAATTTGTATTACTCGAAGAAGAAGTGTTTTCTGCCAACTCACACCTGTTCCGTACTGGTCTGGTGATTAACGGCAAAAAAATATGTGAAGCCAGTGGCGCCAGCAAAAAAGAGTCGCAACAGAATGCATCTTACAAAGCATTCTGTATGATACAGGAAAATCCGAATTTTTTAAAAGGGATAGAAACCTTTACTGTTGTGGAACAATAAAAAAGGTTCGCTGGCAACAACCACGAACCTTTTTTATTGTTATCAATGTAATTCTTAATGTCAATGTTGAGTTGTCATCCCGGTTATTCTACCGGTAGGCACATCAACAATAATCTTGATTCCGGGTGTGCGCAACAAGGATTCAGGTAGTGTCACCAACTGTCCAAACTGTGGCATCTGGATTGTTTGTTGCAACACCAGATTTACTCCATCGCTGACTGTCACAGTTGTAAGGGCAGGCAAAACCGTATATAAGCCAGCCTTTTCTACTTTTGCTTTAGGATCACGTTCCTGCATTTGTATTTTCTCAGGCGTAATAGAAATAAAATACGGTTCTCCACTCAAATCGTCCTTAGCAACTACACCACGGGTTGCCGACAAGCGAAACAAAACCTCATTAGAAACAATATTATCCGGACTCAGATTTAACTTGTAAACCTTTGTATTTTTTCTAACCGAACCGACAAATAATTCCGTCAACTCTTTCTCCTTTGCATCAAGTCCGCAGAGCATCGTTTTTAGCGCCTCACCATCGGGCAACTGATCCATTTCTCCCGACAAGAGATTTAAACGGCTTGCACGAATATCGTATATTTGCTTGGCTGCACCTTCTGCCATCTTGGCTGTTGAACCGGCCATCATATACTCCTGAGTTAAGGGCAGCAAATCAGTCTCAGATTTGGTGATTTCCTGTTTCTGCTGCTTAATATCAGCAATTGACGGAGATGAAGGAGTGATATTAACTCCGCACAAAATCCCCTGCTCATTTACCACAATACCATTCAGGGGAGATTTAGCCATCGGTTCAATTGCGAACCGGCGATTCACATCCGGAACCGTAACAGTCTTCATGCTGACAGCCTTCACTTTTGATGTGGTTTTTTCTTCCATTACAACCTGGCTTGTAGCCAGATAACGTTGAGAATACAAATAGAACACACCCGGTTTTTCAACCGTAGTTTCCACTTCTATTTCAAAACACAGGTTGGTTTTGGGCAGCGCATACACCAGGGCTGGTACTCCATCCGTCAGTGCAAATGCTGACTGCGCATGAATACCGGTAATTCCAACAAAAAGCAGGCTGATGATAATTAACTTCTTCATATGAATTATGCAATTTAATTATTGGTAAGTGATCAGTGGTCAGTTAGCAATTAACCACTGACCACTAACAATTATACCCTATTTTTTTCGAAATCCTTTCTTTTTTGGTTTTACAGTTCCCTGTTGTTCTACCAGTTCCCTGCACTTATCTGCCGTCAGGGTTTTAGGATCAATACTTTTAGGGATTTTGTAATTATTCTTCTCATACGTAAAATAAGGTCCGAAACGACCGTTCAACACCTGATACTCATTTTGCTCACCCAACACAGCTATTACCTTATTCTTTTCAGCTTCGCGTTTTTCCTCTATAATACTGATCGCCCGTTCAGCAGTTACACTCAACGGATCATCGGCCTTGGGAAGGGAATAAAAACTTCCGTCGTGACGGATATAAGGGCCAAAACGACCAATGGCAACGGTCATCTCTTTACCTTCAAACTCACCCAATTGTCTGGGCAATTTAAACAACTCCAACGCATCCTCAAGGGTAATGGTCTCTATCAACTGATCTTTCCGAAGTGAAGCAAAAACAGGTTTTTCTTCTTCCTCAGCAGTTCCGATTTGAGCAACAGGACCGAAACGACCAATCTTCACCGAAACCTGACGACCCGACTTAGGATCTGTTCCAAGTACCCGCTCGCCTACCTGGCGTTCCGAATTCTTCAGCGTATCTTCCACCACCGGATGAAACTGCTTGTAGAACTTATCAATCGAACTCACCCAGTTTATTTTTCCATCGGCAATACTGTCAAATTCTTTTTCAACCTGAGCCGTGAAGTTATAATTTAGTATTGTCGGGAAGTATTCCGTGAGAAAGTCATTGACAACCATCCCGATATCGGTAGGAAACAGCTTGGATTTCTCTGCACCGGTATTTTCCGTCTTTGTTTTATCTGAAACACTTCCGTCTTTGAGAACCAGCATATTGAATGTACGTTTTTCTGCCGGACGGTCACCTTTTTCAACATAAGATCTGTTTTGAATCGTCGTAATCGTGGGGGCATAGGTTGAAGGCCGGCCAATTCCCAGTTCCTCAAGTTTTCTAACCAGACTCGCTTCGCCATAACGTGGTGGCTTTTGTGTAAAACGCTGCTGGGCAATAATCTCTTCTGCTTTCAGTGATTGATTTGCTTTCAAGGCCGGTAACATATCAGTTGTTTCCTCGTCTTCGTCATCAGTCGATTCGAGATACACTTTCAGGAAGCCATCAAAAACAATCACTTCCCCTGTAGCCACAAACTGATGTTGGTTACAGGAACAGTTAATATAAACAGATGTTTTCTCCAGTTCAGCATCCGCCATTTGAGAAGCAATGGTACGTTTCCAGATCAGGTCATAGAGTTTTTTTTCCTGTGCTGTACCCTCAATGGTATGCGCGTTCATATAAGTCGGACGAATGGCCTCATGCGCTTCCTGAGCACCTTTGGTATTTGTTGTGAATTTTCTGATTTTTACATATTTTTCTCCAGCCATCGACGTAATTTCAGCACGAGAAGTATTCAGCGCCAAATCCGATAGATTTACCGAGTCGGTACGCATATAGGTAATCTTTCCGGATTCATATAAAGTTTGCGCTACCCGCATGGTTTGGGAAACGGAGAAACCGAGTTTCCGGGCAGCTTCCTGCTGCAGTGTAGAGGTCGTAAATGGCGGAGCCGGCGATTTCTTCGCAGGTTTGGTAACAATATCACTGATACTGAATGAGGCATCTTTACAATGCTCCAGAAAAGTCATGGCATCTTCCTTGTTAGCAAAGCGGTGTTGTAATTCGGCTTTCAGCATGGCTGGATTTCCTTTCACGTCAACAGCCTGAAAAACAGCATTGACACGATAGGATGATTCAGCTACAAAATTATTGATTTCGCGTTCGCGTTCTACAATCAGCCTGACTGCGACCGACTGTACACGTCCCGCCGAAAGCGATGGTTTTACTTTTTTCCACAAAACGGGAGACAATTCGAAGCCTACGATGCGATCGAGTACCCGGCGAGCTTGTTGCGCATCCACCAGGTGACCGTCAATTTCACGGGGATTATCAATGGCCCTGACGATTGCATCTTTAGTTATTTCGTGAAAAACAATACGTCTGGTTTTTTGTCTATCTAATTTTAATTCATCGAATAAATGCCAGGCTATGGCTTCTCCTTCACGGTCTTCATCGGAAGCCAGCCAAACGGTTTCAGCTTCTTTTGCCGCTTTTTTAAGTTCCGAAACTACTTTTTTCTTATCAGAAGAAACTACATAAAGAGGTTTGTAATTGTGTTCGAAATCAATCCCGATACCTTTCTCTGCCAAATCCCGGATATGACCGAAACTGGACATGACCTGATAATCGGAACCGAGAAATTTTTCTATGGTCTTGGCTTTTGCAGGAGATTCTACAATGACTAGGTTTTTTGACATAAAAACTGTGTTTTAGTTACTTTTAGCTCATAATCGGCTGCAAAATAACAAAAACAATATGTTACAAACCAAATTTTGAGGGATTTATTTTTATATTTTAATAATAAACCATATAAGTCATATAAGATACATATAAGTTTGTGTAAAATGGAGTCCAGTATTTGCATTGCCAATTTTCTGCCTAAACAGGTAAATAATTTGTATCACAGAGTTCTATAAACGCTCCAAAACTTATATGTATCTTATATGACTTATATGGTTAAAAAACTATTCTCCCGGCATCATCACCACTTCCAGTACATTTCCCTGCTCTGTAAGTTTTCTTAATGTCGATTGGATTTTTTCTGAAGTCAGGGCTTCTACTGCTGCCGTATAGTCTTCCACAAAGTTCAGCTCATCCTGATAGAACCTGGCAATGGCACCCGACCACCAATTATTTTCTCTCAGGTCTTCAGCATATTTCTTAATCATATTTTCCTTTACCTTGCCTAGATCATCAGTGCGCGGACCTTTTTCAACAATTTCATCGACTTCCTTGTGGATAATACTCATCAGGTGCGCCTGTTTTTCCGGGTCGGTATCAAATTGCATCATTACACTCGCCTGATCAACCGGAGTATTACCAAGAGCTCCTCTCACCCCTACCCCATAAGAACCACCTTCTTTTTCACGTATGCTTTCAAGATAGCGCATGTTCAGAATATTCCCAATGGCATTCATGGTAACATAATTCTCTATATTAAAAGGAAGATGACCTGTGTACAGGATAAAATTGGATGCTTTCTTAATCTGCATATCCCGTTTGAAGTGATTATTTACCAAGCCTCTTGGGAAGCGAATTTTATTGTCGGTAAATTTTTCGGTTTTCTTTTTCGATTTCAAACCTCCGAGGTAAGTCAATATAGCCTGTTTAACAGTTTCATTCTCCGGATCAACATTTCCTGTAAATACAAATGTAAAATCAGCAGGAATTGCAAATCTGTCTTTGTAAATAGCCAACGCTTTATCCTGATCAAGCTTATTGAGGGTTTCCATGTTCAATATAACTGTTCTTGGATTACGATTATATAACATGACCGAGACCGAATCAGAAAAAGCCCTGCGCGGGTCGTTGACACTATTGGCCAGACTCGTCTTATACATATTCACCAAAGCGCCAAACGCATTATCATCTTTACGCGGAGCAGTGAAGTACAGATAAACCAGTTGCAGCATCGTTTCAAAATCGGCAACGGATGATTTTCCACTGAAACCTTCATCATACTGACCGATTTTAGGAGTAACAGTTGCTATTTTGCCCGTCAGCATTTTATTCAGGTCGATCAGAGAAAACTCACCCACCCCGTTATTAGCGACAATAGTTGCGGCAAGCATTCCGGAAACCATATCCCCGGCATCTTTCACTTTCGACAATCCTCCCTCGCTGAAAGCATTTAACAAGACTTCATCGTTTTTAAAATCTGTTTTCTTGAACACCACTTTTACTCCATTCGCAAGTTTCCATGTAGTAGTTCCAAATATTTTATCCTGTTCTGTCTTTTTAATTTTACCTGCTTTCGGAGCCGTCTCAATCAATGGTCTATTCAAATCCTCCTCTTCTCTGGCAGTCAACTCAGCAGCTTTAACTTCTGCTATTGTCCGAAGAATGGCTTCTTCAGAAGGCACTAAAACAGAAGGCTTGTCGGGAGCCATGAATGAAACGACCATATTCTCATCTGTCACATAATTTTTCACAACCTGATTAATCAGATCAGCAGTCAGTTGTGGAATCAGCATCTGAGCAGTTTGATACTCCCATTCGATACCCGGAATTACTTCTCCATCCAGAAAATGGCGGACATATTCACGAACCAAATCTCTGTTACGCTGGTTTTCCCGGTCATTATATGCATTTTCGAGTGATTTCAGGATATCTGTTTTTGCCCTTTCCACCTCAGCATTCGTAAAACCGAATCTTTTCATTTTCTCGGCTTCGAGCAATAATGCTTTCAGTCCCTGTTGCTCCAGACCTTCTTTAGGAATCGCCAGCAATTGAAACGCATCTTTTGATTTCACCAATTCGCCGTATTCTGCAAAACCAGCTACGAAAGGAGCATCTGCCTGTTGTGTAATTTCCTCAAAACGGTATCCCATAATCGTAGAAACGACAGAATTTAAAAGCCCTGTCATATATCCGGCCATTGTGGGTTTTATTTCATCCGGCATAACTTCATGCTTGTACTCCAGTTCAATACGGGTCATACGAGCTTCCTTGTCTTTTACAATTGAAATGATTGGCTCTTTATTATCCAGAATTGGATATACCGGACGTTCTCCTGCATTTTCCTTTGCAGATATATCAGCAAACATCGTTTTGATTCTTGCCTCCACCTGATCAACATCCACGTCGCCCACAATTAGTATTGCCTGCAAATCGGGACGATACCATTTGCGATAAAATGCACGCAACGTTTCGTGACTGAAGTTATTAATCACAGCCGTATCACCGATAACATCTCTTTTAGCATATTGAGAACCGGGATATTTCAGATAATTGGAAGCTTTCCACATCCTCCGTTCTGGACCGGCACCTGTACGCCATTCCTCGCGGATTACACCTCTCTCAGCATCAATCTCTTCTCCCAGCAAAGAAATAAATCCCGACCAATCGTGTAAGACCAGCAAGGCACTGTCGATAACACTTTCCCGAACCGTCGGCACATCCGACAGGTTGTAAACCGTTTCATCCAGAGATGTGTAAGCATTAATATTAGAACCAAATTTGACACCTATCTTTTCGAAATACTCGATAATCATTTTATCGGGAAAGTTTTTAGTCCCGTTAAATGCCATGTGTTCGAGAAAATGCGCCAATCCATTCTGATCATCATTTTCCAGAATCGCACCTACATTTTGAGCAATGTAAAACTCAGCCCTTTGTTTGGGCTGCTGGTTATGACGGATATAGTAGGTCAAACCATTTTCTAATTTGCCATAACGCACTTTCGGATCGATCGGAACCGGAGGCATTTGCTGAGCAAACACAGGGATTGTCATCCCAAGTGAAATCAGCATTATAAAAAATAACTGAAAAATTTTCATTTTAAACTGTTTTAATTATGAGAACTGGATTTTAATATATTCATTTGAATATAAACCAAAATTAAGCATAAAAAGTTGAGTCCTGAAACTTAATTCTTTAAATTTACATCATCAGAATATGCAAAGTAACTGAATAATTCACTTTTATCAAAATAAAAATTTATATCTTTGACGCTCTTTAATAAAAATATACAACTTTACATGGTTATAAGCATAACATTTGAACAATGTAACTGGCAAAACACAGAACATACAAGAGCCTATCTTGATCTTCTGAATCATTACATGTCGGATCCAATGGGTGATTACCCTCCCTTGAATGAGCATCAACAGCAGAAACTTTTAAAAAATCTACAAGAGCACCCCACTGCAGAAGTGCTACTCATGAAATACGAAAATAATTATGCCGGTATGGCAACAACATTTATCAATTATTCAACGTTCAAGCTGAAGCCCTACATGTACATTCATGATGTGGTTGTTTTGGATAAATTCAGAGGCAAAGGATTGGGAAAAGCATTGATCCAGGAATTAATTAATATTTCGAAAGAAAGGGGTTATTGTAAACTCACGCTTGAAGTCAGGGAAGACAATTCTGCTGCACAACAAGTTTATGCAAACCTGGGATTTGAAGAGTGTAAACCAAGGATGTATTTTTGGGAGAAAAAAATATCATGAAAACATTCATGTGTTACCGGTCAGTTTTGTAAAATCCTTACCACTGGGTTCCTGGAATATATCAAGATCGAAAAACGACACAGTTGAATATAAATGATCAAAAATATCACTTTGGATTTCTTCATACTCGAGCCATGCCGTCGTATTGGTAAAACAATATATTTCCATTGGAATACCCTTGCTTTCCATAGCTAACTGTCTGACCATTATAGTCATCTTCTGATTGATTCTGGGATGATTCTTAAGATAGTTTTCAATATATTTTCTAAATACACCAATATTGGTCATTCGCCTTCCATTAATCAAAACGGATGTATCCATCTGATTAGAAGAATTGTATAACTCGATTTCCTGTTGCCTTTTTTCCACATAATTACTAATCAGAGAATACTTCTTTAATCGCTCTCTCATTTCAGGATCAACAAATTTCACGGAATGTGCATCCAAAAATACAGAACGTTTAATTCTCCTCCCTCCGCTTTGCTGCATTCCCCGCCAGTTTTTAAAGCTATCTGTTATAAAATAATAAGTCGGAATAGTTGTAATCGTTTTATCCCAGTTCTGCACTTTTACTGTATTCAGATTAATCGCTATAACATCGCCATCAGCATTGAATTTGGGCATCTCCACCCAATCACCGACATGCACCATGTCATTAGCTGATATCTGAACACTCGCCACCAATCCTAATATCGTATCCTTGAATATCAATAACAATATTGCTGATATAGCGCCAAAAGCGCTCAAAAAGTACAAAGGAGATTTTCCCAGCAAGACAGAAAGGACTAGTATTAGAGCAACAATATAAAGCAGAATCTTAATAAGCTGGAAATAGCTTGTAAGTGGTTTGTCCTTAAAAATCTCATTTTTTGACAAACTGTATTCTATCACTTTTAAAAATGCCGCCAATATTGTCATGCCTACAATAATCAGATAGGAATCTGTCAGTTTCACCACAACAGGCAACACTTTTTCAAAATTAGCAAATATAACAGGCGCCATAATCCTGACAATTACCGCCGGAATAACATGAGCAACATTATTGAACACCTTATTTTCTACCAGCAAGTCATCCCATTTGATGGAAGTTTTCTTAAATAACCTGTAAATATTACGGATGAATACTTTTTTAGTCAGCTGAAAAGCCAACCACGAAAAAAGAAATAAAATCAAAAGAAAAAGAAATAATCTCAAATAAATAGCCAGGGTATCAGGAACACCCATGTTTACCAACAATGTATCAACAAGATTTTCAAGATAACTCATTACTTTTTCAAATTATAATACAACTTCAATAAAATCTTAAAAATATTCCGTTCACATGCAAATATATACAAAAACACATTGTCGATGAAATGACATACATCAATTTTATTATAAATAATGTGAATCAGAAGTTAAGGAGCGGAACTTTTTTCATGAGATTCAGCAAGAAATGAAGCGGGGTGAAGTGAAGAACGCTTTTTTAATTATAGTCGCTTTTCAACTATTGATTCACAGAAATTACTAAATTTGCAAAAAAAAAATGGCAGAAAACTTACTTGTTTCATCTTCAAGCTCAAAAACTGAAAAATATATACAACTGTTACCACAGCTTCAGGCGTTAACAGCAAACGAAGTGGATATCGTAGCTAACTTAGCCAACATCTCCGCCGCGCTGAAAGAAACCTTTAATTGGTGGTGGGTAGGTTTTTATCTTGTAAAAGGCGACGAACTGGTACTGGGCCCGTTTCAGGGACCAATAGCCTGTACCCGCATCCGGTATGGCAAAGGTGTTTGCGGCACAGCCTGGAAAGAAAAGAAGAGCATCCTGGTTCCGGATGTCAATGCATTCCCGGGACACATTGCCTGTAGTTCTGCTTCAGTTTCAGAAATTGTAACACCGATATTAAATAAATCAGGAGAAGTAGCTGGAGTTTTGGACGTTGACAGCGAACGCTATGACATACTGGACGATACCGATGTCCGCTTTCTGGAGGAAATAAGCAAAATTTGCAGCAAATTCCTGTAAATACATAAACAGTTATTGCATTAGGAAAACAGGCTCATTTTGTGATTTTTATATGCCAACCCTTTCCGCTTGCAACATTTGCTGTTTTAAGGCAAGTCCCCAGCGGTAACCACCCAAACCACCATCAGTACGAACAACCCGGTGACAAGGAATTAAATACGCGATAGGATTAGCTCCGATAGCTGTACCAACGGCTCTGACAGCTTTAGGTTTTCCAATTGCATCCGCAATCTGCGCATAAGTCCGGGTTTCTCCTTCAGGAATCTCTTGTAATGCTTTCCAGACTGATTGTTGAAAAGGCGTACCCAGCGGACAAAGCCGCACATTTTTCCGTTGCTTAAAAAGTTGATCTCCCAACAATTTAGCCTGCGCGGCATCTAAAGTAAAATCTGTTTTCGGAAACCGGTCATGCAAATCTTTAACAGCTTCTTCTTCAGTTTTTGTAAAAATAAGTCCAAATAAACCTTCTGTTGTAAAAGCTATACAACATTTCCCAAATGGTGAGGTGTAAAATCCGTAGTTCATTTAATTAGTAGTTAGTTTAAGTGTTTAAAAGTTTAATTGCTGTTCGCTATTCGCTAAAACAAAATCTTCGCTTTCAGGAAGACATTTCTGCCCGGTTCCAAACGATTAATCCCCCTGAGTGATGACAGATGCTCTTCGTAAGCCAGATTCATTATATTGTGGACTCCTCCGGTAAATTGAACATTGATCATCCCTATCTTTCGGGGTGTTGTATGAAATCCGGCATTGAAAATGGCATGACGATGGGCTTCATGACTCTCTCCATGTTCTTCTTCCGACTCGAATTCCCAGTCCATTTCGGCATAGGCGCCGATTTTATCATGGAAATGATAATGCAACTTCACAATCCCATGCAACGCAGGGATAAAAGGCAAATGTTCTTTAGTCTTTGCATCAATCGCATACACATACGAAGCATGAGTCTCAAACTCAAGTGCATGCGAAATCAACCATTTTAAATCAAATTCGCCGCCCAGATACAGAGCCTGGTCGACATTGGTACTGATCCAGGCTGGTATGCCCGAATATAGTCCTTCTTTTTCTGTAATCAAATCAAAAAGATAACTGGCAAAAATATCTGTATTAAACAATAACTTCTTTCCTGTATAAGCATAACTCAGATTTGAAAACAATCCTTTTTCCGGCTTTAAATCAGGATTACCAACCAATGGCATACCCAACTGATCAATGTATTTGAATCTCTCTTCAATGGATGCCACCCGGTAAGCATTAGCGATTGACAAAATCAGTTTATGACGTTCTGCAGGCTTAAATGCAACATCAATATGCGCTGAGTAAGCCAGTTCGTTTTTAGTTCCTTCCTGAAACAACACCGTTTTGTTTGCAGGCACTTCTGTTCTGACGCCATTCACATACTTATATCTTGATATCTCTCTGAATGCTGTGTCATTGGCAGTCCTGATAAAATCAAGACGCAAACCGGTATTAATGGTCCAGTATTTCGGGTCTACGACCCATTTATGCTGGGCAAAAATACCGACATCAAACATATTTGCTCTCGGTGTAGGTTGCTCCCTGATAACAATGGTATCCGAAGCTGTTGAAATTTTCATTCTGGAAGTTTGCTGGTCGCGGTTCCACCCTTCAACTCCAACCGTCATGGTTTCATAATCATTAAAATACAAATCCGCTGTTGCTTTTAATCCGGAGGTAACATTGTAACTTCCCGGGAATACTGCCGTAGTGGAATTAGCCACATTTTCCACTTCTCTTTTGATGTTTTGAGTGTATGCTTTTATACTCAATACTTTCAGCACGTGCGACAAATCCTTGAAAACATATTCTCCATTCAGCTGATTCCTTGTAAAACCCAAATAACGAACAATAGCACCGGGAGTAAAAACACTTCCTCCGGGTAATCCGACATCCCAGGCTTCAAAATGATTATAGTTTACCTGCAACTCCTGATTATCGCCATTTCGCATACCTCCCTTCAGCCCCCACGAAGCATCATTAAACTGGCTGTTTGCCAGCTTTCCATCCGGAGTCGTAGTGTTTTGTGCCATACGGTAACTTCCGTCTAAAGTCAGATACCAGTCATGATTAGTCAGATTAACATTAAGATTATTTTCCCATAAACTATTTACAGAATGGAATCCGGTTGAAAACTGACCATTGGTTTTAAACTTCTCAGTATAACCCGGGCGTTTTGTAACAAAATTAACCACCCCTCCCATGGCTCCTGTACCGTATATAACCGAACCGGCACCTTTAATCACTTCTATTTTTTCCAGATTCCCCATATCGACAGTCGACAATACACCGGCAATATCCGATGCAGTTTGCATCCGGTCTCCATCAGCCAGAAAGAGTAATTTTGATTCCGAAAAGCCACGGATATTCACCGAAGTTGCCCATATTGCATCACGACTCAGCGCCACACCCGGCACATGATGCAAAGCATTCGCCGGTGTAATAAAACCGTGGCTAACGGCTTCCTCGCCCAGAACCATCTGATAAGGGAAGTTCAATTTATTAGCCAGAGCCCCCTGCACGGTTATCTCAGATATCTGCTTGTAGGTAAGTGAATCTGCAATCTCATGTCCATGATTATGAGAATGATGTTGCGAAAACGTAATAACGGGTAGCATCAAAGCCCCCACAATTGAAAATATTATTTTAAACATTCGGTCTACTTTTTGTATACTGATTTTTAAACATGCAAAAATACAAAAAAGTTGTCATAAACGGCATTTAAATCAAACTGAACAGCTTTTAAAATCGCTTGCATTCACTTATAGAACAACTGTATAAATATTGTAATAAATAAAATTATTGTATTATCTTTGTTCGCTTTTTCATGCAAAAAGACAATTCAGGATGAGATTTATTGTAACATTATTAATATTCATATTCTCTGTTTCCTTTCGTATTTTTTCCTGTACAAATTTAATTGCGGGAAAACTGGCGACGGTCGACGGATCTACAATGATTACTTATGCGGCTGATTCCTATGGGCTGTTTGGGTCATTATATCATTACCCTTCACGCACCTATCCGCCGGGGACCATGCTCGACATTTACGAATGGGACACTGGAAAATTTCTGGGGCAAATAAAACAAGTTGAAAAGACATTCGCCGTTATCGGCAACATGAATGAAAATCAGGTTTCGATTGCAGAAACAACTTTCGGAGGCAGAGAAGAATTAAGAGATACAACCGGCATACTTGATTATGGAAGCCTGATGTACATCGCGTTACAACGCTCCCGCTCAGCACGTGAGGCTATCCGAATCATGACTTCTTTAGTTGAAGAATATGGTTATTATAGTTCAGGCGAATCATTTACAATTGCCGACCCAAATGAAGTCTGGATTATGGAGATGACAGGTAAAGGCCCTAAAAACAAAGGCGCAGTCTGGGTTGCACAGCGTATTCCTGACGATTGTATTGCGGCTCATGCTAATCAGGCCCGCATTACCACTTTCCCCTTCGACGACAGGAATAACTGCCTTTATTCCGTTGATGTCATTGCTTTTGCCCGGGAACAAGGTTATTTCAAAGGAAAAAATAAAGATTTCAGTTTTTCCGATACGTATGCACCACTTGATTATGGCGCATTGAGAGCTTGCGAGGCCAGGGTGTGGAGTTTCTTCCGGCAAGTAAATCCGGATATGGAGAAATACATCACATATATTAAAGGAGAAACTGTAGATCGCATGCCGCTTTGGATTAAACCGGCAAAGAAACTAAGCGTACAGGATATGAAAAGCTTCATGCGTGACCAGTACGAAGGGACGGAACTCGACATCACAAAAGGATTTGGAGCCGGACAATACGGAAGCAAACTGCGTTTGAGCCCCCTGAGTTTCAAAGTCGACGGAGTTGAATATTATCACGAACGTCCGATTGCCACCCAACAAACCGGTTTTTCTTTTGTCGCCCAGATGCGCAACTGGCTGCCTCCATACGTGGGGGGAATCCTCTGGTTTGGAGTTGATGATGCTGCCTCATCGGTATATGTGCCCATGTATTGCGGCATCAACAGTGTACCGGAATGCTTCAGTGATCACAACGGAAGTTTGCTTGAGTACTCTCCTACCGCAGCTTTCTGGATATTCAACCAAGTATCAAATTTTGCTTATCCAAGGTATTCACTCGTGATGCCCGACATAAAAAAGGTTCAACAACACTGGGAAACAAACTTTCACACCATGATACCGAGTATCGACAAAACGGTAACCGGTCTGCCTGAGGAAAACGCCCGGGAATTTCTGACAACTTTCAGCCATACTCAGGCTACAAACGTTACTACCGCATGGAAAAAACTGGGAGAATTCCTGCTGGTTAAATACTTAGATGGTGTTATTAAAAAAGAAGAGAACGGTAAGTTCTTACAAAACGATAAAAAAATTCCAACAGAAATCATTCGTCCGGGTTATCCAGAAGAATACCTGAGACAGCTTATCAAAGAAACTCCCGGCATGAAAGCCAAAACACAAGAAGAACTGAATAACCGCAAGTCAATGGAACAATAAATATTTTTTGTACCTTTGCGGCAAATTTCAGAATTATATGCTTGAAAAAATAATCATCCTCGACTTTGGTTCACAGACCACCCAGCTTATCGGCAGAAGATTACGCGAATTAAAAGAATATTGCGAAATAGTACCTTACAATAAATTTCCTGAAAAGACCGACGACATAAGAGGAGTCATTCTCTCCGGAAGTCCGTTTTCGGTTTACGACCCGACTGCCTTTACAACAACCCTTTCCAACATCAGAGGAAAATTCCCGGTATTGGGAATTTGTTATGGAGCACAACTGATGGTGCACCAGGAAGGCGGTAAGGTAGAGGCCGCCGGTTCTCGGGAATACGGTCGTGCCAATTTGTCGTACATTGCTGACGGAGATGAACTTTTTAAAGGCATATCAGCCGGATCGCAAATCTGGATGTCGCATGGAGACAGCATCACACAACTTCCCGGGAAATTCAAAAAAGTAGCCAGCACCGAAGATGTAGAACTGGCAGCCTATAAAATAGAAGGAGAAAAAACCTGGGGCGTTCAGTTTCACCCGGAAGTATTTCATACCCTTGACGGCATGTTTCTACTGGAAAACTTCCTGAATATTTGTGCATGTAAACGTGACTGGTCACCTGCATCATTCATTGAAACAACTGTCAGCGAGTTAAAAGCTCAGCTTGGCAACGACAAGGTCGTACTTGGTCTTTCAGGAGGTGTAGATTCTTCAGTAGCAGCCGTTTTACTCAACAAAGCAATAGGCAAGAACCTCACTTGTATCTTTGTAGATCACGGATTACTCAGAAAAAATGAATTCGAAACCGTACTGAGAGACTACGAACACCTGGGATTAAATGTCATCGGGGTGAATGCACGCGATTATTTTTACAGACTCCTGAAAGATGTTACTGAACCTGAGAAAAAACGTAAAATTATCGGATCCGCCTTTATTGATGTATTCGACAAAGAAGCCCACAAAATAAAAGATGTAAAGTGGCTTGCTCAGGGAACAATTTATCCCGATATCATAGAATCACTTTCAATCACAGGCACAACCATCAAATCGCATCATAATGTGGGTGGTTTACCTGAGAAAATGAATCTCAGGCTATGCGAACCATTACGTTTATTATTTAAAGATGAAGTTAGAAAGGTAGGAACCGAACTTGGCATGATGAGCCATCTCATCAAACGTCATCCATTCCCGGGACCCGGACTTGCTGTACGTATATTAGGAGACATAACACCTGAAAAGGTAAGAATCTTACAGGATGCCGATGATATTTTCATCAACGGGCTCAGAGAATGGAACCTGTATGATAAGGTTTGGCAGGCAGGAGTAATCCTACTCCCCGTACAATCGGTAGGCGTAATGGGTGATGAAAGAACGTATGAAAATGCGGTCGCCCTGCGTGCTGTAACTTCAACCGATGCCATGACGGCCGACTGGGCGCAGTTGCCGTATGAATTTCTGGCAAAAGTTTCGAATGACATCATCAACAAAGTAAAAGGAGTAAACCGGGTGGTTTACGACATCAGTTCAAAACCACCTGCAACCATCGAATGGGAATAAATCATGATCGACACGCATGCACATTTATATGCTGAAGAATTTGATTCCGACAGAGATGCAGTAATCGAAAGAGCCAAGGCTGCCGGAGTTACGAATATTATTCTACCTAATATCGACAGCAGTTCACTGGATGCCATGCTTAAACTCGAAGAAAGTTATTCCGGGTATTGCCATGCTGCAATAGGGTTACACCCAACCAGTGTAAAAGCAGATTATCAGAGAGAATTAGATTCAGTTGAATCTGAATTAAAACGCAGGACATATATTGCTATAGGAGAAATCGGTATCGATTTATATTGGGATCAAACCTATGTAAAAGAACAAATAATGGCATTTCAGCAGCAATTAAAATGGGCACTGGAATACAATAAACCGGTTATTATCCACGTTAGAAATTCATTCAGTGAAACCATGCTCGCTATGGAACCTTTCAAAAACAGCGGTTTAAGAGGTATATTCCATAGTTTTGGAGGTACAACTGAAGAAGCAGCCAGGATAATTGAATTTGGAGGTTTTCTACTTGGAATCAACGGTATTGTTACTTTTAAGAACTCAACTCTCGGTGAGGTTATACAACAAACAGATCTGGAATATATCGTACTTGAGACAGATGCCCCTTACCTCACTCCGGTCCCTCACAGAGGCAAAAGGAATGAAAGTGCTTATATGTCATACACGGCTCGTCAGATAGCCTCATTGCAATCCACAAGCTATGAAGCTGTCGTTAAACAAACTACGAAAAACGCCTTAAACCTTTTTAATTTAGGTTCAAAGTAATCATTATCCGTTCTGTTTACTAAAAAAAACATTTTTTGACTTACAAAATAATATATTTTTATTTGTATGTCACAAATTTTTGCTAACTTGCGCCGCTAATTCGGAGAGGTGCTCGAGTGGTTGAAGAGGTACGCCTGGAAAGCGTATATACGGTGTGGAATCGTATCGAGAGTTCGAATCTCTTCCTCTCCGCAAACAGATAGAAATGAGATAAATAAACACAAAATAAAAATTCAAAAATTCAAAAAAAAAGTAAAATGAAAAAGGTATTTGCAACTTTCTCAATCGTGGCACTTTTCACTTTTGGTATTACATTAAATGTGATTGCACAGGATTCTATTCAGGCTGCAGGAGGCGACACCACTGTCAGCGAAGTAGTGGAAACAACAGCTCCGGCCGTTGTAGAAGAACAAGGAATGCATAAAGCATTGAAACAAAAATTCATCGAAGGAGATGCTATGTGGATGGCTCCGGTAGCATTCTGTTTGATTCTGGGTTTAGCTTTAAGCATCGAAAGAATTATTTATCTAAGCTTGTCTTCAACAAACACAAAAAAACTGTTGACCAGCATTGACGAAGCGTGGGAAAAAGGTGGTGTGGAAGCTGCCATGGAAGTATGCCGCGATACACGTGGCCCTGTTGCTTCTATTTTCTACCAGGGGCTTTCACGCTATGATGAAGGGGTGGAAGTTGTTGAAAAAACGGTTGCATCTTATGGAGGTGTACAGTTAGGATTACTTGAGAAAAACCTGACATGGATTTCTCTTTTTATTGCTCTTTCCCCTTCTTTAGGATTCTTGGGAACAGTAATCGGGATGATTCAGGCTTTTGACAAAATCCAACAGGTAGGTGACATTTCTGCAACTGTAGTTGCCGGTGGTATCAAGGTAGCACTTTTAACAACAGTATTCGGTTTGATCGTTGCAATGATTCTACAGGTATTCTACAACTATATTCTTACAATCATTGAAAGTCTTACCAACGACATGGAAGATTCATCAATTTCATTGTTGGATATCATTGTAAAACATTCAAAATAAGAAGAAATTATGTTTAAAGCAATCAAAATATCAGGCCTTGTACTGGTACTGATTTCTTTCCTTTTGCTTATTGCATTTTATGCAACTTTAGGACAAGGAAGCGAATCCATTGCCAGTGCTGCAGGTGAGGCCATACATGTGCCTCTGCTAACAGACACAATTATTTACTGGTTATATATTTTGTTCGGGATTGCCATCGTCGTTACTCTATCAATGGCACTTGTTCAATTCATCAAATCATTCATAAGTAATCCGGTTTCTGCATTGAAGTCATTAATTCCAATTTTGATTTTTGCAGGTGTATTCGTTGTTTCATACATACTTGGCAGTAGTGAAAAAATGAACATCATCGGTTACGAAGGGACACAAAATGAGGGAACCTGGGCACAAATAACGGATATGTTTATTTATACCATCTACACCTTATTTGTGGTTATTATCCTGACAATCTTTGGTTCCAGGATATATACCAGCTTAAAATAATTATCAAACGTATACCTAATTATTTCAAAAATAATGGCTAGAAAATTAAATGAAATCAATGCGAGCTCGATGGCAGACATCTCGTTCCTGCTTTTAATTTTCTTCCTTGTAACAACATCGATGAATGTCAGCACAGGGTTGACAAGGCGTCTTCCGCCACCGCTACCCCCTGACCAAAAACCACAGGATATTGACATCAAAAAAAGAAATATCTTCGTTGTTAAAATCAATAGCTTAAACCAGTTATTGGTACAAGGAGAGGAAATGAACATCCGGGATCTCAAAGAAAAAGCCAAGGAGTTTGTAAAAAACGAAGCAAACGATGCACATCTGCCCGAAAAATTCGCTAAAGAATTTGAAACACTTGGTGTAGTCGAATATACACGTGATCACGTTATTTCTGTACAAAATGACGTTGATACGCAATATCAGGCGTACATTGACGTGCAGAACGAACTGGTTGCTGCATATAACGAATTGCGTAATGAATTGTCGCAACTCAAATTCGGAAAGAAATTTGACGAATTGAATGAAATGCAACAAAAAGATGTTCAAACGGTTTATCCTCAGAAAATATCCGAGGCCGAACCTAAAAATTATGGAGGATCCAACTAATGGCAGTAATAAGAAAAGGAGAAAAAAGGGGCATGCCTGCACTTAGCACATCGTCTCTACCTGATATCATCTTTATGTTGTTATTCTTCTTCATGGCTGTTACAACCATGAAGGAAGTAACCTATAAAGTAAAGGTAACACCACCTTCTGCAACGGAACTTCAGAAACTTGAGAATAAATCTTTGGTGCGCTATATCTATGTAGGTGAGCCGACCAGAGAATTTAGGGAGCAGTTTGGTTCAGCTACCCGCATCCAGTTAAATGATCAGTTTGCAGATGTATCTGAGATTGAAAATTTTATTACCATGGAGCGTACTGCAATGAAAGAAGAGGATCAAAATGTCATGACCGTTTCTATCAAAGCTGACAAAGAAACAAAAATGGGTATCATAACTGATATCAAACAAGCCCTTAGGCGTGCTTACGCACTGAAGATCAACTATCAGGCGTCAACCCGTCAGTCTTTCTAAAAGCAAATACCTCTTAAATAGTAAAGAGTCACAACTGATTTACGGTTGTGACTCTTTCGTTTTTTTCAGAATCATACAAACAATATTATTAGAAATGTGTTTTAGTTGACATGAAAACAGAAATATTTGATATAAAAGGAATGAGTTGTTCGGCTTGTGTGGCTCATGTCGACAAGTCGGTGCGAAATTTGGATGGAATTATAGCCGTTCAGGTAAACTTGCTTACTAATTCGATGTCGGTGCGGTATGATGAAGCAGTAATGAGTAATACTGATATAGAATCTGCAGTTAAGAAAGCCGGATATGAAGCCAGTACGAGGGTTAAAATAGAAACGGAAGGACAAACTATTGCAAAAAAATCCGGAAACGGGAATGAGTTGAAAGTTGATAAAGAAACAATAAACATGAAAAAACGATGGCAACGTTCCTTGTTTTTTCTGATTCCCCTGCTCTATGTTTCGATGGGTGATATGTTAGCGCTACCATATCCTGCGGTTCTGAAAGGGCATGCCAACGCACTCAATTTTGCATTTATACAGTTTCTACTGGCTCTACCGATCTACCTGATTAACAGGAAGTACTTCATTACAGGTTTCAGAAGTCTGATGAGGCTTGCCCCCAACATGGATTCTCTAATTGCTATCGGCTCATCGGCAGCCATGTTTTATGGTATTTATGTCATCTTCAGAATTGGCTATGGAATGGGAAGTACTCATGATACAAACATCATGAAATTTGCTCACGATATTTATTTCGAATCGGGAGCCACTATTCTTACACTAATCACTTTAGGGAAGTATTTTGAAGCCAGATCAAAAAGCCGGACATCAGAAGCTTTAACCAAACTAATGGATTTATCTCCTAAAACAGCTTTGGTTATACGTGATGATAAAGAAACAGAAGTTCCGGTTTGTCAGGTTGTAATAGGAGATCTCGTTATTATAAAATCCGGTCAGTCGGTTCCGGTAGATGGAGAAGTAATGGCAGGCAATGCTTCGCTGGACGAATCTGCATTGACAGGTGAAAGTATACCTGTATTCAAAAAGGAAGGTGACACCGTGATGTCGGCAACCATTTGTCAAACAGGCTATCTGACACTAAAAGCAACTAAAGTCGGTGAAGATACCACCCTGTCTCAAATTATTCGTTTGGTTGAAGAAGCATCAGCTTCTAAAGCTCCTATAGCTAAATTAGCAGATAAAATCAGTGGTTTTTTTGTGCCCGTTGTCATCGCAATTGCTCTCGTTGCATCGGCTGTATGGCTGCTCCTGGGGTACCCTGTTGATTTTGCTTTATCAATTGGTATTTCCGTGCTGGTGATTTCCTGTCCTTGTGCACTCGGACTGGCAACTCCGGTAGCTATTATGGTCGGAACAGGCAAAGCAGCCAGTCATGGTATGCTGATCAAATCGGCTGAATCACTGGAAACCGGACACAAAATTGATACAATCGTATTAGATAAAACAGGAACACTAACTGCTGGGAAACCGATGGTTACTAAAATCATTTCCAATCGTTTTCTTCCCGAAAATAAATTGCTGGAAATTGCAGCCTCACTAGAAAAACAATCTGAACACCCACTGGCAAATGCTGTACTGGACGAAGCTGAATTCAGAGGTATTCTTCCGCAACCTGTTGTTGACTTCGAAGTATTTCCCGGATTGGGAATTAAAGCTGTTATTAATGAACGGGTATATTTCGCCGGCAGCGCCAAACTCATGGAAGAAAAAAACATTGCAACAGATTCATTTTCAAACAAAACTGAGTTGCTGGTCGACGAAGGAAACACATTGCTTTATATTGCCAATTCAACAGAAGTATTGGGTATTATTGCAGTTGCTGATGTATTAAAACCACACAGTGCAGAGGCTGTTAAACATATTCAGCAAATGGGACTGGAAGTGATTATGCTGACTGGAGACCACCTCAGGGTTGCACAGCACATACAACAAAAACTCGGAATAAAACATGTAATTGCCGGTGTCCTGCCACAGGGTAAAGAAGACGAAATCCGCAAGTTACAGGCTGAAGGCAAAAAAGTAGCCATGGTTGGCGATGGAATCAACGACGCCCCCGCTCTTATGCGGGCAGATTTGGGAATTGCAATCGGAGCAGGAACCGACATAGCCATTGAATCGGCAGACGTAGTACTTATCAGCAACGATCTCTCAGGTGTTAGTTCCTATATTCAACTTAGTAAAGAAGTTATGCTGAATATCAAACAAAATCTGTTCTGGGCGTTTTTCTATAACATATTGGGAATTCCTTTGGCTGCAGGTGTTTTTTACCCGATCTGGGGATGGACATTAAGCCCCATGTTTGCTGCAGCAGCTATGAGTCTCAGTTCTGTAACCGTTGTATTAAACGCACTGAGAATCAAATCAGGAAAAAATTTCAAAAAACCAGTATAATTTCCGCTAAATAAATCGGTTATTGGCTTTCAATTAAGCAAGCAATTGATCAATTGCTTGCTTAACTTTTTCAAAATCAAATTGACTGATAATTTCGTTCTTATATAACAATATTTCATCGTTACACAGATTTCCTATACTCCCTTCATGCGTATGCCGAATGGCTTTATCCGGATTAAAACCACCAGTTTCTATATCCAAGCCAACTTGCTTATAAGCATCACGGAAAGGCACCCCACTCAGTGTAAGCTTATTGACAGTTTCAACACTAAAAATCAGGTCGTATTTTGAATCATCCAATATACGCTCGTTCACCTGAAGCCGTGACATCATAAGACTTGTCATATCCAAACAATCCTTCAACTCATCAAAAGCAGGAATAAAAACTTCTTTGATAATCTGCAAATCCCGGAAATATCCGGAAGGTAGATTATTGGTTATCAGCATGATTTGCTGAGGTAACGACTGTATCTTGTTACATTTGGCACGCGTAAGTTCAAATACATCCGGATTTTTCTTATGTGGCATGATACTCGATCCGGTAGTAAATTCATCCGGTAGTTTGATAAAACCAAAATTCTGTGAGTTGTACATACAGGCATCAAAAGCTAGCTTGGAGACAGTTGCAGCAACCGATGCCAAAGCATTAGCAACCGTTCGTTCCATTTTACCACGTCCCATCTGGGCATAAACCACATTATAATTCATGCTGTCAAAACCCAACAAATCAGTCGTCATCTGCCTGTTTAAAGGAAAAGAAGAACCATAACCGGCAGCTGAACCTAAGGGATTTCTGTTGGTTATTTTCCATGCCGATAGTAATAATTGCAGATCATCAGCCAGACTCTCAGCGTAGGCGCCAAACCACAATCCGAAGGAAGATGGCATCGCAATCTGCAGGTGGGTATATCCGGGCAGGAGCACATGCTTATAGCGGTTACTCTGTTCAATCAGGGCTTCAATCAGGTAGTTCACCTGACCGGTAATTTTCATCAATTCAGTACGCGCAAAAAGCTTGAGGTCAACCAATACCTGATCGTTACGGGAACGGCCACTGTGAATTTTCTTACCCACATCACCAAGTTTACGTGTCAGTAAAAGCTCTACCTGAGAATGAACATCTTCTACATCATCCTCTATAACAAAAGTTCCCTCTTCAATCGTCTGATAAATTTCTTTCAGCACAATCAGAAGCACCTCCAGTTCGTCAGCTTGTAACAGTCCGACAGACTCAAGCATGCGAATGTGCGCCATAGAGCCAAGCACATCGTATTTAGCCAGACAAAGGTCCATTTCACGATCTCTTCCTACCGTGAACTTCTCAATCCGTTGATCTGCCTGCACATTTTTTTCCCAGATTTTTTCTGCCATAATCGTTGTATTATGTGAGCTTTTTATTGAGTAATTTCTCAAACAAATCAGCCAAGGTATTAATTCCCTGCTCGAGTTGTTTGTTTAACATCATTTTCAACACCGAGGGAAGATTGGCATGCAACAGCAACTGCATTTGCGTTTGGTTTGAGGATAATTCATCCAGTTTAATTTCGGCATTTACCTCAACCGGCAGATAAGAAGTTTCGAACCGGATAGAATTATGTGGTGTTTTTTCTGTAATTCTGAAACCCACTTTCCCAAACTGGCTCAGTTCAAGCAGACAAGAGTCGGCATCATACTCCACCACCCTGAATTTCCCCTGTAATTTATCCATATCACCAAGTTTCCCCAGATTATTGAGGTCACTCAGCATGCCAAAAACCACTTCTTCTGAAGAAGAAATGGTTTTTATATCACTTTTGTATGTTGTCATTCAATTAATAGTCTTTTCTCCATTCAGCAGGATTCATCCGCCATTCTTTGAGGGTTTCAATATCTTCTTCATTAATATAGTTGATCGAGAGCGCCTCTGCCAGCACTGCATCATAATCGCAGAGGGTAGTCAGTTTTACTCTCGCTGCCCTGAATTTCTCAGTTGCAACAGGAAAACCATAAGAAAATACAGCGACCATTCCAAGTACTTCAGAACCGTCTTTGCGGATAGCTTCCACTGCTTTAAGACTACTGCCACCAGTTGAAATCAAGTCTTCAATAACCACTACCTTTTGTTTCGGTCTCAAATCTCCTTCGATAAGATTCTCCAATCCGTGATCTTTTGGAGTCGGTCGAATGTAGATGAATGGCAAACCAAGCAAGTCGGCAACCAACGCTCCCTGTGCAATAGCACCTGTAGCCACTCCGGCAATGACCTCTGCTTCCGGATAGTTTTCCTGAATTAGCCGGGCAATCTGCAACTTGATATAAGTTCTGATTTGCGGATAAGATAATGTTTTGCGGTTATCGCAGTAAATCGGCGATTTCCATCCCGACGCCCAGGTAAAAGGATTATGCGGTTGTAACTTAACAGCTTTTATTCTTAGGAGTTTATCGGCTACTTGTTTTTCAATGAGTTTCATTTTGTCGTAAATTGTGATGGTTTGATATAAAATAAACGGGATTATAGCGTATTATTCTGTGCAAAATTAACCAAACTATTTTACACACGAAAGATAAATGTTTTTTTTATCATATTTTTTATTTTTTGCCCCTGATTCAGAAAACCGGAGGTAAAAAGGCATCTTCGATATGTTCAATTTTGAAATCATCTCCGTCAGGCATCACCGATACCACATCGAATCGTGTCTCGCCCTGCCAATTATAACGTTTGATGTAGCTCCCTGCCGCATTTACCAAATTTTTGATTTTGCGCAGATCAATGGTTTCCTCCGGAGCAAGAAACGTATCGGTAGAACGGGTTCTGACCTCTACAACTACCAACCAGCCATCTTTTTCTGCGATGATATCAATCTCTAATTTTCCAGCATGGTAATTGGTGGTACGGATTTTGTACCCTTTTGCAACCAAAAATTCCAGAGCGCGTTTTTCGCCGATTAAACCAAGTTCATTGTGTTTAGCCATAGTTAAAGTGTTTGTTGATTAAGTAATGCAAATGTAGGGAATTTCCCCGTAAATTGTAAAAGTTAAGACATTTAATATTACTTTTGTACTACTTTTTTCAACATAATGGGGAATAAAAAACAAGAATCTTCATTGAGCCGCAATAAACTGCGGAAGCACAAACATTTATTCATGCTCAATGATGCGGAAAACAAGGCGCTCAACAGGTATATCAATCAATACAATGTGTCCAATAAATCAAAATTTATACGGGAAACATTGATGCAGGCAATTCTTCGCAGATTTGAAGAAGATGCCCCGACTTTGTTTGATTAATGAAGAAAAAACAGCATTTTACTGTCAGAAGATGAAATTGAAATTTATTTTTGCTCCTTTTTTATTTATTCTGGTTCCGCTTTCAGTATTTCCTGCTACTGAGATCAATCAGGATACCATCATTGTTACTGCGATTAAACATTTAATTGAAAATTCCTTTAATGAGAAAGATTCGCTGACCATTGCTCCGGAGAATGTCACGCCTGAAATTACACTGCCTGAAACCAGACCTGATTCGTCTGTCAAAAACGGAAAAAAAACATACGTACCAATAGACATCCGGCAAATATTGTTAAATGTAGAGCAAAGTCGACCAAAAACAAAACAGGTTATCATCAATGACAGATTCTTAAAAACAAATCCTCTTTTTATCGATATATTATTTCATGGTTATTCAGCTAAGCCTGTTCATTTTGACTCATGGTCTGCAAATGACTATTTTTCAAAGTTTGCAACCTCAGGATTTAATTCACTCAACACAACAAAACTGAATAGTGCAGAAGAGATATTGCAGGAATTAAGGGAAATTACCATTCGGAAGTTTGTCACTTACAATCCGCATTTTATTGCGTACAAAATTGACAACCTGCCCGATGTGACTGATTTCATTAATTTTGAACTGAATGCAAAGCCTATAGACGAAACCGTTTTGATGAACAGGAACAGGTTAAACTATGATCACAGGAGACTAACCATTGAAAAAATTAAACGCAACCCATGGACCACAAAATCAAATGCCATGTTGCAATTTTCTCAGAATTATATTTCCAAAAACTGGTATCAGGGTGGTAGCGATAATATTTCTATTCTGGGCATCGTGAACGGAACTTTCAATTATGATGACAAAAAGAATATTCAATGGGATAATTTTGCGGAATGGCGGATGGGTTTTAACTCGGTTGAAGGAGATACATTACGGTTACTAAACACCAATGATGATATCTTAAGGGCTACCAGCAAACTGGGGGTCAAAGCGGGAGGAAACTGGTTTTATAGTGGATCGGTAGATTTCTCAACTCAGTTCTTCAATAGTTACAAAGCGATTAATTCTTCGGTTATGAAAGCTAAACTATTAACTCCGGTGAGATTTAACGTGAATGTCGGTTTAGACTACAAGTACAAAAAATTGTTTTCACTCATGTTCTCTCCTTTAAGCTATAAGTTTATCTATGCGAACGACACTTTACTTGTAGATCAAAAGTCGTTCGGTATACCCAAAGGGGAAAATATCCTGAGTCAGGTGGGTAGTTCTTTCAGAGCACAAATATCTTACAGTCCGGTGCGTGAACTGCAAATTGACTCCAAACTCTCTTTTTATACCAACTACGAAAAAATTGAAGTGGATTGGGAAATTATAGGTAACTTCAAGTTTAACAGGTTCCTTTCTACCCGTCTTTCTCTTAACCCGAGATACGACAACACCGTACTAACCGACGAAAAGGCTATGATTCAGTTTAAACAATTGCTCACTTTCGGACTATCTTACAAGCTCCTTTAGGTTTTAAGAAAACCGGATATGCCAGGTATCAAAAACGGCAATATTTTCCTGACCGTGACGACCGAGCATCTTGCTTATTTTTTCCGGATCATGCATGCTGTTTAACGCCGTTTTCGAGAAAAACTTATCAGCATAACAAATAATCTGCTCCTCGATGGTTACCGGCAACATATCCCGGTGCGGCACTGGCAAATTATGCTCCTTTATCTTTTCCAACGATATTCCGGTTCCGGTATGTCGCTCACAAACAAGAGCATGACGATCCAGCCCTTCTTTTCGCAACAGATCAGCCCCTAAGTAACCATGTTCGATATACTGATGACTGCCATGGCAAAAAATCCGGGGAGCATCACACAAAAAAATTCCGATGTCATGTAACATTGCAGCTTCAGCAATAAATTCAATATCTGCTTCTAACTCCGGATGTTTTTTTGCCACTTCAAGCGCCAAATCCCTGACTTGTTCACTGTGGGTAACCAGTACGTGATATAATTCGGTACCCGGCGTATAATATTTTTGGATAAGAGGATAGGGATTCATACTGATGATGTTTGGTGCAAAGATAGTTATTTTAGTGGTTAGTGGTAAATTGATAGTGGTTAATTATTTCCTAAAACTTACTACTGAGCATTAACCACTAACCACTAAAATAACTATCTTTGTAATTCAATTTTTCTTTCATGAAGTACGTCGATGTTGTGGTTCCATTGCCAGTTTCAGGCACTTTTACCTATGCTGTTCCCACTGAGTGGACCGACAGTATACGAATTGGCATGCGGGTCGTAGTACAGTTCGGAGCCAGGAAGTTATACACTGGCATCATTACGGTAATACACACACAGGAACCAACTTTATATAAACCCAAAGAAATTTTATGTTTGCTCGATACAGAGCCTGTAATGCGGAGACCACAATATAAATTCTGGGAATGGATCAGTGGGTATTACATGTCAACCATCGGAGAGGTCTATCAGGCAGCTGTACCTTCCGGACTAAAACTGGAAAGTGAGACAGAAGTTTGCATTAATCCCGATTTTGAGGCTGACGAAATATTATCTGTCAAGGAACAGCAGGTTCTGGATGTCCTGTCAGACACCAAACCACATTCCATTGCTGAATTAAACAAATTTTGTTCTGTTACGGACATCATGCCTGTAATTAAAAAACTGTTGGACAAAGGCGCTGTGGAGGTCAATGAGTCTGTTTCTGAGAAGTTCAAAGCTAAAACAGAAGCATGTATTCGCCTTTCGACACTTTATTCAGAGGAAGATAAACTAAAAAGTCTTTTTGATAGTTTATCAAGGGCGCCCAAGCAACTGACCCTGCTGATGCGCTATATAGAACTTTCGAAATGTTTGAAAGCCAAAAATACCGAGATTGTATTCAAAAAAGCACTTCTTGAAAAGACAGCAATCAGTGCAGCCGTACTCAACAACATGGTTGAAAAAGGCATTTTTGAAATTTATCAACTGGAAACAGGACGACTGGGGGTTGCTACACTTGAAACTGCACATGCCTTTCCTCTGAATGATTCTCAGCAAAAAGCCCTGTCGGACATTGAAAATCAATTCATAGATAAGCCGGTTGTATTGCTGCATGGTGTAACTTCCAGCGGAAAAACCGAAATTTACACCCACCTGATTAACAAAACGCTTGCTGAGGGTAGACAGGTACTGTATCTGGTCCCTGAAATCGCCCTGACCACTCAACTGACTTCCCGGCTAAAACGTGTATTTGGAAATAAACTGGGCATTTATCATTCTAAATTTTCTGACGCTGAACGGGTCGAAATCTGGAACAATGTATTACACAATAAATCATACGAAATTATTTTGGGGGTACGTTCGTCAATATTTTTACCATTTCGCCACCTTGGCCTGGTGATTGTGGACGAGGAACACGAACCGAGCTTCAAACAATACGACCCGACTCCCAGGTACCATGCCCGGAATGCAGCGATTGTTCTGGCTAATATGCATGGAGCAAAAACTCTATTGGGAACAGCCACTCCATCCATCGAAAGTTATTTTAACGCCCAAACAGGCAAATATGGTTTCGTGGAACTGAAAGAACGGCACGAAGAAATGCAGTTACCCGAAATTCAGGTAGTAAACATGCAAGAAGCTTACCGAAAAAAACAATTTGACGGTCATTTCTCAGATGTGTTACTGGAAAAAATTTCATCAGCCCTAAAGAACAAAGAGCAGGTTATTCTCTTTCAGAACCGAAGGGGCTATGCGCCTTTTGTAGAATGTAAGGCCTGTGCATATATTCCGAAATGCAAAAACTGTGACGTAAGTCTCACTTTACATGCTTCGGTCAACACGCTGAACTGCCATTATTGTGGTTATACGGAAAGGCTGCCGGATATTTGTCCCGTTTGCAAAACACCAGGATTGCAAACCCGTGGTTTCGGCACGGAGAAAATAGAAGAAGAGATTAAAAAAATATTTCCCGATGCCCGTGTACAACGAATGGATTTAGACACAACCCGTTCAAAAAAAGCCTACGAGCAAATCATCACTGCTGTGGAAAATCACAAAATTGATATTTTGATTGGTACGCAAATGGTCACAAAAGGACTCGACTTTCAGAAGGTAAGTCTGGTAGGCATTCTGAACGCCGACAACCTGCTGAATTTCCCTGATTTCAGGGCACACGAAAGAGCATTTCAGCTCATGGCTCAGGTAAGTGGCAGAGCCGGAAGAAAGCATAAAAGAGGATTAGTCATTATTCAGACATCCACCCCGCAACATCCGGTTATCACACAGGTACTGCATCACGACTACCAGGCCATGTACGAATTACAATCAGCCGAAAGACAGCTGTTTAAATATCCTCCTTATTACAGAATGATACAGATAACTCTGAAACACAGGGATGCCGCTGTCGTCAACCGGGTAACAAAAGAGATGGCTGTCGAAATGAAAGCTGTTTTTGGTAACAGGGTATTGGGACCCGTTATCCCTGCCATTTCCCGTATTCAAAATCTGTTTATTCGTCAGATACTTTTTAAGATTGAAACGGAAGCATCCTTACAAACGGCTAAAAATTATCTGCAGGATATCATGCAACGTATGTTATCGAAACAAGAGTTTAAAAGTGTCAGAATCAGTTTTGATGTAGATCCGAATTAAATGAACGAACTTTATCATCATATCAGCGAAACAGTATCAACCAATGTGTTGATGAAAGAAATGCTACGTAAAAGCCCTTTACCGGAAGGTTTTGTAGTTCATACTGATTTTCAGCATCAGGGCAAAGGCCAGGGAAATAACCAGTGGGAATCGGCAAAAGGTAAAAATTTACTTTTTAGCTTACTTTTACGCCCACATCATATTGCCATTGAAGATCAGTTCATCATCTCGCAAATCGTATCATTAGGCATTATTGATGTATTGCGTAATTTGCATCCGGATCATGAAACTGCATTCTGCGTTAAATGGCCTAATGACATCTATTGGAAGAACAAGAAACTGGGGGGTATACTGATAGAAAACACATTACAGGGCAGAATCATCAATGCCTCAGTAATTGGAATCGGACTGAATATCAACCAGACAACATTCACTTCTGACGCTCCTAATCCTGTTTCACTCAAACAAATCACAGGAAAAGAATACCCTATTGATTTGATACTGGAGGCCATTACCGGCAACATCCTCCATTATTACGTTGAGGTAAGTCCGGAACTGGTTCGCAAACAATATATGGAGAATTTGTACCGCAAAACAGGTTACCATTCATATCGTATCGATGAAAAATCCTTTTCTGCAAAAATCATAGACATTGAAAAAGATGGTCGATTGATGCTGGAGGATGTGAATGGTGATATGACGGGGTATTATTTTAAGGAAATTGAATTTTTACCGTAGAGACATTGCATGCAATGTCTCTACAAAGGCAAAATTTACCGCCCGATAATACCATCTGCCCATTTCCATGCTGCATCCCACATTTCCGGATAGGTATAATGTTCTATCTCTGGCACAACACACAAGGTTTTAGGCGATGTAATGACATTATAAACCGAGTAAGTCGATGTTGGTGGACAAACCATATCGTTGTAACCAAAACCAAAGAAAATCGGCGCTTTGAGGAGCCGGGCAAAATTCACAACATCGTAATAACCACTAGTTTTAACTTTCTCTGCTAAAACAGCCGGTACATCGTTATTATTTCTGAAGATGTGGGGCCATCCGCCGGCTCTGTTATGCAAGTAACCAGTCATATCAGCCAATGCCGGATAAAAACAGATAGAACCTTTGATTCGTTGATCTAATGCTGCAGTAGTTACCGACAAGGCTCCACCCTGGCTACCCCCGTAAACCACAATATTCTCCCCATCAAACTCCGTCAAAGAGAAGATATAATCGACAGCACGAACGCAACCCAGATAAACACGTTTATAATACACATTATCTTTGTTATCGAAATTGCTGGTACTATACATTTGCAAGGCTCCGGCACGCAAATCGTCATAAACACCTTGTTCCATAGTCACTGGAATGCCATGTATGCCCATATCTAAAGTAATCATCCCTCTGTCAGCATTCTTAATATCGCCCGTATAAGGACGGACCCCTGCACCGGGAACCCTTAACAAAGCCGGATATTTTCCCGGAGCTTTCGGGATACACAAAATCCCGTACATACGCGAACCTGTACGAAAGTTCTGAAAATTCAGTTCATATACATTGGTTTTTTCCGTACATCTTTCAGGTAACAACCTGATTTTAGCATCCATCGGAATTTTTTTATTATCTGCTTTTGCCTTATCCCAAAATGCCTGAAAATCGGCCGGGACTTCAGCTGTAGGCTTAATAGTTTCAGGAGCAAAACCGGCGGTTCCCCGGCCTTCATATTCTTTATCATTATATTTTGCAAAAACACGGCAACGCAGGAATCCCGGTATTTTCATGCTACCTCCTTCTATCTGTGCTTTACCTTCTTTCAGGGTTATTGTGGCCGTTTTAAAGGCCGGCATCATGTCGTAAGATAACTCGTATCGAATCTCTACATCTTTTACCGGAATACCACTTTGGGTAACGCTAATATCGAACTTTGCTTTTTTATTTAATGCATAATTCCAGTCCTGACTATCAGGCACAACGGAGACTTTAACAATCTGAACCTGTGGCTGTGCAAACAACAACAGGGAGCAACACAACGCAAATGATAAAAACAACGATTTTTTCATGATATAAATAATAATTAATTCATTTCTTCATAATCCACATATTCTCCTTCGTCTTTATCAATAATCTTCTTACTTTTTTTGGTGGTCTTAAAGGGATTATACCTTTCATTGGTTTCTCCATTAAAATTACGACCATCAGGAAAAGGATCTTTTCTGCGACGAAATCCAAAAATCGAGCGTACAAATCCCAGTACGGACAGCAGTATGACTACCCCTATGATAAATACAAAGAATATAAGTGAAAAAAGAAATCCCATTTTAATACTAATAAGACGATAAGATTCTGGAATTCAATCAGATTTATATCTTCTCAATTTTTATTTTTACAATATAATCTTCAAAATCAAGTTCAACCGGCGAATCAACCACATCAACCAACTGAATTGAGGCCGCCAGCGTTTGCGAGGCAATGTACTGACCGTAAGCCTCTACAGCCATATTAATTTCTTCCAGCCGTTCTATTTCGATGTTGATTTTGTCTGTAATTTCCATTCCGGCCGATTTACGCAGGTTCTGAATGCGGTTTACCAATTCACGGGCAATACCTTCGCGTAACAAATCGTCAGTAACCGTGATATCGAGTGCAACAGTCAAACGACCTTCATTGGCCACCAACCAACCCGGCATGTCTTCAGTGATGATTTCGACATCTTCTGCCAGGATTTCAACATCTTCTGCTCCTATTTTCAGCAGGTATTTACCATTTCGCTCAATTTCGCTGATTTGTGATTTACTCAGTGAAGTCATTGCTACGGCAATATCTTTCATCAGTTTTCCGTATTTTTTACCTAGCGTTTTGAAGTTCGGCTTCACCTTTTTCACCAGGTTAACCATATCCGCATCTGCCGGTATAACTTCCAGCTCCTTGATGTTTACTTCCGCTTTAATCAATTCGGCAATGTAACGAATCTGTTCGTAGGTTTGTTCGTCCGGTGCAGGCACCACTGCTTTTGTAAGCGGCTGGCGGACTTTCTTTTCTGCTTTCCGGCGTAAAGCTAATATCATCGAAGAAATCTGCTGTGCCTGTTGCATACAGTTCTCGAGGTGTTTATCAACAGCTGCTTCGCCATATCCAGGGAACATTGCAAGGTGCACCGACTCCGACTTATCTTTACCGGTGACTTTATTCAGGTCAAGGAACAATTGATCGGCATAGAACGGAGCAATTGGCGCCATCAGTTTAGCCACGGTTTCCAGACAAGTATACAATGTCTGATAAGCCGAAAGTTTATCCTGATTGTATTCCCCTCCCCAATAACGTTTCCGGTTGAGGCGCACATACCAGTTACTCAGGTTTTCACCCACGAAATCGGAGATCGCACGGCCGGCTTTTGTAGGTTCGTAGCTTTCGTAATACTCCGTAACGTCTTTCACCAGTGTATTCAACAGAGAAATGATCCAGCGGTCAATTTCAGGACGTTGTTCCAATGGAATCTCTGCTTCAGCAAAACTGAAATTATCTACATTAGCATACAGAGCAAAAAAAGAATAAGTATTATACAAGGTGCCGAAGAATTTCCTTCTGACTTCTTCAATTCCCTCTACATCAAATTTTAAGTTATCCCAGGGAGATGCATTGGTCATCATGTACCAACGCAACGGATCGGAACCATATTTCTCAATTGTTGTGAATGGATCAACAGCATTTCCCAGGCGTTTTGACATCTTATTCCCGTTTTTATCGAGCACCAGTCCGTTAGAGATAACACTTTTGAACGCAACCGAACCACGTACCATCGTGCTTATGGCATGTAAAGTGAAGAACCATCCACGGGTTTGGTCAACACCTTCCGAAATAAAATCAGCAGGGAAGAAAGAACCGGATTCAACCAAGTTCTTGTTTTCAAACGGATAATGCAATTGGGCATAAGGCATTGCCCCCGAGTCGAACCACACGTCAATCAGATCGAGTTCCCTCTTCATCGGTTTTCCGGAAAGAGATACCAACACGATATTATCGACAAAAGGCCTGTGTAAATCGATGTTTTCTATCGCGTAATTCTCAGCCGTATAAATTCCCGGTTTGAAGTTTTCATACGGATTTCCGGCCATGAAACCAGCTTTGATTGATTTCTCAATTTCCAGCATTAACTCTTCTGTCGAGCCAATACAAATTTCTTCTGTTCCATCTTCCGTTCTCCAAATGGGCAGGGGTGTACCCCAGTAGCGACTACGACTCAGGTTCCAGTCCTGTAGATTCTCAAGCCATTTACCAAAGCGACCCGTACCTGTCGATTGCGGTTTCCAGTTGATAGTATTATTAAGTGCGATCATCTCATCGCGACAAGCTGTTGTTTTAATAAACCAACTATCAAGTGGATAATATAGCACCGGCTTATCCGTACGCCAGCAATGCGGATAATTGTGGACATGTTTCTCTATTTTGAATGCCAGTCCCTGTTGTTTCAGCATCACGCAAAGATCGATATCCAGCGTAGTTTCACTATCCTTTAACGCCTCATCATACGCATTCTTCACAAAGCAACCGGCGAATTCCCTATAAAGCTCAACACGCACCTTCTCTGCTACAAACTGTGCATCCAAATCATCTATTCTGAAGAATTTACCTGTTCTGTCGACCATTGGTTGACGGTTTCCGTCCTTATCAATCAGTAACAAAGCGGGAACACCGTGTTGTTTTGCCACTCGGTCGTCATCGGCGCCAAAGGTCGGTGCAATGTGTACTATACCAGTGCCATCCTCCGTAGTTACAAAATCGCCGGTAATTACCCTGAACGCACCTTCTCCAGGATTCACCCAGGGAATAAGCTGTTCGTATTGAACACCCGACAAATCAGAACCTTTACATTCTCCAACAATTTCATAAGGAATATTTTTATCACCCGGCACATAATCTGCCAGTTTAAGTTCCGCATTTTTCGGATTAAAATGTGCTGCCACCAGATCTTTCGCCAAAATCAGCGAAACCGGAGCATGTGTATAAGGATTGAAGGAGTTAACCAACACATAGCTGATATTCGGCCCCACGCATAAAGCAGTATTCGACGGCAAAGTCCAGGGAGTCGTTGTCCATGCCAGAAAATAACACTCATTTTCATCTGTAACACTAAAAGGTAAAGCAGCCTTATCAATCACCTTAAACTGCGCTACACAAGTTGTATCTTTAACATCCCTGTAGCATCCAGGCTGATTCAACTCGTGCGTACTCAGCCCCGTACCGGCGGCCGGCGAATAAGGCTGAATGGTGTATCCCTTGTAAAGCAATCCTTTGTTATAAAGTTGTTTCAGCAACCACCACAAAGTTTCTATATAACGGTTATCGTAAGTAATATATGGATCATCCATATCGACCCAGTAACCCATTTTCTCAGTCAGATCTTCCCATTCTCTGGTATATTTCATCACATCACGCCGGCAGGCAGCGTTGTATTCCTCCACCGTAACAGTTTTCCCGATATCTTCTTTGGTAATGCCCAACGCTTTCTCAACGCCCAGTTCAACCGGCAAGCCATGCGTATCCCAACCCGCCTTTCTTTTCACCTGAAAACCTTGCATGGTTTTATAGCGGCAGAAAATGTCTTTAATCGTACGCGCCATCACGTGGTGAATCCCCGGCATCCCGTTAGCTGAAGGCGGACCTTCATAAAACACGAACGAAGGCTTACCCTCCCGCAAGGTAACACTCTTATGAAAAACATCCTGCTCTTTCCAGAATGAAAGCATTTTTTTATTGATTTCCGATAAATTTAGCTGAGAGTATTCGTTGAATTTCATGCGATTAAATCTTATTTTTTTTATTGTCGTATGGAACTCCCGATGAAATAATTTAATCATCCACTTGGGTGGAATAAGTGATTAAATTATTTCATGTTCGTTTCATACAATTATATCATGCGAATTTTTGAAGATGCAAATTTACAAAAAATATTCAAACAAAGAGATAATAATGAGTAGCAAATATGAATAGTAAAATATAGGTAACTTCTTGTTAATTTCTTAACAATTAACTACATTTGACGATGTAAACAGAATTTACTTTAATCATAAAAAATCAACATGAAAATTGAACACATTGCAATATGGGTAAATGATTTAGAGGGTATGCGCAGCTTTTACCAGACCTATTTCAACATGCAATGCAGCAAAAAATATCAGAACTCCGACAAAGGATTTTCTTCTTACTTTCTCTCGTTTGATTCTGGTGCACGGCTTGAAATCATGAAAAAGGAAGACATCATCAACGAAACAAAAAACAAGGGGATAACAAACGGATTAACACATCTTGCAATATCCGTGGGTAGTAAAGAAGCTGTTGATGTTTGCACAGACTGTTTACGGCGTGATGGTTTCACCATATACGGCGAACCAAGAACAACCGGCGACGGGTACTACGAAAGTGTTATTCTTGATCCTGAAGGCAATCATATTGAAATAACTGAATAAAATCAATCTGGACATGAACATCACCCAACTCCTTACAGACCCCGATCAATTACCATCCAACGAACTGTTCGAGGCAATTCTTAGCAAACAACTTTTGCAAACCTATCTGCAAATTGAGAACATCATTTCAGCATTCGGTTTGAACACGGAGTGGCGCTACTACCACGATGGGAAAGCGTGGCTATGCAAAATAACCAACAAAAAGAAAACAATAGCCTGGCTTTCTCTTTGGAGTGATTGTATCAAAACCAGTTTTTACTTTACTGAAAAAACGCGTGAAGGCGTCATGCTGCTGGATATTGGTAATGATATTAAAACTTTTTTCGCTCAGGCAAAAACAATCGGGAAGTTAACTCCGTTAATATTAATCATTAAACGACCCAATCAGGCTGATGACTTTAAGAAAATTGCAGAATACAAAATGACTTTAAAATAAACAACCTTGTGGCCGAAATAAAAACCAAACAGAACGATGCTGATGTAGCAACTTTCATCAACACCTTCGCTGACACTGAATTAAAAAAGAAGGACAGCTTTGAGTTGTTGAAACTCATGCAAAACTTAACCGGTTTTGAACCTAAGATGTGGGGTGGTACAATCATCGGATTTGGGAGTTATCATTATAAATCAGAACGTAGCCGGCAGGAAGGCGACTGGCCCCTCATTGGTTTTTCGCCGCGGAAAGCAGCTATCTCGCTCTATGTATATTCAGGTTGCGCCGGACAGGAAGCGTTATTAAATGAACTGGGTAAATTCAAAATGGGCAAAGGTTGCATTTATGTCAAGAAATTATCTGACATCAATATTGAAATTTTAATAAAAATGATGCAACAAACCATAGAATTTCTTCAGACAAAATACAAATAGAAAATTTAAAAAGGGAGCGACATTCATACTGCCGCTCCCTTGTAACAAATAAACTCTTTAAGGCTGAAATATCATTGCTATTTCTTCTCCAATTTCCTCCTTTCAACTCCTCTCTTTGAAATGATTTTTGCTATATAAATCCCTTTAGGTAAGGATTTCACACAAATATCATCATCGCTTGATACTTCGTCTTTCGTCATTAGAATTTTACAGTGAATATTACTGATAATCAACTTAGCGGTACCAACAATACCACTTACGCGGAAGAAATCAGCCGTAGGATTCGGAAACAGACTGATTTTTGTGTTTTGAGTGGTTTGATAGTTTGAGATTTCCATATATCCAATAATATTTGATGATTTTGAATTGCCAACTTAACAAGCTGCCATTAGGCTTACAAAATTAAGATAAACATAAAAAATCATGCCTAGTACAAACCCTGATTTTATATCCGTGTAAACCCTGATTTAATACAAAAGATTTATATGGAAATCATATTATTTTTTATGGCATAAAGCACCAGATTAATGGTATTTCTGGTATTGGTCTTTTTCAGAAGCGCTGACCTGTGCGATTCAACAGTTTTGATACTTATGAATAACTTTGAAGCAATTTCACTTACCGTTAATCCTTCGCAAAAATACTGCAACACTTCTGTTTCACGTGCTGTTAATTTTTCATGCTGCCGATCCGTTGTGTTATGCACAAGTTCTCCATTATCCATATTGAGGATGATCTGACGCAACACATCATTAGAAAAATAACACTCTCCTCTGATAATTGCATTAATCGCCTTTTCAAACTCCTGTTTTCCTGCCGTTTTCAGGACAAAACCGGAGACTCCGGCATTTGTCATGTCAAAATAATTAGCCTTATCGTTCAACATAGTGAGAACTAAAACTTTGAGCTCCGGATGTATCTGCAACGCTTTGTGTGTGGCCTCCAATCCACCCATCACCGGCATTTCAATGTCCATGATAACCAAATCAGGCTGGAGTGTTTTCAGCAAATCCAGCAACATTTGTCCGTTCTCAGCTTCGGCAATAACCTTCCCTAAGCCTTCATTTTCAATCAACAGCTTTATCCCTTCCCGGAATAAAGCATGATCATCGACAACAATTATCTTATTCATCACGACTATATTTTAACATCTTCGGTTTTATTATCTACGGGGATTTGTATTAACACCTGCATTCCTTCTCCGGATCTGGCTTTTATTTTGATATCACCTTTCATAATGAGAACCCGTTGTTGAATATTCATCAGTCCAAGCCCTTTTTTTTGTTTTCTGATTTCTTCCCAGTCAAAACCGGCTCCGTCATCAATATAAGTAAACGAGATTAACTTCTTTAACTGATCATAATCAAATACAATATCAATTCTGGAAGCATTAGCATAAGTAAGGGTATTTTTAATCAGTTCAGTCGTAATCCGGTAAAGCATAAGTTCAGGAAAACTCCCAAAACGGTCATTTGAATTTGTTACAAAATTAATATCGATTTTTTTTGTCAGGTTTATTTGTTGCACAAAATCATTTAACGCACTGATATACCCAACTTCTGACAAAAATTGCGAACTTAACCCACGCGCCATTTCACGTGCTGTCTGAATCGCCATTTCAATACTATGACTACCCTTCTCCACAATTATCTTTTTCTTCTCAGGGTCTTCAGTATCAGCAAGCCACTGAAAGTACAACTTAATAGTAGAAAGCAACGGTCCCATTCCGTCGTGCAACTCAGCCGAGAACCGGTTACGTTCGCGCTCCTCCACATCAACCGTAATATTCAGCATTTGGATCGTTCTTTCCCTGATGCGCTCTTCCAACTGGTTATTCAAATCGACCAACGCCTGCTGAGCCTGTTTTTTTGCTTCTATGTCTTTTTTTAACTGCTCTTCCATTTGTTTCCGGCAGGTAATGTCAATATGAGTACCGTACATCAACAATGGCTTTCCATCAGCAGTCCACGTTTTTACTCTACCTATCTGATGAAACCAGACCCAATGACCTTTTTTATGCCGCATTCTTACCTCCACAGAATGAAAAGGCAATTCTCCTGAGAAATGTTTCTGCAACATTTCATCGGCATAAGGGATATCGTCGGGATGTGTGATAGCACGCCAGCCTTTCTTTCCAAGCAGTGCAAGACCTATTTTTATTTCTGTATTGGTATAACCCAGATTCTTGGCCCAGATACTGTTGAACTTCACCTTACCCGTTTGTACATTCCACTCCAGAGTACCGATATTTGCGCCTTCAAGTACATCTTCAAGCTGAACCTTTGTTTTACTTAGCGCTTCTTCAGCTTTTTTTCTTCCCGACCGCTCATTTTCAGCCAGTTTTACAATCTGTGCCTCTAATTTCGACTGATAATCCAATAATTCATGCAATAATTCCAATACCTCTCCATCGACAGCCTCCTGAGATTCACCCGATTCTTTGGAGCGAATAAAATCTTCCGTTTTCCGACGAATATCAGAATATATATAATTGATTGCGTTTTTCATACAAACTTAATGCACTTGCAATTGTTGTGATCTTTGAAATTATTTCGGGTATTTTCAATCCGGATATGCAAAGATAATATTTTATCCCGAAAGCCATTAGAAAAGAAACACACTACTTAAAGTTGACAAAACACGCTTGTGTTTTCAGCATAAAACCCTTACTTTTGAACCTCAAAAAAGCATCTGCAACTTATTTATAACTAAAGAATAATGATAAGAATATCAGAGAATCAGTACAACGGAATCATCGTCGACCATGCAAGCCTTCCGGAAGATATAACCGAATTTAAATCAGAAATAACACAATTATTAGCATCAATAGACGACAAAAATCTGATGTGGATTAAAATTCCAATCAAAAAAGCTGCTCTTATCCCTGTACTCACTACGTATGGTTTTGAGTTTCACCATTGTGACGAGCGAAATCTTATGCTTGTCAAAAAAATAAACCCCGAAGCATTTGTCCCGGCAACAAAAAACTACATCGTGGGCGTGGGTGCAATCGTATTCCACGAGCAGAAATTATTGGTTATCAAAGATCGTTTCTCAAACGGCTATAAATTACCTGGGGGACATATTGAGAAAAACGAATTAATAAAAGAAGCACTCACAAGAGAAGTGTTTGAAGAAACTGGTATTGACATTCGTTTTGAATCTATCATGAACATCGGACATTTTCACAACGGCCAGTTTGGAGAATCAAATCTCTATCTCGTGTGTACCGCACAAGCCTTATCTTACGAAATAAAAATACATGATAACTCAGAGATTCTCGACGCAAAGTGGATAAATCCAACAGAGTTTCTGCATTCAGAAGAGGTGAGTGCCTACAATAAAAGTATTGTGGAAGCTGCAATCAACAACAAAGAATTGAAACTTACCGAGCAACAGATTAAATTGAGAGTGGCAAACGGAGAAGTATTTTTCTGATCGTTAATTTAAAAAGCCTTGAAACGAATAAAGGTACATTAATCTTTTTATAATTAACAACACCTTTCTTTCATATCCCAAGAGGACATAACACTTTGATATCCTTATCAACGTCTCAATTTTTTATTTTGGTGGATGTAACAAAATTACATCGACGATGTGCGTTTGGTGCAACGTTGATTTGTGCATCAAAATAAAAGATTTTTTGGAAAAAACAGAAGATATGTTAGTCAAAATCTACCATTGAAAAATATTAATAGGGTGGAGTTTGGGAGAAAGATCCCCGTATTTGATTAGTAGAATATGGTTGATTTTGCTTGTTTAACTTGTTCATGAGTTAAAACGAAAACAGCTAATCACTAGTTGATGATTAGCTGCGTTATTAATCTACTCTGTTGTCCCACCAGGACACCTAAATATCATTTTTCATTTATTCCCACTTAATCAAAAATATATTGTAAACATACTGTTTTACTGTGTTTTAAAAAGTTTTCTAATTAAGTAAGATAAGACTTAATTAAGTTAAATATGAAATTATTCTTACCATTATTCTTACCATGCATTGTTTTATGGTAAGAAATTTTTATATTTGTTGTGTGTTTAACCAATCATACATATTACAATGGCAAAAATTAGTTTTTATCTTACCAACCCACGAGCGAAAAGTGAAACCCCATTATTCTGTTTTATCAATTACGGACTTTATTCTATTGAATCAGGAAAGAAAAAGTATTTACCTTTAAAATACTATACAACCATTTCAATCAGGCCTGATTTATGGAATAAGGAATTAAACAGGGCAAAAGAATCAAACAAGTGGGCAGAACCCGATACTTTTGATATAAGTATAGAGGCAGTTAAAAAATCTGCAAAAGAGAACTACAACGCAATCAATAAGAAAATTGAAGATTTTATTTCAACTACTAAAAAATTAATCAACGACTTAACAACGGATGGGATTCCACCAACACATGAAAAACTAAGGATTGAATTAGACCGGATACATAGGCCTGAAAAAGTTGTAACAACGTGTGAAATCCCACGGGAATTATTTTCATTTATTGATTACCTGATACAAACATCAAACAACAAACAGTCAACACTAAAAAGTTACAAGGTTGTCAAAAAGAATTTGCAGGACTACCAATCAGCAAAAAAGATAGCATTAAATTTCAACAGTATTGATATTGACTTTTATAATTCGTTTATTGAATTTCTGACAAAATCAGGACTATCAAAAAACACAATCGGAACAAGGATTAAGATATTAAAAACGTTTTTGAGTGAGGCAAACGACAGGGGAATCAATGTCCCGGATGATTACCGCAAAAGAACCTTTAAGAAACCGAATGAAGAAACCGATTCCATTTATCTGAATGAAAAGGAATTGATGCAAATTTTCAATTTAGAAAAGAATCCTAAAAGTATAGAAATCATTAGCCGGGAACATCATTCCGATAAATTACCTGAATATCTGACAAAGGTCAGGGATTTATTTTTAGTTGGTTGTTATACCGGATTACGTTTTTCAGACTTAACACAACTAAGAAAAGAAAACATAACAGCTGATGAAACCATAAACATCAAAACCCAAAAAACGAATCAGAATGTTGTTGTACCTATTCACCCAATCACAAGGCAAATACTGGAAAAATACAACTATCAATTACCAAGGGCAATCAGCAATCAAAAATTCAATGTATATCTGAAAGAAATTGCACGTATTGCCGGTATTAATGAAAAGATTACAACGGAAATCACAAAGGCAGGGTTTAAAGTTGCAACGACAACGGAAAAACACAATTTAGTAACCAGTCACACCGCCCGCCGGTCATTTGCCACCAATGCATTTTTAGCAGATATGCCGAGTATCTCTATCATGAAAATTACCGGTCATAAAACAGAGTCTGCATTTATGAAGTATATCAAAATGAGTGCTAAGGACAATGCCACAAAAATGAAATCACACAAGTTTTTTAATCCAATGTTAATTGCTAAATAAAACAAAATGAGGCGAGAGTACAGTACATTCGAACAACTTTTTAATGATGCAATTACATTTAATGCAATTGAAACACCAAAATCAGATTTTGAAAAAAAAATTGCATTTTCAATTCATGATGTTGGTTTTACACAGTTTTTACAACAATATAAAAATTTAAAATATGGTGATACAGAGCATTACGATAGGCTACTTACCAAAGATATGTTCTTAGAGTATCTTACATATCAAAAAAACAAGGAGTTTGAAAAAAAAACTGAGTATGTAATAGAAAAGAAGAGTTGGCAAATCAGCAATGACAACAATCAAAAATATAAGATGGATAATATAAATGAACGTCTAATATATTTGAACACCAACAAAGAAAAGTATGAGTATTTACTAAACTTAAAATTAGAATTCATTAAAACTCATGGAATCTATAACGAACATTTTGATAAAATATTTGGATACTGGAAAAAAACCATACCTGAACAAATTGACACTTTAATAAACTTATACAAAGAAATATCTAAACTTGAAAGGAAAACCGAGACTAATGAAAAAGAGGCAAATTTTAAAGATTTATTCAAAGATGAATATCATGATAAAATTGATTCTTTTAAAGGATGGCTGAGGAATAATGAATTTATAAATGAAAATAATCAATTATTAGATTTACCAACAAATTTTGCACGCATCTATTATTTATTAAAGTATCAAGGAATAATAAAACCAAATATAAAAGACTCAGTTGGAATTAAAACATATTTTTCTGATTTTCAATGTGAAGTGAAAGAAAAAATCAATCCTGATTCCAAGAATAAGGAAATTACACGCAAAACGGTTACCAATCAAAATGCAAAATCAGACTTAATATATTACCCGGACAATTCACCTATCAACAATGAAGATATAATTAAACTATTTTCCTAATCTTAACTAAAAAACAATCTTTTTATTTCCATTTTTCCAAAACGGAATTTTAGGAAATACCGACACAAACAAGTCTGGTAAGTTTGCGTAAACTTTTAATATAAAGAATATGCAAACAGAAATCATTTTATCAGGAATCAGTTTTGAGCAATTACAAAACAGCATCAAAACAATCGTACAAGATGAAGTACAAAAAATTGTAGTTGGTTTACCGCAACAACCAACGGAACCCACCCCGGAATTAATCACCCGAAAAGAAACAGCACAAATTTTAGGCATTTCATTGGTCACATTGAACGAATGGACTAAAACTGGTGTAATTCCCGCCCAGCGGATTGGAACACGTGTAAGATACCGCAAAACGGACATTTACAATTCTTTGAAAGATGTTGAAACTCTAAAATACAGGAGGGCAT